>JBMTAF010000040.1:0-7807 GCA_049428425.1 Candidatus Nanopelagicales bacterium
AGCATCATGTAAAACAACGCAATAAACGCATATATCCCGGTCGCCCGCTTGCCAAGCCATGAAGTCATCGTGCGCATCACACTAAATCCTCAGTGCCAGCTCTTCTAATATAGAAAAAGACGATAAACAAGATTATGGTCATCAAAATAAACGACAACGCCGAAGCCAACGGATAATCGCGAACAATTACGAATTGACTCTGAATTACGTTACCGATCATTCGATCTCGAGTTGATCCAAGCAGCGAGGCGTTAATGAAATCACCCATCGCCGGGATAAATGTAAGTAAAGTGCCAGATACCACACCAGGCATGGAAAGCGGCAAGGTTACTTTTCGAAAAGTCTCACTTGGGCTGGCGTATAAGTCTTTTGACGCCTCCAAAAGCCTCGGGTCAATTCGCTCAATTGCGGCATACAGTGGCAAAATCATGAACGGTAAGAAGTTGTAAGAGATGCCTGCTACTACTGCAATAGGCGTGTTAAGAATTCGATCCTGCGGGAGTAAGTTCAGAGTATTTAGCGCAACTGTGATAAATGAGTCATCCGCGAGAATTGTTTTCCAGGCATAAGTTCTAATTAGGTAAGCCGCAAAAAACGGTGCTACAACTAGCACCAACATGAAGTTGCGCCATTTTCCGCCACGAAGCGCAATGTGATAGGCCAATGGATAGCCAATCATCAGTGCAAGTATGGTGGCACTTGCGGCATAAAGTAAGGATTTTGCAAAAACCGGCCAATACGATTCCAGCGCAGTTAAATAGTTTGCAATCTCAAGAGCATTCACATAACCATCAAGCACGCTTGGGCCAGCTGGCTTCATCAAGCTTGTAACTAGCAAGGAGAAGAATGGGATCACGAAAAATACGCCAAGCCAAGCCAAGCCAGGAATCAGCAGCAAATATGGTGTTAAGGATCGAGTGTTTCGCAGTGGCTGCGTGAAAACTGCCTTACTTGATGCTGGAATCAACTGCATTATTCAGCAACCGGTTCGCCTAGATATTCAAGGCCATCGTTGATGTCACTGTCTGGATCAAGCACAAACACATTCTTTGAACGCCACAGCACATCGACTTTCTCACCTCGCCGGCCGAGCTCACGAACATCAACATTTCGCTCAAAGATCGTAAGTTCCTGCCCCCAAGGGGCTTCAACTAGATACTGAACTGAAACGCCAGTGAAGGATGCATCAATAACGACACCTTGAATGTAGTTGTCATATTCATTGCGACGCTTATCCACGTCTTCAGTTGTCATCTTCTCCGGCCGAACTCCAAAAACAATTCGCCCAGAAGTTTGACTTGTAGCTGACTTAGGGATCTTAAAAATCTGATCCGCTACTTTAACTGCTAAGCAATCATCGTCGACTGGGCCTTGAATGATTCCTTCAAACAGATTTGATTGGCCCAGGAAATTAGCTACAAAGGCTGTTCTTGGTCGCTCATAAATCTCCGTTGGAGCACCCATCTGCTCGATCCGTCCAGCATTCATCACGGCAATGGTGTCAGCCATAGTCATGGCTTCCTCTTGGTCGTGAGTTACATGGACGAAAGTAATTCCAGTTTCAAGTTGGATTCGCTTAATCTCAATCTGCATCTGTCGACGCAGTTTTAGATCTAATGCGCCTAATGGCTCATCAAGTAGCAAGACATCTGGTCGATTAATGATTGCTCTTGCCAGTGCAATTCGCTGCTGTTGACCACCACTTAGTTGGTTCGGTTTCCTGCGAGCCAATTCATCCAACTCAACCAGCTTCAACATGTCGCGAACTCGTTGATCAAGATCAGCAGTGTCTTTTCGACGCCTTAACCCAAATGCGACATTCTCATATATGTCCATATGAGGAAACAGCGCATATGATTGAAAAACTGTATTGATTTGACGTTCGTATGGCCGCAAGTCGGTGATATCGCGTTCACCTAATTTAATCTTTCCAGCGGTTGGCTCTTCAAGTCCTGCTACCATACGTAAAGTTGTGGTTTTCCCACAACCAGAAGGGCCAAGCAGCGCGAAGAACTTTCCGGCTGGAATTGTCAGAGTTAGGTTGTCAACCGCAACATTTTCAAAATATGACTTGGTGACATTCTCCAAGTGCAAGTCTTGAATATCTCGCGCAGTATTTGCTGCGGTCACACACGCTCCTTAATGCCAGCGGCGAACTAGTTGCCAATTACAGACTGGAATGCGTCCTGATATTCCTTCTCAGTGTCAGCATCAAGCAACATGAATGGTCGTACATTTGCTAGATCTTCATCGCTTGGGAAGATCAATGGATTGTCAACCAATGATGGATCGATCTTCTCGACCTCTTCCCTCGCGCCGTTAACCGGCGTGATGTATTGAACGTAAGCTGCTACACGCGCTGCAATCTCTGGTTCGTAGTAGTAGTTGATCAGCGTTTCGGCATTCTTCTTGTGACGAGCACCAACTGGAATAACCAAATTATCTGTCCACAAAATTCCACCACCAGCTGGGATCACGAATTGGAAATCCTCGCCAAGCTGAGCCACGTCGCCAGACCAGCCAATTGCCGCGATGATGTCGCCACTTTCAAGTGCGGCTAGATAGTCGTTTCCAGTTACCTGACGGATTTGGCCAGATGAAATCTGGGCTTCTAGATAATCAATTGCGTTGTAAAACTCGTCTGAAGTGAAGTCGGATGGATTAGCACCCTGATGGCTCATGATGCAACCGATTGTCTCTCGCATTTCAGAAAGCACTGAGATGCGTCCCTTTAGCTCGGGGGCAAACAAATCATCCAAACTAACTAACTGATCGGAGCCAGTAAGTTCTTTAACTTTAGCTTTATTCCAACCCAAGCCACCGTATCCACCCTGCCATGGCAAGGTATACACGCGACCTGGATCGAACGAAACATCAAGTAAGTCTGGATATAAATTGGCTTTGTTTGGAATATTTTCATAGTTCTATGCTTGTTCTTAGCCAAGCGAAATCCACTGGCCGGCCATCCAGTCGGTTGGTGTCACAATGTCGCGGTCTATTGACTGACCATTTTCTAACAGCGGACGGACCTTGGCGTAAAACTCATTGTTATCGTTGTAATCCTCAATATAGTTGACGGTAATTCCAGTCTGCGCTTCAAACTCATCCAAAGTTGGGTTTGTGCCAGCGTCTTCATCAACATCGATATAGGCCACCCAGTTCGACCAATCAACTACCTTTTCGGTATCCGACATGTCCTCAACTTCGACTGGTGCGGTGTTATCTGAACTGCCGCCAACGCCGCAGGCAGAAATTGCAGCTGTTGTAGCCGCAAGTCCTGAAACTTGAAGCAACCTTCGACGATTCATCATCTGCGAGGCGATAGTTCTCGCAATTGCATCTGCGGTTGAGCCGTTGGATGGAAACTTGGACATATCTTCAGCCTTTCCTAGGTGAGTGGGGGTACCGTACTACGAAATCTCTATCGAGCGGTCTTTACCATGACATGTTTTACCCGAGTGTAATCTTCAAAGCCATACATGGATAGATCTTTGCCATAGCCTGAGTGCTTGAAGCCGCCATGTGGCATCTCCGCCACGATCGGAATGTGGGTATTGATCCAGACCGCGCCAAAGTCGAGATTCCGACTTACTCGCATAGCGCGCCCTAGATCCTTGGTCCAAACAGAAGATGCCAAGCCATATGGAACCGAGTTTGCGTAGCGAACGGCATCATCTTCATCATCAAATCGCTGTACGGTAATCACGGGGCCAAAAATTTCATTCTGACTCATCTCATCGTCATTATTCAATCCCGCAACCACCGTTGGTTCGACAAAGTAACCACGGTCACCTTGTCGAGATCCACCAACCAAAATCTCAGCATGCTTTGGTGCACGCTCTAAGAAACCTAGAACCTTTTCTAGTTGATTGACGTTATTTACTGGTGGGACAAATGCATCTGGATCTGCTGGTCCACCAGCAAAGGAAGTTTTTGTTCCTGCTGCAGCGGTAGCTAACGCACCAACAAATTTGTCATACACCTTGCTGCTGCAAAGTACACGAGTTGCAGCCGTGCAATCCTGACCGGCATTAAAGTAGCCGGCAACTGCAATCCATTCTGCCGCTGCTTCTATATCAGCATCATCAAAAACTATTACCGGCGCTTTTCCACCAAGCTCTAAATGGACTCGCTTTAGTTGTTTTGAAGCACTTTCCGCAACCTGCATGCCGGCTCTAACTGAGCCAGTGATGGCAACCATCTGAGGAGCCGCATGCTCAACCACCATGCGCCCAGTATTTCGATCACCAGTTACAACATTTAAAACACCTGGCGGCAGAATTCCATTCTCGTAAATCTTTTTCGCCATGTAGACCGTAGACATCGGTGTGGTATCACTTGGTTTGATCACAACTGAATTACCAGCAGCAATTGCTGGTGCAATCTTCCAAATCGCCATCATCATCGGATAATTCCATGGTGTCACTTGGCCAATAACGCCAATTGGTTCACGTCGAATAAACGAAGTGTGGTCCTTCATATACTCGCCAGCAGATTTACCTTCCAAAACTCTCGCAGCACCTGCGAAGAATCTAATCTGGTCAATCATTGGCGGAATTTCTTCGGTGTTTGTAACTGCAATAGGTTTCCCGGTGTTCTCACTTTCAATTGCAACCAACTCATCAGCATTTGCCTCAAGTACATCTGCAATTGCTAGTAGTGCTTTTTGTCGTTCGGCAGGTGTTGAATCACGCCAAACTTCGAACCCAGCTTCTGCAGACTTATAAGCAGCATCAACTTCTTTTTGAGTTGCTGCCGGTGAAAGCGCCATAACTTCACCTGTGGTCGGGTTGATCAATTCCTGTTGTTCGCCCCCGCCAATTACTACTTCACCATTTATTATTGACTCGATAATTTTGGCCACAGCCTGCTCCTTCGCGAAAAGTCCCCCGTAGCGTAATAGCAAAAACTCGGAATGCGAAGGGGTTACCGCAAAAAACAACTAAATCCGAAGGTTGAGAGGTTTTTTGGTATAAAAAGACTTGCCAAAGGGCAAATTCACCTACAGAATCCGTAGATGGAAGTCAAAACCATTGAACTTGATAGCACCTCAAGAAGGATTATTGAGCAGCTTCAGGCCGATGGTCGGCGCTCATACGCCACGATTGCAAAGGCAGTTGGGCTCAGTGAAGCCGCAGTTCGGCAACGAGTTGCTCGCCTCACCGAGACTGGTGTGATTCAGATTGTTGCGGTCAGTGACCCAATGCAGGTTGGATTTAAACGATCCGCTCAAATTGGCATTAAAGCTGAAGGCGACCTTGAAGCATTAGCTGAGAAGATCAGTAAGTTTTCAGAGGCAGCTTACGTTGTTATCTGTGCCGGATCTTTTGATCTAATGGTTGAAGTCGTATGTGAAGATGATGAACATCTTCTTAGCTTTTTGAACCAAAAAATCCGAAACTTGCCTGGCGTAGTGAGCACTGAGACTTTCATGTATTTGAAAATCCATAAGCAAACTTACAGTTGGGGAACAAGATGACTAGCCTTTCGGAAAGTGATAAACGCACACACGACGAACTTACTTACGCTGCTAAAGAACATCTCTGGATGCACTTCACGCGGCATTCCGCTTATCTCGAACCAGATGCTGAGATTCCGATCATTGTTAAAGGTGAAGGTCCTTACGTTTACACTTCAACTGGCCAGAAAATTATTGATGGTTTAGCCGGGTTATTTACAACACAAATTGGCCATGGCAGAAGGGAATTAGCCGATGCAGCAGCTAAGCAGATGCAGGAGTTGGATTTCTTTCCACTTTGGTCATATGGCCATAAAGGTGCCATTGAATTAGCCGATCGGTTGGCTACCTACACCCCGGGTGATCTGAATCGAGTCTTCTTTACTACCGGTGGCGGCGAGGCTGTCGAAACAGCATGGAAACTTGCAAAACAATATTTCAAACTAACTGGTCACACCAACAAATATAAAGTGATCTCTCGCTATGTTGCTTACCACGGCACTACCCAAGGCGCACTTGCACTAACCGGAATTCCAATTGCAAGGGCGCCATATGAACCATTAGTTCCTGGCGCAATTAAAGTTCCTAACACTAATTTCTATCGCGCCCCGCTACATCTACAAGATGATGAAACTGCATTTGGAATTTGGGCGGCGGATCGAATCGAAGAAGCGATCTTGCTTGAGGGTCCCGATACTGTTGCGGCAGTATTTCTTGAACCAGTTCAGAATTCTGGCGGTTGCTTCCCGCCACCGCCTGGCTATTGGCAGCGGGTGCGAGAGATCTGTGATCGCCATAATGTCTTGTTAGTAGCGGATGAAACAATTACCGGCTTTGGTCGAGTTGGCGCAATGTTTGCTTCAAACCGATTGAACGCACAGCCTGACATCATCACCTGTGCGAAAGGATTGACCAGCGGCTACTTCCCGATCGGCGCAATGATTGCAAGTGATCGGCTATTTGAGCCATTTAGTAAAGGGAAGAACTTCATGCCACACGGCTTTACTTTTGGTGGTCACCCAGTAGGTGCGGCAGTTGCCATGGCAAATCTAGATATTTTGGAGAACGAAAAAGTTATTGAAAATGTTCTGGCTAATGAAGCGTATTTCCGCTCATCGCTTGAAACCCTCCACGATCTACCGATCGTTGGCGATATTCGTGGTATGGGCTACTTCTACGGAATTGAGATGGTTAAGGATAAAGCAACGCGCGAAACCTTTAATGACGAAGAAAGTGAAATGTTGATCCGAGGCTTTCTATCTCGACAACTTCTTAGGAATGGTCTTTATTGTCGTGCCGATGACCGTGGCGACCCAGTAATCCAGCTATCGCCACCGTTAACAATTGGTCCTGATGTTATTGATGAGATAACGGCAGTGGTTCGAAAAACTTTGATCGAAGCATGGGAGTTGTTCTGAAACCAGAATTTCTAAAAGTTAAACGCAGTTCAGAACGAGAGATTCTCGACCGCGAAATACTCTATGAAATCTTGGATGCTGGCCAGGTTGCCCATGTCGGAATTGCAGACGATGGGGATTTTCCGATAGTCATTCCGCTGGCATATGTCCGTGATGGTGATCGAATTCTGCTTCACGGCTCGACTGGCTCAAGAATTTTTCGCAAGTTAGCATCTGGGGCTAATGCCTGTGTGACTGTCACTTTACTTGATGGAATTGTTGCTGCTCGATCTGCATTTCACTCGTCAATGAATTATCGCTCGGTAATGATTTTTGGCACTGCAACTGCGCTAGCTGACGACCAAAAGGAGCTGGCACTTGAAATTTTCACCAACAACCTAATTCCTGGCAGGTGGCAGGAGGTGCGAACAATGACAACAAAAGAGAACGCCGCGACAATGGTGTTAGCAATTGAGCTAACCAATATTTCAGGCAAAGCCAGAACGGGTGGGCCCGATGATGAGCCGGCTGAAGATGTTGACCTGCCGATTTGGGCTGGCGAGATTCCGATCAATACCTCTCTCGGGGATCCAGTGCCGGCAGCTGACCTGCCTGCTGGCGTTATGGTCTCTCCGGCCATAAAAAACTTGAAATGAATAACTCCTATTGGTGGAAATCACTTCCACTTTGGCAACCGTTACCACCGCTTGCTGAATCAATAGATGTAGATATAGCAATTGTTGGTGCTGGTTACACCGGGCTTTGGAGCGCATACTTTCTGCATAAAGCACAGCCAAATTTGCAGATAGCAATTATCGAAGCTGAACATGTTGGCTTTGGCGCCTCGGGAAGAAATGGTGGTTGGGTATCTTCATTTTGGCCAACTCCAATCAAAAGCATCGCAAAAAAGCATGGTCCCGAAATCGCAATCGATTTTCAGCGCTACCTACAC
>JBMTAF010000041.1:0-7778 GCA_049428425.1 Candidatus Nanopelagicales bacterium
CCTAGCTCAGTGGTAGAGCATCCGCCTTGTAAGCGGAAGGTCGTCGGTTCAATCCCGACGGGGGGCTCCATTTATAAAACCTATTTCATTGTGGAAAACCAACAATTATTTATTCTGAATTGTTTATTTTGGCTGGGCTAGGGCTGTAGCTCAGTGGATAGAGCAGCACTATGACGACGTGCCGGTCGCGGGTTCAAGTCCCGTCAGTCCTAGTAAAAAACATCGAGCCCGGATTCGTCACCCGGGCTCGATGTCACTTTGACGACGTGCGGCGGTAATTGTACTTGAAAGGTTTTCTTCCTCTTCAAGTTCAAAATGTTTTTCTGCCATGGACCCGCTGTTAAGTGCAGATTTCTGGGGAGGAACGTTCTGCCCGTCTTGCCGCTAGAGTTGTTTGGTGAGGTTATCTCTAGCATTGCGAGCGCGGAATTCAACTTGGTTGACCTTTGGCGTGATGGGAATTGTGTCAATGGGATGGGTTCCCCGAATTCCAGAGATTAAAGAATCATTGCAGATGAGCAACGGTGTTTTTGGTTTAGTGCTTCTTGGCACTCCATTTGGCGCAATTGTTGGGGCACAGGTGGCAGGAAGATTGATTCACACCTTTGGTTCAAGACCAGTTGCATATTTGTCTGCAGTAATTATGTGCTTAGGACCAATTGGCGTTGGGCTTAGTGACACTCAAGTGCAATTATTCGTAGCACTAATGATCGGTGCGGTTGGTTACGCCAGTCTTGATGTTTGCATGAATGCGCAAGCTGTTGCTATCGAGCGGATATCAGAACGCGCCTATATGTCCAGCTTTCATGGCTCGTGGAGCATTGGCTCATTACTTGGCACTTTGATCAGCGCAGCAATCTCGTATCTAACTACGCCAAGCGAAAACCTAATTGGTATAGGTGTTTTATCAATTCCAATATTTTTGGTGGCAGTTAACCGATTATTGCCACCAAGTTTGGACTTTCATAGTGGTGGCGATGAAAACACTTTGCCAAAAATTCCGATCTTTGAAAAGCGAACCGTGATTGTTTGGCTGCTGGGACTGGGAATGGTTGGCGCGTTAATCCCAGAAGCTGCCGCAAGTGATTGGAGCGCTATTTTGCTTTATGAAGACATGGGCATAGCGAAAGGAATTAACGCATTGGCGTTTGGCTCGTTTGCTGCAGCCATGATTTATAGCAGGTTTAGAGGCGATTATTGGATGACTAAATATGGTCCTGCAAAAGTTGTTCGACTTGGTGGATATATCGGTGGCATAGTTTTCGGCGTTAGCATTTTGGTTGCCGTTGAGTTATCGAGGTTGGGCAATGGGTTTTATCTGGAATTAATTTCGCTAGTGATTATCTGCATCGGATTTATTGTTGCTGGCCTAGGGATTGGCCCGATGGTGCCAGCATTTATTTCAGCAGCTGGTCGAATTCCTGGAGTTGCGCCATCGGTTGCCATTGCCAGATTAGGCGTAATTTCACTTGCCGCTTATTTTGTGGGTCCAAGTTTGGTTGGTGCCATTGCCGAGCTCTCCTCACTTCCGACAGCCATGATGTTTCCAGTAGTTTGTCTGCTGGCAGCAGGCTATTTAGCTAAAGCAACTGAAGTCGTGCACAAGTAATGAAGCATGGGGGATAAATGAATCAAGATTTTACCACCAAAGTATTTGGTTATACGACCTGGGCAAATGTACAAATGTTTAACACGCTACTTACGCTGACAGATGATCAACTTCAGTTAACTAGACCCAATTCGGAGTGGACTGTTGGCGCGATTGCAAAACATATTGTTGATGCGGAATCTATGTTAATCGCAAGACTGCGTTCTGAGTCTCCAACTAGAGACAGGAATCCAATCTCATCAATCGCTGAGATTCCAGAATTAATTGAGCAAACTAAACAAAATGGTGCTGCACTACTCGAATTGGTTACTGTTCCTGAAGCGGAGTTAACCTTTGGTCGGGAAACCAAAGTGACATTTACTGCTTCAACAATTTTGGCTCAAGCTGCGCACCACGCCTCTGAGCACCGATCGCAGATTGCAGGTATTTTGGCAGTAAACGGAAATGATGTTCTCGATTTAGATTCAATAGATGTTTGGTCATACGAAAGATATTTACGCAACATCTGACTTAGTGAGCGCTGTTTTTATAGCGAGCATATGACTGAGTAATCTCCGCCTCCGCTTCGGCTTTGCCAACCCAAGTTGCGCCTTCTACTGATTTACCTGGCTCAAGATCTTTATAAACTTCAAAGAAGTGTTTAATTTCTAACCGATCAAATTCCGGCACATCCTCAATATCCTGCAAGTTTGCTTTTCTGACATCACCAGCAGGTACGCAAAGTAGTTTGTCATCACCACCAGCTTCATCAGTCATGCGGAACATACCAATTACTCGGCAACTGACTATGCATCCAGGGAAAGTCGGCTCATCCAGCATCACCAGCGCATCTAATGGATCGCCGTCTAGTCCCAAAGTATTTTCAACAAATCCGTAATCCCAGGGGTATCTAGTTGAGGTAAAGAGCATTCGGTCTAGTCGAATCTTCCCGGTTTGGTGGTCCACTTCGTATTTATTTCTCGACCCAGCCGGAATCTCAATCAGCACGTCGAATACCAGGTCAGCCATAGCGCTGAGCCTAGCGCTGGCAGGGGATTTTCCCCACAAATTAGCACTCCATTTGACGGAGTGCTAATCCCTATCTACGCTTGGATTTAGCACTCTTACCCATAGAGTGATAACCCCAACCCAAAGAGGAATGACCCGTGTCGAAAATTATTGCGTTTGATGAGGAAGCCCGCCGTTCACTAGAGCGTGGCATGAACATTCTTGCTGACGCTGTGAAGGTGACCTTAGGCCCTAAGGGTCGCAACGTTGTATTAGAGAAGAAGTGGGGAGCTCCCACTATCACCAACGATGGCGTCTCTATTGCTAAGGAAATTGAACTTGAAGATCCGTACGAAAAGATTGGTGCGGAGTTAGTTAAAGAAGTTGCCAAGAAAACTGATGATGTTGCTGGTGACGGCACTACTACGGCAACCGTTTTGGCGCAAGCACTAGTTCGTGAAGGTTTGCGAAACGTTGCAGCCGGTGCAAATCCAATGTCGCTAAAGCGCGGTATTGAAAAAGCAACTGCCGCAATTAGCGATGAACTTCTCAAGATGGCAAAGCCAGTTGAGAATCGCGAGCAGATTGCATCAACTGCTTCAATCTCAGCTGCAGACTCCACTATCGGCGAAATGATTGCCGAAGCCATGGATAAAGTCGGTAAAGAAGGCGTAATCACGGTTGAAGAAAGCAACACCTTTGGTTTAGAGCTAGAGCTCACCGAAGGTATGCGTTTTGATAAAGGTTACATCTC
The DNA here is from genome assembly GCA_049428425.1 of Candidatus Nanopelagicales bacterium. GTDB lineage: Bacteria > Actinomycetota > Actinomycetes > S36-B12 > UBA5976 > AcAMD-5. Next base: position 3,351 of record JBMTAF010000041.1, read on the forward strand.
ACCATACTTTGTAACTGACACTGAGCGCATGGAAGTTGTGCTGGAAGATCCATATATCTTGCTAGCTAACTCCAAGATTTCCTCAGTTAAAGATTCCCTGCCAATTTTGGAAAAGGTGATGCAGTCCGGAAAGCCGCTAGTAATTATTGCTGAAGATGTAGAAGGTGAAGCACTAGCAACTTTAGTTGTAAACAAGATTCGCGGAACCTTCCGCTCAGTTGCAGTTAAGGCGCCTGGATTTGGTGATCGACGCAAAGCCATGATGCAAGATATTGCAATTCTTTCTGGCGGCCAGGTCATCAGTGAAGAAGTTGGTCTTAAGCTTGATTCCATTGGACTAGAAATGCTCGGCCGCGCTCGCAAAGTTGTGGTAACTAAAGACGAAACCACAATAGTTGAAGGAGCCGGCGACCCAGACCAAATCGCAGGTCGGGTAAATCAGATTCGAGCTGAAATTGATAAGTCAGATTCAGATTATGACCGCGAAAAACTCCAAGAGCGTCTAGCCAAACTTGCTGGCGGTGTCGCAGTAATTAAAGCTGGTGCGGCAACTGAGGTTGAACTTAAAGAGCGTAAGCATCGAATTGAAGATGCAGTTCGTAACGCTAAAGCTGCAGTTGAAGAAGGCATTGTGGCTGGTGGCGGAGTTGCAATTTTGCAGGCTGCTGACAAGGCATTTGCTGGCTTGAAGCTGGAAGGCGATGAGGCAACTGGTGCTGCAATTGTCAAAGTTGCAGTTGAAGCACCACTAAAGCAGATAGCTGTAAATGCTGGCCTTGAAGGCGGCGTAGTAGTGGAGAAAGTTCGCAGTTTGACCCCAGGCGAAGGTCTAAATGCTGCATCTGGTGAATATGTCGATATGTTCAAATCAGGCATTATTGATCCAGCTAAAGTAACTCGCTCCGCATTACAGAATGCAGCATCAATTGCAGCGTTGTTCCTAACCACTGAAGTTGTGATTGCAGATAAGCCAGAGAAGGCAGCTCCTGCCGCACCAGGTGGCGGAGATATGGATTTCTAAATCCAAACTATTCAACTAAGGGCGGCTGCATTGCAGTCGCCCTTAGTTTTTATACGTCTGCCGCATCAACAATTTGGTAGGCATAGCCTTGCTCAGCTAAGAAACGCTGGCGATGCGCGGCAAATTCCGCATCGACCGTGTCGCGTGTGACTACGGTGTAGAAAGTTGCTGAGCGACCGTCAATTTTAGGTCGCAGAATTCGACCAAGACGCTGTGCTTCTTCTTGTCTAGAGCCAAAAGTGCCAGAAACTTGAATTGCAATAGTTGCTTCGGGCAAATCAATTGAGAAGTTAGCAACTTTTGAAACAATCAAAACATTTATTTCACCGCTTCTAAACATCTGATACAACTCTTGGCGCTCTTTAATTGGTGTTTCACCGGTAATGAGAGGTGCTTTCAGATCATCACTTAATCGATGAAGTTGTTCTAGATACTGACCAATAACCAAAATCTGTTCGCCTTCATGATTGCTAAGCAATTTCTCAACAGTTCGAATTTTCTCAGGCGTAATTGCCGCAATTCGATATTTAGAATCATCTTCACTTACCGCATAATTCAAACGCTCGTCTTCAGAAAGCGTTACCCGAACCTCAACACATTCAGCGGGAGCGATGTAGCCTTGATTTTGCATCTCTTTCCACGGCACATCAAATCGTTTAGGCCCTATCAGACTAAACACATCGCCTTCACGGCCATCTTCTCGAACCAATGTTGCAGTTAAACCCAGCCTTCTTCGAGCTTGGATATCCGCTGTGAAGCGAAATACTGGAGCCGGTAATAAATGCACTTCATCGTAAATGATTAATCCCCAGTCGCGGGCATCAAATAAATCTAGATGGGCGTATTCACCTTTTTTCTTGGTAGTCATCACCTGGTACGTCGCAATAGTTACAGGTTTAATTTCTTTCTTTGAGCCGGAATATTCACCAATCTCCTCTTCAGTAAGCGATGTTCGATTAAGTAATTCGTCTCGCCATTGTCTGGCCGAGACCGTGTTAGTTACCAGGATCAATGTGGTTGCTTTTGCTTTGGCCATGGCTGCAGCACCAACGATTGTTTTCCCAGCGCCGCAGGGCAGGACCACTACCCCGGAGCCGCCGTGCCAGAAAGAATCAACGGCATGTGATTGATAGGGACGGATTGCCCAACCGTTTTCGGCTAATTCAATTGGATGAGCTTCGCCGTCAACATATCCAGCAAAGTCTTCAGCCGGCCAACCCAGTTTTAGTAGTGCTTGCTTCAGCGCACCTCGTTCACTTGGGAAAACCACCACCGTTTCATCGTCGATACGCTTACCCATCATCGGGGTAATTTTTTTGTTTCGCAGCACCTCTTCTAAAACTGGTTTATCTGTGGTGGTCAGAACTAAGCCATGAACTGGATGGTTTTCCAGTTTCAATCGACCGTATCGGCCCATTTGATCTGCAATATCAATTAGCAGGGCATTTGGCACGGCATAACGAGCATATTTAATTAAGGCATCTACCACTTGCTCAGCATCGTGTCCGGCAGCTCTGGCATTCCAAAGTGCAAGCGAAGTAATTCGATAAGTGTGGATGTGCTCAGGTGCGCGCTCTAATTCAGCAAATGGTGCAATAGCTTTTCGAGCTTCATCAGCCATTGGATGATCAATTTCCAGCAGCAGTGTGCGATCACTTTGCACAATTAGCGGTCCGTTAGACAAGGCGCTCCCTTATTGGTTGACCGCGTATTATCTCAAATTTTCAATCATTCAGCAGGCGGGTTATCATTCCAGCGAGCAGATTCACTCTAGGCACAATTGCGCTCACCGATACCCACTCGTTTCTGGCATGTGAGCCAGCGCCAACCGCACCTAGTCCATCTATGGTTGGAATACCAATGGCAGCGGTGAAATTACCATCACTGGCTCCACCAACTTCAGCATTAGCAAGATTTGCAATTCCAACACTTGGGGCGATTTCCGTTGCTAATTTATACAGATCCATGCTCATCTTGGTTTCCATTGGCGGTCGATTTATTCCACCAAGTACTTCAATTTTAATTCCAGGTATGGTTGAACTTACTGCCTTAATTTCACGATCTACCCGTTGCTGTTCTTCGGCGCTCCAGGCTCGAACATCAATACTTAACTCAGCATGAGCGGGCACGGTATTAGTAGTGGTGCCAGCTTTAATGACTGTTGGTGTAACTGTGGTTCCCAATTCAGGATTACCAATTCGGCTAACCGATAGTGCTATCTCACTAATCGCAAGTCCGGCGTTTATTCCCTTTTCTGGTTCTAATCCGGCATGTGATGCTAAGCCGTGTGCCACAACTTCATAATTTGAAGTTCCCTTGCGAGCAGTTTTAAGTGCTTCATGCTGAGCACATTCCAGAACTAGAACTGCCTTAGCAGATGCAGCAGCAGATTCAATCAATTTCCTAGAGCTACCAGATCCGATCTCTTCATCGGTGGTGAGCAAGTACGCAACTTCGGTTGAATTTACATTGGCCAGGGCATGAATTCCTTGCACAACGCCGGACTTCATATCAACACAACCAGGACCAGTTAACACATCACCATTAATTGCAAACGGGATTTCATTAATTGTGCCAATTGGCCAGACAGTATCAATATGGCCTAGCACTAATACTTTTGGTTTTTCAGCTCCCCACCATAAATGATCGCGTCCATCAACTGTGATTACTTTGCCGGCTGAACCAAGGCGCTCCGTCAGTAGTTGGTTAGTAACAGCGACCACATTTCGACAAGCCGCTAAGTCAGCGCTGGGGGATTCGGTTTCAATCAAGGTCTGCATGTCGGCGAGAGCAGTTCGGAGGTTCACCATGCCGACACGATACCGTGTGCGTTATGGATTGGGTGAGCCATTGGCGCGAACGCAGCGATCGAGCAGCGGCAGGCACTGCGGTGCGAGCACTTTCCACCGGAGCGGAACTTAGGGCTTTGCGAGAGCTGTTTGATCTAGCCTGGCCTTCGCCTTCTACTCAGATCACACAGAATTTTGGCACCGCGCTAATTCACTCCGGCGCGGTTTTGACTGGTGTCTATGAAGACGACCAACTTGTTGCCGGCGCTATTGCAATTGTCAGCAATCAAGCAGGAAAAGTTGGTTTGCACTCGCATATGGCAGCAACACATCCGGATTTTCGAGGTCGTGGCTTTGGTGCGCTAGTTAAATATGAACAGGCAGCGATCGCTGCGGCACAAGGAATTAAGACAATTACTTGGACTTTTGATCCGTTAGTGCTTCGAAACGCAAAATTAAACGTACTTAATCTGGGCGTCACGATAAGAAAGTTTGTCCCAGATTTTTACGGTCAGATGGAAGATGAAATAAATGCCAATGATCTAACGGACAGATTATGGTGTGAATGGCAATTAGATCAACCTAGGGCATTGACTGCACCGCACCAACCATTACCAA
>JBMTAF010000042.1:0-7720 GCA_049428425.1 Candidatus Nanopelagicales bacterium
TGTTCATCACCAAATCCAGTTGCTGGTCTTCCCCAATATGGTTGATCCTCAAAAGATTTTCGTTTTGTAATGGCTACTTCTTCCCGCCACTTAACCAATCTTGGACAGGCTCGGCAGACAGATATGGCAGCCGAAAGTTCCGTTAACGAATTCGTATTTGTTAACTTCTTTACCTGTGCAGCAGTTTTTGCGATAGGAGTTTGACTCGATGCAAAATCCATTGGCCAGCCAGTGCCAGGTTTGACTGGCGAAGTGAATGTTTGCTTTGTAATTGGATGCGGCAGATCAGACATTTAACTCACCAGACTAAGCGCTAATCCATCCAAAATGTCATGTTCACTAACTACTAATTCTGGTAGTCCAACTTCAGCCATAATTAAATCCAACACCAGAGCACCAGCTGATATCACATCAACCCGGCCAGGATGCATGACGGGAATTGCCGCCTTTTGGGCACGAGTCATCTTGCGTAGATCTGCTGCTACTGCGGAGATATCACTTGCTGAAATCACCGCACCGTGCAGCAATTCACTTTGATAGCTACGGTGACCTAGCGCAATTGCCGCAACGGTGGTTACCGTTCCAGCAACCCCGATGATCGAATTAGCCGATTTCAAGTCAACACTGCTGCTTGCAGTTGCAATTGCTGCCGTTATGTCAGCTGAAGCTTGGGCCAGCTTTTCAGCTGAAACAATTTCCTGCATGCCATGTCGCTCGGCCATTCTTACGCACCCGATGTTTACCGAAATCGCCTGAGTCGGTGCAACATCCCCGAGCACAAACTCAGTTGATCCACCGCCGATGTCAATCACTAAATATGGCGACTTGCCAAGTTTGCCTTGGGTTTTCAATGATGTTGTTGCGCCAATAAATGAAAGTGTCGCTTCTTCATCCCCACTGATTACTTCTGGCGCAACCCCAAACATTTCCTCAATCGGAATAGTAAACAAATGGCGATTTTTCGCGTCTCTGGTTGCACTCGTTGCGCCAAATCTAACTTTTGTTGCACCAAATTTTCCCAAAATATCGGAATACTGCGCCGCAACCCTTACGGTGCGCTCAATCGCGTCAATTGAGAATTCGCCAGTCTTATCTACACCTTCACCAAGTCGAACTATCTCTAATTGTCGATGCAGCTCATGTAAATTGCCATCTGGCAGAACTTCAGCAACTAAAAGTCGAATTGAATTGGTACCGCAATCTATTGCTGCTACTACTTCATTATTCATCTGAAACGCAAGCTCCGGTTTCCCACCACTTTGGAAGTTTGGCTAACGCTAACTCACCTATTGGATTAACGCCATCACCAGTAGCCAAACTGTGAGCTATTAGGGCGTGCAGGCATTTCACTCGGGTTGGCATGCCGCCTGCAGAGAAATCTAACTTCTCGGGCAGCACTTCAATTTCATTTCTTCGCTGCAAGTAGTCTTGATGTGCTAACTGATACCTTGCTTTTAGTTCAGAATCAACTTCTAATTGTTCTTCTAGTTCTTTCATTAAACCGCTGCCCTCTAAGGTGCCGATCGCCGAATTTAATTTTGAACATGTGGCGTAGAACAGCGTCGGAAATGGTTCCCCATCAGGAAGTCGAGGATCATTTTCAATCACTGCTGGCTTTCCACACGGACATCGAAACGCAACAGCTCGAACACCACGTGGCTCGCGATCAATTTGTTTTGCTACTGCTGCTAAATCACTATCCGAGATAGGCACAATTAATCTTTCTCAACCGGCATAGATGCTGGTAATTTTTCACCAAGTGGAGCTTCGCCCAAGCCGGCTATCACTGCTGACTGCCACAAATTTGCATACCAAGGATTAGTAGTGATGGCTTCAGCTGCAACAAATTTAGTTCGCACTGCATCCTCACCAGCTTCTGCTGGATCCAAGACGACATACGCAATTTCGCCTGGCATTACCAGATTTAATCGCTCTCGAGCCTGCGCAATCACGTAGGCCTGATCTGACCAACGAACTACTTGTTCTCGTAACGACTCCACCTCGGCGAGCATCTGCGCATTCTCTCGCTCTAATTGAGCAATCTCTAATCGCTGTTGCAGCAAGGTTCTTGCTGGCACTGCCATTGAAGCAACTATTACTAACAAGGTAAGCCCAAGAATGACACCACGCCCAGTTGGCAGATTTGCCAACTGTCTAATGCTGGGGGTTGCTTTATTGCTCACGATTACTTGAATCTAGGAAATGCTGCTTTACCCGCATATTTTGCATTGCTACCTAGCTCAGCTTCGATCCGAAGCAATTGATTGTATTTTGCAACACGCTCACTTCTTGCTGGTGCACCAGTCTTGATCTGACCGGATGAAGTCGCCACTGCCAAATCAGCAATAGTGACATCTTCCGTCTCACCAGATCGGTGACTCATCATGCATTTGTAGCCAGCCTGGTGAGCCATCTCAACTGCTGCCAAAGTTTCAGTTAGTGAACCAATTTGGTTTACCTTTACCAATAGGGCATTCGCAACTGAATCCTTGATGCCCTTTGCTAATCGTTCTGGATTAGTAACGAAGAGATCGTCGCCAACAAGTTGCACTTTCTCACCAAGTCGATTTGTAATCTCTGACCAGCCAGCCCAGTCATCTTCGCTCATCGGATCTTCAATACTAACCATTGGATATGAATCCACTAAAGATGCGTAGTAGTCCACCATTTGGGACGCAGTTAGTGACTTGCCTTCGAAGCTGTAATTTCCAGCAGAGAAAAATTCAGTCGCCGCAACATCAAGTGCTAATGCGACATCCTTGCCAAGTTGATAACCAGCCTTTTCAACAGCTACGGCAATTAGATCAAGTGCTGATCGATTATCTGGTAGATCTGGTGCAAAACCACCTTCATCACCTAACCCAGTTGCATACCCTTTTGATTTCAACACTGATTTCAAACTATGGTAAACCTCAACACCACAACGAAGCGCTTCACTAAAGGTTGTTGCACCAATTGGTGCCACCATGAATTCTTGGATATCAACACCAGTATCCGCGTGCGCGCCACCATTGAGAATGTTCATCATCGGTACTGGCAATAGATTTGCGGATGCGCCGCCTAAATAGGCATAAAGGGGCTTACCAGAACTTGCGGCAGCAGCTTTGGCTGCAGCCAACGAAACTCCCAAAATTGCATTCGCGCCCAGATTCGACTTAGTTGCTGTGCCATCCAACGCAATCATTGCGTTGTCAATCCCAGCTTGATCTGAAATTTCGAACTTGCCAATCAATGCAGCTGCAATCTGAGTTTCCACTGCCGTAACCGCTTTGGTTACTCCCTTGCCAAGGTAGCGAGCACCACCATCGCGCAATTCATGTGCTTCAAATGCGCCAGTTGATGCACCTGAGGGCACTGCTGCTCGAGCGGTAATTTGGTTATCCAGCAGTAAATCCACCTCAACTGTTGGATTTCCCCGCGAATCTAATATTTCCCGAGCGGATATTTTGGCAATTTTTGGCACTACGACTCCTTCACAAGTTTCGGGCTAAGGGTAGTGGCTGTGGCTGCTATAACTACTAAAGATGCGCGGATTTAAGAATCGTGGAACGCTGGTGGCGTGAGCACGCCATCCAATCCAATTAGTTTCCCGCTGGTATATGGCGAACCTGATCAAACCACCCCAGACCCTGGGCTATTTGGACCAGAAAGTATTTCATGGCAACTACATGCCGATGCTGCAGCTGGGATAGGCGGAGTTCGGGCATTGCTAATGCAGGCACTGCATCCAGAAGCAATGGCTGGAGTTGCTAAACACTCGACTTATAAAACAGATCCGTGGGGTCGACTAGCTAGAACTGCGGAATATATTTCGGTTATCACGTTCGGCACAACTGCCGAAGCTGAAACTGCTGCTGCGCGCGTTAAACAAGTACACCAACGATTGGGCGTAGATCGACCAGATTTGTTGTTATGGGTACATCTTGGTTTTGTCGATTCGCTGCTTCGCGCCGCTCAGCGCTCCGGTCTAGCGATCACAGAGAAGGACGCCAACAAATACGTTGCTGAGCAAGTAATCGCAGCTGAACTGCTAGGCGCACCAGATGCGCCGCGAACTCAAGCAGAATTAGTAACTGCAATTGAAGAATTCATGCCGGTATTGTCAGCAAGCAAAGAAGCTAAAGATGCCGCTCGATTTATTGCATTCCCACCGATGTCCTTAACTACCAGAATGCTCACCCCGGCTGCCCCTGCTTGGGCATCAGTAGCAGCAACCGCATTTGCGTTATTGCCAGCTTGGGGCCGGCAAATGTATGGCGGAGGATTGTTCGGACCAGTGCTAGCGCTGCCAATCTTGGATGACCAAGGAACATTTGCAATTAAAGCTTGGCGTAATGCAATTTCATTCTTGCCGCCACAATTATTAGCTAGCCCACATATTGCTGCTGCGAAAAATCGGCTAGGGCTTTAGTTGTTTTCTGCTGATTTAACTTTTTCTTCGTAATCACGAATCGCTGCTCGTAAAGCTGCTTCTGGATCAATTTTCTGCTTTCGAGCATGATTAACTAATGCAAAAAGTAATTTGCCAATGCTCTCAGTAGAATTCAATTCAGCAATGACTTCAGCGGGAAGATTTAAATCAATTGGAATCTCAAGTTGCTTGGTGCGCTTCTGAACTTTAGTCGCATGCATCAAGGCTGGCAGCGTCTTTGGAATTCCATCCAGCAATGAAGAGCGACCTTTTTCGGTTTTTTTCTGCTGATGCCATATTGCTTCAACATCTGATGCTGATGCTGCTTCTTCGCCAGCAAACACATGTGGGTGTCGGGACATCAATTTTGTTGCTGTTAATTCAGCAATCTGATCCAAGTCAAATGGATCGCTATCGTGCTCTTCGGCCAGTCGAGCATGGAACACTACTTGCAGCAACACATCCCCAAGCTCTTCTCGAAGGTCTTGACGATCGCCGGTTTCGACTGCCTCGATTAATTCATGTGACTCTTCGAGTAGATACTCCAACAACGATTGATGAGTTTGTTCAGCATCCCACGGACATCCGCCTGGAGAGCGAAGCACATTCATCACCGCAACTAATTTGGCAACACCAGACAGCGACTCAATTGGTGTTGTCATTTTTAGTTACTCCTGCGGTGAGAAAACTAACGGATTTGTAGTTGGACCAATTGCCGCTTGTGCTTTGTCCCACTGACCATATCGCGGGGAAACTTCTACGTTTGCAGTATCTACCCAGGCAAAAAGAAATGATTCAAATGCAGCTGATTTATCAGTTTCACTACCAGATGGTTGCAGCTTAGTTCCGATCTTTGAAACATAAAGTGAGATTTCAAATACGCTATTGATTAGTGAGGGTGGAATAGCCTGCTGCAGACCAGCTTCGATTAACTCCGCCTCAGATCCAAAATCCGCGGTGACTCGAGAGCGCTCGGCTGCGATTTCGGATTCACTAACATTAACTTCTGCTTCTGCTCCCAAATTACGAACTACTTCTAAAATCACCAAACGATTTAGAACTGTTGTTGTGAGTTCAGCTTCAGATGCACCAAGTTCAGTAGCGGATACTTCAGCAGTTAACTCATTCATAGCGGCCGCCAGCGCAGATTCGGAGATCTCAGTTCCAGCAACTGTGGCAGCACTGCCAGCGTTGACTGCACCGCAGCCTGCTAGCAGCAAAGTTGCCATCGCTAGTACCAAAATGTTACGCACTCTCATTTGATCTCCTTGTTGTGATCGGTGATTCGATCGCAGTTTCAATTACCTTCCGAGTCCAACTCAATAAATCTAAATCTTCCTTATTGAGCGGTACCAGAATACTTCGTGTAGCCGGCTTGATAATCGATCCTGGGTAAAGTCTAGTAAGTCGGACGCGCATCGAGTCAGCTAAGGTAACTGGCGCAAATCTAACATTCTTGCCTTGCAAGATTATCTCGGTTAGTCCCACCTGTTTGGCATAGATACGAAGTCTTGCAACATCAAATAGCGCATTAACTACAGCTGGCAATTGGCCATACCGATCGCTGAGCTCTGCTTCTACATCAGCTAGCGCAGCAGCGTCTCCAGCCTGACTTATTCGTCGGTATGCCTCCAGCCGCAAACGCTCTTCACTAATCCAATCATGTGGGATGTGAGCATTTATCGGTAGTTCTAAGCGAACTTCAGTATTGGTTTCAGTTGGCAAGCCCCGATAATCATTTAGAGCTTCCCCCACCATGCGAATGTATAAATCAAAGCCAACATCAGCAATGTGACCACTTTGTTCGCCGCCCAGCAGATTACCTGCGCCTCTAATCTCTAAATCTTTTAGGGCAACAGCCATTCCAGCGCCAAGCGAATTTTGTTGAGCAATTGTCACCAATCGCTCGTGTGCCACATCAGTTAATGCTCGGTCTGCGCTGTGGAAGAAGTAGGCATATCCACGTTCTCGACTTCGGCCAACTCTTCCCCGAAGCTGATGAAGTTGGGATAGCCCCAACATTTCAGCTCGATCGACAATCAACGTATTAGCATTTGGAATGTCAAGGCCAGATTCGACAATTGTGGTGCAAACCAATACATCAATCTCTCGCTCCCAAAACTTAATCACTGTCTGCTCTAGCGCAGTTTCGCTCATCTGGCCATGCGCCACTGCGATTCGCGCTTGTGGTACCAATTCTTGTATTTGTTGAGCAACCCGATCAATGCTCTCTACTCGATTGTGCACATAGAAAACCTGTCCATCACGAATCAGCTCGCGCTTAATCGCGGCACCGATTTGACCTAAATCAAATGCTCCAACATAAGTTAATACCGGCAAACGCTCTTCTGGTGGAGTTTGCATAACTGACATGTCGCGAATTCCCGTAATTGACATTTCCAAAGTTCGAGGAATTGGTGTCGCCGACATAGCTAGCACATCAACATGTGCCCGAAGCGCCTTTAAATGCTCCTTGTGTTCAACTCCGAATCGTTGTTCTTCATCAATTACGACTAACCCCAAATCCTTAAATACCACTTCGGAGCCAAGTAAGCGATGGGTGCCAATCACCACATCAATTTTTCCGGAGGCCAATTCGGCCAGAACTTTTTTCGCTTCTTTATCTGTTTGAAATCTTGAAAGCGCAGCAACCGTTATCGGAAACGGGGCAAAACGCTGGGTAAAAGTTTGCAGATGTTGCTGCACCAGCAGCGTGGTTGGTGCAAGAACTGCCACCTGTTTTCCATCTTGAGTTGCTTTAAAAGCGGCACGCAAGGCAATTTCCGTCTTACCAAAGCCAACATCGCCGCAAACTACGCGATCCATTGGCACGGCGCGTTCCATGTCGGCTTTTACTTCTTCAATAGTTGCTAGCTGATCAGGGGTTTCTTGGTATGGAAACGCATCTTCTAACTCGCGCTGCCATTGGGTATCGGGCGAAAATTGAAAGCCTGGCGCAGCCTGCCTTGCGGCATAAAGGCGAATTAACTCACCAGCGATTTCTTTAACTGCTTTTCTGGCACGGCTCTTTGCTTTATTCCAATCGGCGCCACCCATTTTGCTTAGTGCCGGCGTCTCGCCCCCGACATATTTACTAACTTGATCCAATTGATCAGTTGGCAAGTAGAGACGGTCTCCAGGATGGCCCCGTTTGCTTGCCGCATACTCAACTACTAAATATTCGCGCGTTGCTCCTTGGACGGTTCGCTCAATTAATTCCACAAACTGTCCGATGCCATGCTGCTCATGCACAATGAAGTCACCTGGCACTAAGGACAATGGATCGATTTGGCGCTTGCGCCTTGACGG
>JBMTAF010000043.1:0-7613 GCA_049428425.1 Candidatus Nanopelagicales bacterium
GGGCAAGCATGAGTGCGCCAGTATTGCGAGTAGAGAAACTGCGAAAATCTTTCGGGAACGAGGTTGTGCTGCAAGACATTACCTTTACAGTCCCCGAACACACGGCGACGGTATTTATTGGTTCATCTGGCAGTGGTAAATCCACCCTACTTCGCTGTATTAACCTGCTAGATCAAATCGATGACGGGGTAATCAAGCTTGATGGTGACGATATCTCCGCAGCAGATGTAAATCCTGACGAAGTTCGGAAAAAACTAGGCATGGTTTTTCAGTCTTTCAATCTATTCCCACACATGACCGTGCTGGAGAACATCACACTGGCGCCAACTCGGGTGCAGAAAGTTGACAACGAAAAAGCAATAACGGAAGCATTTGAGCTGCTGAGCCGATTTGGCTTAAAAGACAAAGCAGATCAATACCCAGATCGCTTAAGCGGCGGCCAGCAACAACGAGTGGCGATCATTAGATCAATTGCCAGACATCCCAGATTGCTGCTGTTAGATGAAGTAACCAGTGCCTTAGATCCAGTATTAGTAAATGAAGTTCTCAGCACAGTGCGAGATCTAAAGAGTGAAGGCATGACGATGGTGTTAGCCACACATGAAATGGGTTTCGCAAAACAGGTGGCTAATGAAGTTTGCTATCTGCACGCTGGAAAAATTCTTGAGTGGGGATCTCCCGAACAATTGTTAGAAAATCCAACTCAGCCGCAGACTCGAGAATTTATTCGACGAGTTCATGATGCTGGCCGGCTCTAGACACCCTAAAGGTCGTCTGCTAACCTCCGCGCCAGGTCATGAGTTCCAGTTATTAGCCCCGGCTTACTGGACGGCAACCCTCCACCGCGGTGGGGTGCTCCGGGTGAAGACCAGGTCGAGAAAACGACAAGCGCGGGTCTAAATAGTTAGACCCCTCAAACTGAGGAGGTTACTTTGTCATCTTTCGATATTAATAATGCTGCGTTTGAAACCCTACAAATTCATGCTGGTCAAACCCCAGACCCAACAACTGGTGCAAGAGCATTACCGCTTTATCAAACTACCGCATATCAATTCCGCGATACCGAGCATGCCGCTAATCTGTTCGGGCTAAAAGAGCTTGGAAATATCTACACCCGAATCATGAACCCAACGCAAGATGCCGTGGAGCAACGAATTGCGGCACTTGAAGGCGGTGTTGCCGGGCTGCTGGTTGCTTCTGGTTCAGCTGCTACCACTTTTGCACTGCTAAACATTGCGGAGGCTGGGGATCACATCGTGTCTTCCCCATCGCTATATGGTGGCACCTACAACTTGTTCCATTACACGCTGCCAAAGTTTGGTATCGAAGTTACTTTCGTTGATGATCCAACTGATCCAGCTGCGTGGCAGCGGGCAATCAAGCCCAATACCAAAGCATTCTTTGGTGAAACAATTGCAAATCCAAAAAATGACGTGCTGGATATTGCGGCAATCGCAAAAGTCGCCCATGAATTTGGTGTGCCGCTAATCGTTGACAATACTGTTGCCACGCCATACCTAATTAAGCCAATTGAGCATGGGGCTGATGTAGTAATTCATTCGGCAACTAAATTTTTATCAGGTCACGGCAATGCCGTAGTTGGCGTAATTGTCGACTCTGGCAAATTTGACTATGCCCAGTATCCAGAGCGATTTACTGGATTTAATAATCCTGATCCAAGTTATCACGGTTTGGTCTATGCCCGGGATCTTGGCGTCGGCTCACCTTTTGGTGCCAATCTTTCTTATATCTTCAAGATTCGACTTACTTTGCTTCGCGATATTGGTGCGGCAGCATCACCGTTTAATGCTTGGTTGCTTGCCCAAGGACTAGAAACCTTGAGTCTGCGAATGGAGCGCCATGTTTCAAATGCGAAAGAGATTGCAACTTGGCTAAACAGCCATCCACAGGTAGATAAAGTGAATTACGCATCACTACCAAACTCGCCGTGGCATGCCCAAGCAACAAAGTATGCACCACTTGGTAGCGGTTCCGTACTTTCTTTTGAAATAAAGGGTGGAGTTGAAGCTGGTAAGAAATTTATTGAAGCGCTGAAACTCTTCTCCCATGTCGCAAATATTGGTGATGTCAGATCTCTCGCCATTCATCCAGCATCAACAACTCATTCGCAGTTAACTGCTGAAGAACAGTTAACTGCAGGAGTTAATCCAGGTTTGATCAGACTAAGTGTCGGTTTAGAAAATCTAGCTGACATAAAAGCCGATCTTGATGCTGGTTTTGCTGCTGCGAAATAATGAGCATAAGCAAGAAGGTAACTGGGGCTTGGCTAGAAACCGATGATCCAGGAGATCGGAAGTTCGTCAAGATAGGTGATCTGCAATTAGAGTCTGGTGAAACAATTCCAGATGTCACAATTGCGTATCAGACATTTGGTGAGCCCAATTCTGATAGGTCTAATGCCATATTTATCAACCATGCGATGACTGGCTGGAGCGATGCGGCTGCATGGTGGCCAGGATTAATTGGTCCTGGTAAAGCATTTGATACTGACAAATACTTTATTGTCTGTCCAAACGTGGTTGGTGGCTGTCAGGGCTCAACTGGTCCAGCAACGATTTCACCAGATGGCAGACGCTGGGGTTCAAGATTTCCTATGCTGAATATCCGCGATATGGTGAAAGCTGAGTTCTTATTCAATGATGTCATTGGGATTGAAAAGTATCTGCTAACTACCGGCCCATCCCTTGGTGGCATGCGGGCGCTGGAATGGGGAATTAGTCATCCGGATCGAGTTGCCGCAATTCTGAGCATTGGCTCAGCAGCTGCCGCATCAGGAGATCAGATTGGCACTCATACGATTCAAATAAAAGCAATTGAAGCTGATCCGAACTTCAATGGCGGTGACTATTACGAACAAGAAGCAGGGCCAGTTACTGGCATGGCAATTGCCAGACAAATTGCACATTTAAGTTACCGCACCGAGATTGAGATGGCAGAGCGATTTGGCTCAACACTACAAGATGATGGTAGTGGCAGATTTGCGGTTATAAGTTATTTAGATCATCAGGCCGAGAAACTGCAGCAGCGGTTTGATGCCAACACTTATATTCGGTTAACTGCTGCGATGAACACCCATGATGTTGGCCGAGATCGCGGTGGCGTAGCTGATGCACTTAACCAAATCAAAGTGCCAGTTGTAGTTGCTGCAATTGATTCTGATCGACTATTCCCACCTAGATTGCAACAAGAAATTGTTGATCTGACCCCAACTGCCCAACCACTTGAGGTAATCAATTCTCCTTATGGCCATGATGGTTTCTTGATTGAAACTGCAGCCGTAAGTGAGATTGTGCGAAAGGCGTTAAAACTGGTTAGTTAATAACCTGCGGCTTGACCATCAACGCGAGGGTCAGAGCCAACTGCGTATGTACCGTTGGGCAGAACTTCCAGTAACTGAACTGCTGAACCATGACCATATGCGGCAATTGGCCGCACTCGATGCCCGAGTGATTTGAGCTCAGCTAACGTGGCATCATCGAACCGATTTTCGATTTCTAATGTTCCGAAATAGTCTTCTTCAATGTTGGGATTACCTGGTGTGGTTAGGTGCTGCCATCTTGGTGCTTCAGCTGCCTGCTGAACATCCATCTTCAGATCAACTAAATTCACTACTAGCTGTAGATTTGATTGCACCTGAATATTCCCACCAGGTGTGCCGCCCACATACCTCAGCGACCCATCAGCATTAGTTGCGATCCAGGCATTAAGGGTATGCGCTGGGCGCTTGCCAGGCGCAATAATGTTCACTGAATTTGGATCAAGTGAGAAACCAGTTAATCGATTATTAAGCACAATTCCGGTTCCTGGCACCGCATAAGAAGAGCCAAAACTATGAAAGACACTTTGAATCCACGAAACCGCATTTCCATCAGCATCTGCAACTAGAAAGTAAGTGGTATCGCTTCCTTCAGGTAGCGGCTTAGTCAAGGTGTTATTTGCGGCAGTTAGGTCAATCTCAGCTCTGCGCTTTGCAATATGTGCTGGATCAAATATCTTCTGGGTATTGACTTCAACAACGTCCGGATCAGCCAAAACGTCATAGCGATCGGCATAACCAATCTTTTTTGCCTCAATCAGAATATGTGTTAACTCTGCTGTGGTTAACTTCGAAAGATCAAAACCTTCCGCCAGCTTTAGTCCCTCTAGGAAGATCATTCCTTGACTTGGTGGTGGTTGGCCATAAATATTTAAGTCTCGATACTTAATTGCCAGCGGATCCAAAATGCGAGTCCGATGATTCGCTAAATCTTCTTTACTAAACCAACCGTCCGTGCCAGTAACTATCTTCGCCGCAATCTCACCTTCATAAAATGCTGCTCTACCGGTTGTGGCAATTTGCTTAAGCGTCCATGCCAAATCAGACTGCACCACCACGTCACCACCGGCAAGCTGCGAACTAATGCCCATGGTGTCAAAAACTTTAGTTGCTGGAAATGCTAATTTGTGTGCAACAACTGCTTTGGCAAATCGAGCATTTATTGAAACGCCAGATTCGGCATATTCAATTGCCCGAGCAAGTAATTTTGCTATTGGCAACTTTCCATATTTTTCATGTGCGGCAAACCAAGTTGAAACTAAGCCAGGGATGGTGGCTGCTTTGTAGCCATGAATATCAATTCCGTTAGGGAATTCTTCGGCTGTTGCTCGATGCGGTGCTTCACCACTGCCATTAAGCGCAATATTGGTTTTGGTTTTTGCCTCGTGCACTATTAAAAAGGCATCACCACCTAAATGTGACGCACCAGGTTCAATTACTGCGAGCACTGCGCTAGCTGCAATCCCTGCATCTATTGCGCTGCCGCCTTCGCGCAAAATTTCTAACGCAGCTGATACGGCTAGAGGCTGGCTAGATGCAGCAGCGCCATTGCGAGCAAAAACTATGCCACGGTGAGTTTGGGTGGGGTGATTCGACACTGCGTTATCCTAATGGCTTGTCATCTCAAATAACTATCAGAGTATCAAATAGTTAGTTTGTCATATCTTTAGATTTAGTTTGAATATGAAACAAAATTCATTTAACTATTCAAACTAATGGCTGCGAGTGCCCCATTCACGATAGAACCCGAGTCGAGATCATGAATTCTATACAAATCTTGAATATTTCCGGACTGACCAAAACTATCTACGCCCATAGCAACTTGTGGTGAGCCAAGTGCTGAGCCTAGCCAAGCCAGAGCGTGCGACGACCCATCATGAATTGAAACAATAGGAGCACGCTCAGAAAAGATCGGTCGAAGCACGCCGGGAAAGGATGGTGTACTTGCAGTGCGAATGCCTTGTTTAAGAGTCCGTTGCCAACTACCAAAGAGCCTTCCAGGTGAAGTTACATCCACTACATGCGCAATGACACCTTCACTTGCTAACTCTTCAGCAGCAACCAGCACTTCTGGCATTACTGCACCACAGCCAACTAAATGAACTACTGGGGAGTTGTGCTCCCCTGATTTTGATAGCGCAAGGCGTCCATCAATCAATCGATATGCACCAGCCAATACTTGAGACCTTAACGTTGCTTCGCCTAATCGTTCCCGAGCTGCTATGAATGGTGTTTGATCAATTGCTCTAGTTGTTAATCTAAAGTAAAAAGCTAACTCGTTTGGTCGCAAATCAGGGGTGGTATCAGACTTACTTCCTGATACATGTGCAACTGCATCACAAAACAGCCAATCTAATGCTTGACCATAGGCAGGTTCCAGCAAAACCACACCAGGTAGTTCTATTCCTACCGACGGAGTGATCGTGGATTGATGAGCACCCCCCTCTGGTGCGAGTGTGATGCCAGAGGGAGTCCCCGACAAAATGAACTTTGCGCCTGAATAAACGCTATATATGAATGCATCAAGACCTCTGAGTACAAATGGATCATAAACCGTGCCAATTGGAATGAGTGGTTGATTATGCAGATCACCTGATAGCCCTAATTGACCCAGCAAGCTGAATAGATTCATCTCGCTTATGCCCAGTTCTATATGTTGACCGCTGGGACCTTCAGCCCACTTCAAAACGGGGTCCTCGTTCCACCGCCTTCTATCTGTTGGATGAAAAACTCCAGTTCGATTAATAAAGCCGCCCAGATTCGTGGAGGTTGCTACATCTGGTGCTACCGTAACAAGATAACGACGAATGTTCTCATCGCGACTTAACTCCGTTAACGCTCTTCCGAACACTTCTTGCGTTGACGTCTTGCTAGCGTTAGCGACTCCAGTGGTTATTGGAATATCCACTTCCAGTAAATTTGGTGAGTACACACGATTTAATGCAATATTCCGTGCTCTTAGTAGCGCATCTTCAGGGCTGCCGGGTTCAAAATTATTCCATTCAGTTTCTACGGTTAAGCCAACCCGGGCTCTAAGTTCATCAATTTGGGTAGCTGAAATTTGGGCAGAATGATTCCTCGGATCTCCTGCAATAGGTAGTTTCCAACCTTTTATGGTGTAGGCAAATACAACACTTGGGCGATCATTCACCCGGTCACACTCTGAAAACGCCTCAACCAAAGAAGTAAGGTTGTGACCACCAAGGTCGGTCAAAATCTCAAACAACTCATCATCATCAAATTTAGTTAGAAAATCAGCAACAGAATTTGATGCGCCGTCCAGAAATCTAGTTCTAGCGTCTTTTGGCCTCAATCCAAATAAAGATTGATATTGTTCATTTGGAATATCATCAAACCATTTCTTAAACGCTTCACTACCCGCTTGGGCAAATACTTGTTCTAGCTTTACGCCATACTTTAGTTCCCGAACATGCCATCCTGCGGCCTCAAACTGAGCCCGCCATTGCGCAATTCTGACCCCAGGTATAACTCGATCTAGCGACTGTCGATTGAAATCGACTACCCACATAACATTGCCAAGTCCTTCATTTACTGGATCGGCTAGCGCTTCCCAAATGTTTCCTTCATCAAGTTCAGCATCACCAATAACTGCAATAAACCTAGAGTTTGGTCTTGGTCCAAAGTGACAATCTATGTATCTTCTCGTTGTTGCAGCAAACAATGGTGCGACAGCACCTAACCCAACTGATCCAGTAGAAAAATCAACAACATCTGGGTCTTTGGTTCGTGATGGATAGCTCTGCAATCCACCAGATTTTCTTAGTTGAGTTAGATATTTTTTATCTAAATTACCAAGCAAAAATTGAATGGCATGGAAGACTGGTGATGCGTGCGGCTTAACACTGACTCGGTCTTCAGCATTAATGAAGTTGCAATATAGAGCGGTCATAATCGATACCATCGATGCACTTGAAGCTTGATGTCCGCCAACCTTTAATCCATCAAGGTTGATCCGCTCTCGATTTGCGTAATCCACCATTCGAGTAGCAAGCCAAAGTACTCGCTCTTGGATTTTCTCCAAAATTGTTTGATCTTCAATTAAGAAATGAGCTGCATCTGTTTGCACTTCTGAAATTGGAATTACCTCATTCATTGCCGCCCCCTACGTGAATAGGGTATGGCTTTCGTAGAACAAAGTCGATACCAAACAAAACTCTAATCGATTTCACAAAAAATAAAAGTGGGCCCTGTCGGGATCGAACCGACGACCCACGGATTAAAAGTCCGTTGCTCTGCCAGCTGAGCTAAAGGCCCT
>JBMTAF010000044.1:0-7429 GCA_049428425.1 Candidatus Nanopelagicales bacterium
ACCCGCGACCCTCACCTTGGCAAGGTGATGCTCTACCAACTGAGCCACGTCCGCATGTCCAGCGATAATCTGGAACGGGCGCAAAGATACACCGCCTACTCATAAGACGGCTTTGTTGGGTCTAATTGCGGCAGGAGAGTGATGACAGAATCATCAGCAGTAGTGGCTGGAATGCTGCTAACCGAACCGCTGGAATTAATCGATGACCCAGCAAACCTATCCAAAACTGGCCACTGGGCTGTTCTGGCAAGTTTCGAAAACAGTTTTCGAGCAGTTCGTTTTGCAACGGCAAAATCAATTGCCGAGTTGCCGGCACGCGATTTCGTTGGGATTTCAAATTGGGAGAGCTCACTTGATCAAGCAAGCTATCAAGCTGGGGTGTTGGCAGTTCAAGAACAGATCCGAACTGGCTGGGTGTATCAGGTCAATTTGTGTCGTATTTTGCGCGCACAAGTTTCAAGCCGGCCTGATGCTGTTGGATTATGGCAGCGAATCATGAAACAACATCCAACTAGGTTCGCGTCGTATATAGATCTCTTACCCGGAGAATTAGATGAAGCTGGCATTTGGTTTGTTTCCGCTTCACCAGAATTATTCCTGCTTCGAGAAGGAAATCAGATTTCATCCGCACCGATAAAGGGAACTGCGATAGCTGCTGATCAGATGCTGGAAAAAGATTATGCCGAGAACATCATGATCACCGATATGGTTAGAAACGATCTAGGACAAATTGCGATAACCGGCAGCGTAAAAGTTGCTGAATTGTTGAAGCTCGAGCATATCCCTGGACTGGTGCAGTTAGTTTCGACGGTAACCGCACAGTTGCGACCTGAGATTACTTGGTCGGAAATTTTCCAGGCCACATTTCCACCTGCGTCGGTTACTGGTGCGCCAAAGCTTGCGGCGTTATCAGTTATCTCCGAATTAGAGCCAGTTGATCGGGGCGGTTACTGCGGCGCAGTCGGATATATCAATGGGGATAGGGCGGAATTAGCAGTTGGAATTCGTAGTTTTGAATACTTGCCGGGGGAGCTGCGCTTTGGCACTGGTGCTGGCATTACTTTAGGTAGTGATGCGCTGGGCGAGTGGCAGGAAACTCAACTCAAAGCAGAACGATTAATCAAGTTAGCGAGCGCAAATGATTAAGTGGTCACCAACTGATGGCTTTAATGCCAGCAGTGTTTCGATGGATGATCATGGTATCAGCGTTGGTGATGGCATATTTGAAAGTATGCGAGTTACGCCCTATGGCGTATTCGCTCTGAATAGACACCTGGCTCGATTGGCGCATGCGGCAAGTTTGATCGGAATAGATCTGCCACCAGTAGCAAACTTACGAATTGGAATTGACGAAGTGGTTGCCAAGCTTCGCGCTAATTCAATCGCTGATGCACGGTTGCGCTTAACGATTACCAGTGGAGTAGGTCCTGCTGGCGTATTGCGCGGAGCAAATATAAATTGGTTTATCACCGCAGCTGCAATAGCAACTACGTCCACTCCGGCGAAACTGCAAACTTCTCGAATAAAGCGTAATGAACACAGTGTTGTTTCAGAAATCAAGACGTTGTCCTATTTAGAAAATGTCATCGCCCTAAATGAAGCAGTGGGTGCTGGATTTGATGAGGCATTGTTGCTAAATATCGCAGGGGAAGTTGCAGAAGCCGCAACCTGTAATTTGCTGTTTGAGTTAGATGGAGAGTTGATAACTCCGCCGTTAAGTTCTGGTGTGCTTCGCGGTATTACTAGAGAACTGTTGATTGAGAAATTTGCAGTTCGCGAACAAGTTGTCCAGCGTGAGGCGTTAACCCGGATTGCGGGGGCGGCGCTGCTTTCGAGCATTCGAGGGATCCAGCACATTTCGCACATCGACAACCGAGCTATCCCAGGATCTGCACTAATTGCAGAATTAACTGAGAAGTATCAGGAATTGCTTAAATCAGCCGCGGAATACAACTTAGCAATTTAGAATTGGTGCACCATGAACGAGCAACCAGCGAAAAACCGAAAGCTTAAATCGGCCTACCGTGGCACCAGAGCGTTTATGGCTAAAACGCCGGTGACGTTGCTGGTCTGGCATTTATTTGTGATTTCTATTGGCTTGATATTCCTAGTAGTAGGCTTAGTAATGCTGGTAGTGCCAGGGCCTGGGGCGTTGTTTGTGGTGTTAGGAATATTTGTTCTATCAACTGAATACACCTGGGCAAAACGGGCGATGGGGCCGATTAAGACCATCATTGAAACTGCAGGTGGTTGGTGGCAAGACCCAACACTTCGAAAGATTCGTCGCCAGGTGGTCGGAAGCTTTTTGCTGATCATTTTCGCCTTGGGTGGTTGGTACTTGTATCGATACGGGATGACACTCGATGGCTTCAGAGACCTTGAGGAATTACTGACGCGATAAGTTGTCAGTCTAGGTTGAGATAGGCTCGGCAGTGAATTCGCTAGGGGGAGCATTGGGTCAGGTATCGGTTGTCGTAGCTGGTGAATCTGTCACTGTTGCGGCAGGAACCTCTTATTTTGAATTGTTAGGTAGCGACAAAAAGTATCTGGCGGCCAAAGTTAATGGCGAAATTAGAGACCTAGTGCTTCAAGTGCAGCCTGGTGATGATGTTGTTGGAATTGAGTTGGAATCCGAAGACGGGCTTGCGATTCTTCGACACTCCACTGCCCACGTAATGGCCCAAGCAGTTCAGCAGATTTACCCAGAAGCTATATTGGGAATTGGTCCGCCAATAAATGACGGTTTCTATTATGACTTTGGCAATGTAGAGCCGTTCACCCCAGAGTCACTTGAGCAAATTGAAAAGAAAATGCGCGAGATCATTAATTCGCAGCAGCGTTTCGTGCGACGGGTGGTAACGGAAACGCAGGCACAATCAGAGCTTAAGCAGGAACCGTTTAAATTGGAATTAGTGTCAATTAAGGGTGCACCAACTGATGACATTATGGAAGTGGGCGGTTCTGAGTTAACTATTTATGACAATGTTGATAAGAATGGGAACACCGTTTGGTGTGATCTGTGCCGGGGACCACATATTGCTCACACTGGAATGATCAAAGCGTTTAAGCTTATGAAAACTTCTGCGGCTTATTGGCGAGGTAATGATAAGAATCCGTCAGTGCAGCGAATCTATGGAACAGCCTGGCCAACAAAAGAGGATCTAAATAATTACTTGCATCGATTAGTCGAAGCTGAGAAACGAGATCATCGTAAGCTCGGCGTGGAATTAGATCTATTTTCGTTCCCAGATGAAATCGGAAGTGGCCTTGCCGTGTTTCATCCAAAAGGCGGCGTGATTCGGCGAGCTATGGAAGATTATTCGCGCGTTAGACATGAGGCCGCTGGCTATGAATTTGTTTATACGCCGCATATCACGAAATCCAACTTGTTTGAAACCTCTGGTCACCTGCAGTGGTATGCCGATGGCATGTATCCACCGATGCGAGTCGATGAGGAACGAAACGAGGACGGCAGCATTAAGCGGGCTGGTGCAGATTACTACTTGAAACCAATGAATTGTCCGTTCCACAACCTGATCTACCGGTCACGGGGAAGGTCCTATCGAGAACTTCCACTTCGGCTTTTTGAATTCGGTTCAGTTTATCGTTATGAAAAAAGCGGCGTAATTCATGGCTTGACC
Organism: Candidatus Nanopelagicales bacterium; assembly: GCA_049428425.1. Lineage (GTDB taxonomy): Bacteria > Actinomycetota > Actinomycetes > S36-B12 > UBA5976 > AcAMD-5. The sequence goes on from JBMTAF010000044.1 coordinate 3,642, forward strand.
CGGGTCCGGGGCATGACACAGGACGATGCCCATATTTACTGCACTCGCGACCAAATGCCAGGCGAATTGAAATCTTTACTAACTTTCGTGCTTTCACTTTTACGCGATTACGGTTTAGATGACTTCTATCTTGAATTGAGCACGCGCAATCCAGAGAAAAGTATTGGCTCTGATTCGGATTGGGAGGAAGCAACTGCTGCGCTGCAGGCTGCTGCCGAAGAGTCAGGACTAAAACTTATTCCAGATCCTGGCGGCGCCGCTTTTTATGGCCCAAAGATCTCGGTCCAGGCTAAGGACGCGATTGGACGTACCTGGCAAATGTCGACGATACAAGTCGATTTCCAATTGCCAAGTAGATTTGAATTGGAGTACCAAGCAGATGATGGTTCTCGGCAGCAACCAATTATGATTCATCGTGCGCTATTCGGCTCAGTGGAAAGATTCATTGGCGTTCTTACCGAGCATTACGCCGGCGCATTCCCGCCTTGGTTAGCGCCTACTCAAGTAGTAGGTATCCCGGTTGCCGAGGCCTTTAATGGTTATTTAGATCAGGTCGCAGTCAAACTTCGTGAATTTGGCATTCGAGTTGAAGTTGATAAATCAGATGATCGGATGCAAAAGAAGATTAGAAAAGCTCAGCAATTAAAGATTCCATTTATGTTGATCGCTGGCGAAACTGATCAAGCTAACAACGCAGTTTCTTTCCGTTATCGAGACGGAAGTCAAGAAAATGGGGTCAGCATCGATGACGCGATCAAGATAATTCTTGATGCAGTAAAGAACCGAAGTCAGGTCTAAATGAATGCGCCAGCGGATTGGGATCGCCTCTGGGCTCCACATCGGTTGCCATATCTCTTGGGAGAAGACAAATCAGATCGCTGCGTATTTTGCATCTCGGATCTGCCACCGACTAAAGATGATTTAGTTGTTGCGAGAGGTTCACATTGTTTTGTTGTAATGAATCTATACCCGTACAACTCGGGGCACCTATTAGTTTGTCCGTATCGACATGTTGCGGATTTAACTGAATTGACTGAGGCTGAATCTGCCGAACTTCATCTATTGACGAAACAAGCAATGATCGCGCTTCGGCAGGTTTCGGCAGCGCAAGGATTCAATGTTGGCATGAATCAAGGTGCCATATCCGGTGCCGGTATTGCTGATCATCTGCATCAACACATCGTGCCGCGTTGGCAAGGTGATACCAACTTTATGCCAGTTATTGGTGGCACCAAGGTTCTGGCACAACTGCTAACTGATTTGCGTGATCTATTGGTGAGTGCGTGGCCAAATGCTTGACAATGATAGAGCGCGCACCAGTGTTGGTCGGGTAGTTGATCCAGTAGCAGCGTTTTTGCTCCGAATCGGTTTAACCGCAAATTCAGTGACAATCATTGGAACCATAGGAATTTCGCTATCGGCTATCTGGTTTTTTCCTAAGGGTGAGTTTTTTCTTGGCACGTTAGTAATTCTGTTATTTATTTTCTCGGATTTGATTGACGGCACCATGGCACGGCTTTCTGGTAAGCCCAACCCAATTGGCGCCTTCTTGGACAGTACATTAGATCGAGTATCTGATGCCGCTTTGTTTGGATCATTAGTCCTCTATTTTGCAAACATAAATTCGATGTTAATTGTTCCAGCCATTATTGCGGGCTTTGCTGCTCAATTCATCTCATATATTCGCGCCAAAGCAGAAAGTCTTCAGATTCCGATGAAAGTTGGAATTGCCGAACGTCCGGAACGAATCATCTTGTTATTGGTGGGTACTGGTTTTGCTGGTTTGGGCTGGAACCTGGCCCTTGATATCTCAATCATCGTTTTGTGCGTGGTGACAGTGATAACCGTGATCCAACGCCTTCAATTCGCTCACCGGTTTTCGAAACTATGACTACTGCCGCTTACTGGATTGCCTGGCGCATTGTTCGATTTCTACCTATTGGTTTAGCCCGCAGAATTTTCGCTTGGCTTGGCATCATTGCGTATCACCGGGGTGGAAAACTAATTGAACAACTGCGAAAAAACCTAGAGGTTGTTACGGGTAAATCTGGCGAAGAACTTGAAGTTCTCGTTAAGGCAGGTTTAGTTTCTTATGGGAGATACTGGGCAGAAGCTTTTCAGCTGCCAAGTTACAGTGATTCAAAAGTTAACTCGTTAGTTGATATCAAAAATCCAGAACGTTTGTTAGAACCTCTAAAGCATGGTCAAGGCGTGGTAGTTGCGGTAGCTCATCTAGCAAATTGGGATCTCGCCGGTCGCTGGTTTGCCATGCAAGCCGGAGAAGTAATCACGGTTGCTGAGCGGCTAAAGCCGACTAAATTGTTTGAAGCATTCTTGAGATATCGAAAATCCATCGGGCTAGTCGCATACCCAGCAAAAGATCGAGCAACTGTTCCGGCCCTGAAGCAAGCCCTAGAAGCAGGAAAATTGGTGGCTTTGGTGGCAGATCGAGATATGTCATCTAGCGGCATTGAGGTTCAATTTTGCGGTGAGACTTGCACAATGCCAGCTGGGCCCGCTTCATTGGCATATGCCACTAACTCTGTCCTGACCACGGCTTGCTTATTTAATACACCTTCAGGCCTAGGCGGATACATTGACGAACCAATTGTCTTTGATATGAGCTTAAGTAGAGACGCGGCAATTAGACAGGCAACCCAAGAGATGGCAGATCGATTCACTAAATATGTGCAATCACATCCAGCAGATTGGCACGTGCTGCAACGGCTGTGGAGAGACCATGCGTGACTTACTGAACATAGGCATGGTTTGTCCATACGACTGGAATGTTCCAGGCGGTGTCAAGTCTCATGTAATTGGCTTATCTGAAAGATTGCGTGAACTGGGGCATCAGGTTTCTATTTTTGCCCCGACGACCGATGATGATTCAACCGAAGTGTTTTCTGCAGGCGATGCCGTACCAGTTCCATTCAATGGATCGATATCAAGAGTTAAATTCGATCCAGTTGCATTTCGTCGCGCTCAAATGTGGTTGCGAGAAAATGATTTCGACGTGTTGCATATCCATGAGCCTCTTAGTTTGAGTATCTCGCCAATTGTGGCGTGGACAGCAAGTGGTCCGATTGTGGCAACTCAACATGCTGCCTATGAATATTCAGTTGCTGTAAAGAGCGGAAGGTTTTTGGCAAACTCAGTTTTAGAAAGATGCACCGTACGTGTTGCAGTAAGCGAGCTGGCAAGGCGCAGCGTGCTCGAAAGTGTTGGTGGCGATGCCTTGATAATTCCTAACGGGATTGATGTTTCATATTTCCAGTCGGCGACGCCAAAGCGGGCATTCCCAGAATCTGATTTCCAAGTTTTGTTCATCGGAAGACTGGAAGATGAGCGTAAAGGTTTAGTTGAGTTGCTTGCTGGATTTGAAGCCGCCCGGGCAGCTGGGTTTGACCTTAAGTTAGCAATTGTGGGAATGGGCGATCTTCCAGCTGAGTATGAGAATCTAAGTTCTGACGCAAAACAAGCGATCAAGCATCTTGGTCCAGTCGATGACTTAACTAAAGCGCAATTACTTCGTGGCACAAATTTGTTTGTTGCGCCAAATTTGTCGGGCGAATCTTTTGGAATAATCCTGACCGAAGCAATGTCTGCCGGGGCGCCAATTGCCGCGTCGAATATTGAAGCATTTCGATTAGTGCTAGCTGAGGGCAAAGCAGGAATTCTTTTTGATCCTTCAGTTACCGGGATAGCCGCTGCGCTAGCCCAAGCTATTTCAAACCCGGCTCAACTAAAGGAGTACGCAAATTATGCATCGCAACTAGTTTGGCGGTATG
>JBMTAF010000045.1:0-7380 GCA_049428425.1 Candidatus Nanopelagicales bacterium
GTTGGATTTATTCCTACTTGTTCTAATTCCACATCAGACTCATTGGCGATTCGGGCGATTTCACCCAACCACCACTTTCTAGCAGCCGCTTGATCAGCCCCAGCAGTAATTGTTTGTTCGACTAAATCAACGGCACCCGCATTAACCACCGCAAGCATTTCGAAATCACTAATCCCCCAAGCATTTTTTAGTCGCTCGCGCTTTACTGCAGGTGCTTCCGGAAGGTTTGACTTTAATTCAGCAATCCAGCTGGCATCAGGTGCTATCGGGAGCAGATCCGGCTCTGGGAAATAGCGATATTCCTCTGCCTGTTCTTTTGATCGGCCAGGAGATGTGGTGCCATCATTCTCGTGAAAATGTCGAGTTTCTTGAGTAACTCTTCCGCCAGTAGCAATAACATCGGCTTGCCGCTGCATCTCAAAACGGACTGCCCGCTCAACTGACCTCAAAGAGTTTACGTTTTTTGTCTCAGTTCTAGTTCCTAGTTGCGCTGATCCAATTGGCTTTAGCGAAACATTCACATCACAGCGAAGCGATCCTTCTTCCATGCGGACATCACTGACACCCAAATTTCGAACTAAATCTCGAAGGGTTGCCACATATGCCTTGGCCACCTCTGGTGCATAAGCGCCAGTATCTGGAATTATCTTGGTCACAATCTCAACTAGAGGTATGCCTGCGCGGTTGTAATCCACTAAGGAATAATCAGCACCATGAATTCTGCCGGTCGCGCCACCAGCATGGGTTAGCTTTCCGGTGTCTTCTTCTAGATGAACTCGTTCAATTCCAATTCGCACTACCTCAGATGTTTCGCCAATTGGAACTACCACATCAAGGAAGCCATCAAAACAAATCGGCTCGTCATACTGGCTAATCTGGTAGTCCTTTGGCATATCAGGATAGAAATAATTCTTTCGCGCCATTCTTGACCAAGGTGCAATCTGACAATTCAAGGCAAGACCGATTTTTATGATTGATTCAATCGCTTTTTCATTTAACACCGGCAGGGATCCAGGCAATCCCAAGCACGTTGGACAAACATTGGTATTTGGCGCGGCTCCAAAGTTAGTTGGGCATGCGCAAAAAACTTTGGTTTTAGTATTTAGTTCAACGTGAACCTCTAACCCCAGTACTGGCTCATATTGGTTTAATAATTCATCGTAATTCATAAGCTTCATAACGTTGGTGCCTTACTGAGCAATGGTGCTCCCCAGTTTTCTAACAACGCTGCTTCTAGTGCGCCACCGATTCGATACATCAAATCGTCCTTCATGACTGGTGTCATGATCTGTAGTCCAGCAGGAAGTTGGTCTTCGTCGGCCAATCCAATCGGAACTGACATACCACCAACTCCCGCTAGGTTAACTGGAATTGTGCAAATGTCATTCAAATACATTGCCATTGGATCGTTGATCTTTTCGCCAATCTTGAAGGCGGTAACCGGTGAGGTTGGTGAAATCAATGCATCAACTTTGCTAAAGGCTGCGGCAAAATCATCTGCGATCAAGCGTCGAACTTTTTGAGCCGAGCCATAATAAGCATCGTAGTAGCCACTACTTAACGCATAAGTTCCAATAATTATTCTTCGCTTTACTTCCGCGCCAAAGCCAGCTGCTCTAGTTGCAGACATAACCTGCTCAACACTGCTATTGCCATCATCAACTCTAAGGCCATATCGCATGCCATCAAACCGAGCAAGATTGCTAGAACATTCACTAGGTTGAATCAAGTAGTAAGCTGGTAAAGCGTAATTAAATGATGGGCAACTTAACTCAACTATCTCGGCACCTAGTGCTCGAAGCAGATCAACTGCTTCATTAAAGCGATTTAGTACTCCTGGTTGATAACCTTCACCAGAAAATTCTTTGACGATACCCAATTTCATGCCTGCGATATCTCGCAACTGAGCTGCAGCAACCAAATCCGGCACTGGCTGATTAATTGATGTCGAATCCAGCGGATCATGACCGGCAATTGCTTGATGCAACAACGCCGCATCAAGCACAGTTCGAGCAAAAGGTCCAGCTTGATCTAATGACGAAGCTAACGCAACAATTCCATATCTAGAAATTCCACCATAGGTTGGCTTTACCCCAACTGTGCCAGTAACCGCGGCAGGCTGCCTAATTGATCCACCGGTGTCAGTACCAACCGCTAGCGGAGCTAAGAATCCAGCGACCGCAGCAGAACTACCGCCACTGCTTCCGCCTGGAATTCGAGTTAAGTCCCATGGATTTGCAGTTGGCCCATATGCCGATGTTTCAGTGGATGACCCCATGGCAAATTCGTCCATGTTGACTTTGCCAAGCAAGATCATTCCTGCTTGCTTCATCCTGGCAACTACTGTTGAATCATATGGCGGCCGCCAATTCTCTAAAATTTTGGATCCACAAGTTGTTGGTATGCCAGTTTGAGTAAAGATATCTTTCACCGCAACTGGCACTCCTGCCAGCGGTCCAATCTCTTCGCCTGCGGCTAACTTTCGATCTACTTCAGCGGCTTGTGCCAAAGCACCTTCAGCATCAACATGCAAAAATGCATTTAGTTTTGAATCTACTTTTTCAATCCGATCAAGATGAGATTGCGCCACTTCTTTTGCTGAATAAGTTTTATTCTTTATTCCGGCTGATAACTCAGCAGCAGTTAACTCAGTTAGATTGCTCATTATTCCTCATCCAAAATGCGAGGAACTTTAAATCGGTCATCTTCACTTGCTGGTGAAGCAGCCAGTGCCTGATCAGCTGATAATGTCTTACCGACCACATCTGGTCTGGTGACATTGGTGATATCCAGCGCGTGGCTCATTGGCCGAATTTCATCATTAACAATTTCCTGAACTTTGGCGACTGATTCCAAAATGACATCCAACTGTGAACTAAACCGATCAAGTTCTGCTTCAGATAAATTGATTCGCGCCAAATCGGCGATCGCCTTTAATTCATCCTTAGATAGTTTGGACATGGGCACATCCTAGGAGAGGCCAAGATGCTCTCGAGCGGCTTGGGGACCCTGCTCCAGCAAAACCGCAAAGCCAGCGGCATCAAGGATTGCCACTCCCAGCTGTTGTGCCTTGTCAAACTTAGATCCAGGATTCTCCCCCACAATTACAAAGTCAGTTTTCTTCGATACTGAACTTGCAACTTTTCCACCACGGCTCGTAACTGCATCAGCAGCGCCATCGCGGGTATAGCCAGGCAAAGTTCCGGTGATGACAACTGTCAAATTAGCCAATTCGTCAGAAGTTGTTGCGGATCCTTGATCTTCCAATACCACACCGGCTCTCTGCCATGACTTCACAATGTTTGCTCGCCATGGTTCGGCAAACCATTCTTGAATCGAGATTGCAATGGCTTCGCCTACGCCAGGCACTTGCGAGAGCGTTTCTTCATCTGCGCCAAAAATGTTTTCCAGTGACTTAAACTCTAAAACTAATGCCTGCGCCGCAGTTGGCCCAACGTGCCTAATCGATAACGCAACCAAAATCCGCCAAAGCGGTCTGGTTTTCGCGTTCTCCAATTCTGACAACAGTTTTTCACCGGCTGAATTCAAAACAGTTTGACCACCAGATGCCGCCTTAGTGAAAAATTCCGCCTGGACAAGTTTTTCTGCGGTTAGATCAAATAACTCGGACTCATCTTTCAAGATCGAATTGGAAACTAAAGCTTCGGCTGCTTTGGAACCAAGTCCCTCAATGTCTATGGCAGAACGAGAACCTATGTAGAAAAGTCTCTCAATAAGCTGCGCCGGACAAGTGGCAGCGTTAGGGCATCTTAAATCAACATCGCCGACCTTCTCCGCAGTAATTTTGCTACCGCAAGATGGGCATTTGGTTGGCATCTTGAATGCCTTCTCGTCTCCAGTTCGCAATTCAGTTACCGGACCGATGACCTCTGGAATTACATCTCCTGCTTTACGCAAATAAACCGTATCGCCGATCAAGATGCCCTTGCGTTTAACTTCTTCCTGATTATGCAGCGTCGCCATTTCGACGGTAGAGCCAGCAACTTTAACCGGCTCCATCTGAGCAAACGGCGTTATTCGACCAGTTCGACCAACGCTGACTTTTATGTCAATTAATTTAGTTGTAACCACCTCAGGCGGATACTTGTATGCGATTGCCCATCGAGGTGCTCGAGAAGTTTCTCCTAGTTTGTTTTGATACTCAAAGCTATCAACTTTAATCACTACGCCATCGATCTCGTGCATTACGTCATGACGATGCGCTTGCCAATGATTTATGAATTCAGCAGGATCAACATCAGTTCGGTAATGTGCGGAAACCGGCAACCCCAAGCTAGCTAATAATTTGTAGGCTTCGCTCTGTGACTTAAGTTGTTGCCCTGATACCCTGCCAATCCCATGAACAGTTAACTGCAGCAAACTCAAGATACGTTGCGCATGAGCTAATTCGCTTCGAAGAGATGATAATTTTGCGGGAGAGGTTTTAGGATTTCCGGCAGCTTTAACAATCTCTTCCTCCCGTCGATCGATCCGTTGACGCAGCGAACCGGCAGCCGCATTTCGTGGATTTGCAAACGCTGATTTACCAGCCAAGGTAACTTCGGAGTTAAGTTGATTAAAGTCTTCAAGAATGAAAAAGATCTCGCCGCGTACCTCCAAGAAATCTGGCGGATTTCCTGCTAACGCCCGCGGGATAGCTGAGATGAATTGACTGTTATAGGTGACGTCTTCACCAACCCGGCCATCACCTCTGGTAGCTACCGATGCAAGTAGACCATTTCGGTAAATCAGATTTACCGCCAAACCGTCTATCTTTAGTTCACCTAAATAGGCAGGTTTCAAGGTTAGGTCTTTCTCAACTCTGGTTTGCCAAGCCGATAATTCCGCTGCATCAAAAACATTATCCAGCGAATACATTCGCGTCTCATGCTCGATCGGTTCAAATCCCTCAGCCTTTACGCCGCCAACGCTTTGGGTTGGCGAATCGCCTGTCTGCAAAGCTGGATATTTTTGTTCTAATTCAATTAATTCACGAAATAATTTATCGTATTCCTGATCAGATATAACTGGTTTATCTTGTAGGTAGTAGTGACGGCGATGCACCTCTACCGCTTCAACTAATTCAACCCAGCGAGCGCGGATTGCGGAAGTTAATTCTTGCGTCACTTCACCTACTGGATTTTGTAATTGTGCCAGAGCCAATGACTCGATCACCATCATAAAGCGCAAGTGTTTGACCTGGTGCAACACTTCGGGTTTGGTTAGCAAGTTGAACGACAATTTCCTGATCAGCCTGCATGACCGTTCCGGCGAGTGGCTCACCATGAGCACGTAACTGCACCATAACTTTGGCACCGACTTGTGGTGCTTCACCACAAGTCCATTTTGGTCGATCAGCACAAATCTTGGTGACGCTGAGCAATGTTTCAGGACCTACAAAAACTGTTTGAGTTTTCGTATCGACATTCACAACATATCGGGGCTGTCCATCTGCAGCTGGACGATCTAAGTGCAGACCTCTGCGCTGCCCAACCGTGAATTGATGTGCACCAGCATGAACTGTCAGCTCTTCACCGGTTTCCGCGTCAACTACTTTGCCTGACTTCGCTTGTATTTGTTTGTTCAGCCAGCCAGCGGTGTCGTTATCTGGAATAAAACAGATGTCGTAACTTTCAGGTTTCTCAGCTACCAGCAATCCTTTTGCTGCTGCCTCAGCACGTACCTGGGCTTTAGTTACATCGCCTAAGGGAAACATCGAATGCTGTAATTGTTCCGCGGTGAGCACACTTAGCACATAAGACTGATCTTTGGCTGAATCAATGCTGCGATATAACTGCTTTACATTATTCTCTACTTTTAGTTGTGCATGATGTCCGGTAGCAATCGCATCAAAACCTAGTGCTAAACCTCGCTCTAATACCGCGGCAAACTTGATGTTCTCATTACACCTAACACATGGATTTGGCGTGTGCCCGGAGGCATATTCAGCAACAAAATCATCCATTACTTCAGCTTTAAATCTTTCGGAAAAATCCCATACGTAATATGGAATACCAAGTACATCAGCAACCCGCTTTGCATCACGAGCATCAGATGGCGTGCAGCAGCCACGTGAACCAACTTGTCCATCGTGTGTTCTCGCAAGTGCCAGATGAACCGCCGTAACATCGTGTCCTTGCTCAACCATGCGAGATGCCGCAACGGCCGAATCAACGCCGCCAGACAACGCTGCCAACACCTTCATTAGTTACTCACCGTCTTAACTTCACTAGACATACCAGCTGCCCGAGCCCGCGATACTACTTCAGGGAGCACGCTCACTAATTTTTCAACCTCAGCTGCGGTCGTGTTTACACCTAAAGAAAAACGAAGTGAGCTTCGGGCATTTACTGGATCAATACCCATTGCGATTAAAACGTGGGAAGGCTGAGCAATACCAACTGAGCAAGCAGCGCCAGTGGAAACCTGAACTCCCTGGGCGTCCAGCAACATCAGCATTGCTTCCCCCTCAGCGCCATAAAATGAAAAATGAGCGTTGCCAGGCAATCGATTAATTGGGTCTCCGTTGTAAACCGCATCTGGCACTACTTCAATCACTTGCTTGACTAACTTCTCCCTTAGGCCAGCAGTTGCTCCACTGCGAGTTGTGCGATTGTTCATCGCTAACTCAATTGCAAGTGCCAAAGCTTGTGCGCCTACGGTGTTAATGGTTCCAGAACGCACATCACGCTCTTGATTACCGCCATGCAATATTGGATCTACTTTATTCCCATTGCGCAACATGATCACACCGGTGCCGTGTAGTGCACCGATCTTGTGTCCACTCATGCTTAATGCCGCAACTTTAAGTTCTGCTAAATTAATCGGTAACGTTCCAACAGCCTGGACTGCATCAGTATGCACTGGGATTTCATATTCGCTAGCTATTGAAACAACTTCAGCGATTGGTTGAATGGTTCCGACTTCATTATTTGCCATCATGACCGAAATGAGCGATACGTGATCGCCATGCTTTATTAAGTAATCAGCCAGCCAGGTCAGATCAATGCGGCCAAAGTTATCTACTGGAATTAAGTCAACTACAGCTTCGCCTTTATCACTGAGCCAGTGTGCTGGATCAAGGACCGCATGGTGCTCAATTGCCGAAACTAAAATTCGATGCTTTCCTGTTTTTTTGGCTCGTGCCCAATGCATACCCTTGACCGCTATGTTATTTGACTCAGTACCTCCAGAGGTGAAATGAATTTCACCAGCTGACACGCCAAATGCCTGTGCAATTCGCTCTCGTGCTTCTTCAAGTAATCGCCTGGCACTTCTACCAGAAGAATGCAACGACGATGGATTCATGGCAGCACCAAGTTGCTCCTGCATCAGTTGTTTTACTTCTGGCAAAAGCGTGGTGGTAGCGGCGTGATCCAA
>JBMTAF010000046.1:0-7286 GCA_049428425.1 Candidatus Nanopelagicales bacterium
TCGTCAGCAAGTAATTCAATTACTTAGCGGATATCAAGGTAAAGAGCCAGCGACTGCTGGTGGTCCAACAGAAGGAACACCATCAACTTCGTTGGTGCTTGATCAATTCGGTCGGAATTTAACGCAAGCCGCTCGCGAAGGTTCGCTAGATCCAGTTATTGGACGCGAAAAAGAAATCGAACGAGTAATGCAAGTTCTTTCCCGTCGTACCAAGAACAATCCAGTTCTAATTGGTGAACCAGGCGTTGGCAAGACTGCAGTAGTTGAAGGTCTTGCCCAGAACGTAGTTCGTGGCGAAGTTCCGGAAACTCTTAAAGACAAGCAGATCTACTCGCTAGATTTAGGTGCGTTAGTAGCTGGCTCTCGCTACCGTGGTGATTTCGAAGAGCGATTAAAGAAAGTTCTAAAAGAGATTAGAACTCGCGGTGACATTATTTTGTTTATCGATGAAATTCACACCTTAGTTGGTGCGGGTGCAGCCGAAGGCGCGATCGATGCTGCCAGCATTCTTAAGCCAATGTTGGCACGAGGCGAGTTGCAGACGATTGGTGCAACAACCTTAGACGAATATCGCAAGCATATTGAAAAAGATGCTGCATTAGAGCGACGTTTTCAACCAATTCAGGTAGCTGAGCCATCACTTGCCCATAGCATTGAGATTCTAAAAGGCTTACGCGATCGATATGAAACACATCACCGAGTAACAATTACAGATGCTGCCCTAGTTGCTGCTGCGACATTGGCCGATCGCTATATCAACGATCGGTTCTTGCCAGATAAAGCAATCGATCTAATCGACGAAGCTGGCTCTAGATTGCGAATTCGACGCATGACAGCACCACCAGATTTGCGGGAATTTGATTCTCGAATCGCTGATGCTCGCCGCGAGAAAGAGTCCGCGATAGATGCACAAGACTTCGAAAAAGCTGCGTCACTTCGCGACAAAGAGAAGCAATTGATTGCGGCTAAAGCTGAACGAGAGCGGGAATGGAAGTCCGGCGACTTGGATGTTGTGGCTGAAGTTGATGAAGAGTTGATTGCCGAAGTACTAGCAACTGCAACTGGCATTCCAATTGTGAAGCTAACCGAAGAAGAATCACAGCGACTAATGCGAATGGAAGACGAACTTCATAAGCGAGTAATCGGCCAGAACGATGCCATCATTGCGTTGAGCAAGGCAATTCGTCGCACCCGAGCTGGACTAAAAGATCCAAAGCGTCCTGGTGGTTCATTCATTTTTGCTGGACCATCTGGTGTTGGTAAGACTGAGTTGAGCAAAGCACTTTCCGAGTTTCTGTTTGGCGATGAATCATCTTTGATTCAGTTGGATATGAGTGAATACTCAGAGAAGCACACCGTTTCACGACTATTTGGTTCCCCACCAGGATATGTTGGCTACGAAGAAGGTGGCCAGCTGACTGAGAAGGTACGTCGGCGTCCGTTCTCGGTCGTGCTGTTTGATGAGATTGAAAAAGCACATCCAGATATCTTCAATTCGCTATTGCAGATTCTGGAAGATGGTCGATTGACCGATGCCCAAGGTCGAGTTGTTGACTTTAAGAACACGGTAATCATCATGACAACCAACCTTGGCTCTCGTGACATCATGAAGGGTGCTGGCCTTGGCTTCGCAAACGTAAATGATGAGAAATCAAACTACGAGCGAATGAAGTTGAAGGTTAATGAAGAACTTAAGCAACACTTCCGACCAGAATTCCTAAACCGAATCGATGACATCGTGGTCTTCCACCAGTTAACTGAGTCTGAAATTGTTAGCATCGTTGATTTGATGTTGGCAAAAGTTGATGAGCGACTCAAGGACAAGGACATGGGTCTGGAGCTAACCCCGGCAGCAAAGTCATTGCTAGCCAAGAAGGGCTACGACCCACTGCTTGGAGCGCGACCACTGCGTCGAACAGTGCAACGAGAAATTGAAGATGTGCTAAGTGAAAAGATCTTGTTCAGCGAACTTGTACCAGGACAGCTAGTTGTTGTTGATGTAACTGGTGAAGGCGATGAGGCAAACTTCACATTCACTGGAACTGCAAAAGGTGCACTTCCAGATGTGCCCCCAGTTGAGCCGGCCGGCACTTCTGCGGAATAATTAAGACACTTACAAACCCCCAACTTGGATCCGAAGTTGGGGGTTTGTTATTTCTCCAATTGATTTAATTTAGAAACTGCCGCTGCCAAGTCTTCCACTTGATGTAGTTTCAGTTTGCCGCTGTAACTGGTTCCACTCGGCACAATCGCATGTTGAATGCCTAATCGCTCAGCTTCAGCAAGCCGCCGATTGATGTTGGTAGCTCTTCTAATTTCGCCGGTTAGGCCAATTTCACCGATGGCAATGACGTCTGGACCAATTGGCTTTTCCTTTGCCGCACTAGCAATGCTCAATGCGATTGCTAAATCAGCTGCTGGCTCCACAATCTTTAGACCGCCAACGGTTGCAACGTAACAATCATCTTTAGCGACCTTGATGCCAGCTTTGCGCTCAAGTACAGCAAGCACCATAGCTACCCGTGATGAATCAACTCCGCTGGTTGCTCGTCGTGGTGAAACCAATGCTGAAGTTGCAACTAATGCTTGAAGTTCAGTGATCAGTGGCCGCTGACCTTCCATGCTCACGGTTAAACAGGTGCCGGCAATTGGTTGTTTCCGTGCGGTTCGAAACAACTCACTCGGATCGGTAACCTCAACTAAGCCAGATTCGGCTAAATCGAAACAGCCAATTTCATCTGTTGCACCATATCGATTCTTAACTGATCGCAGTATTCGCAAGCTAGTATGGCGATCGCCATCAAAGTTAAGCACCACATCCACAATGTGTTCTAACATTCTTGGACCAGCAATTGTGCCTTCTTTAGTTACATGTCCAACTAAGACAATTGCGGTTTGGGATTTCTTTGCTGCGGCGATTAAAGCCGCAGCAGATTCTCGAACTTGGGCGACGCCGCCAGCAGCACCATCTAGTTCACTAGAGGAAATTGTTTGGATTGAATCTACGATTACTAATTTTGGTTGGTGGTGATCAATTAATCCTAAGATTGTGGCCAAATCTGTTTCAGCTGCTAAATACAACTTATCACTTACCGCACCAATACGCTCTGCTCTAAGTTTTACTTGCGCCGCTGACTCTTCAGCTGAGATATAAAGTGAATCACTAACTGACTTTGCCCATGCCGCGGCAACTTCAAGCAGCAAAGTTGATTTTCCGATACCAGGTTCGCCCGCTAACAAAATAACCGAACCTGGAACAATTCCACCACCAAGCACTCGATCTAATTCAGCAATCTTGGTTGAAGTTTTGTTTGCCTCCATGATCTGGGTATCAGTAATTGGGACGGCAAAGTTAGTTAATTTAACCGGCTGGGTGCTGCCAACTGCTCGACCGGATTCAGTAAGAGTTGACCAAGCCTGACATTCGCCGCAGCGGCCAACCCATTTGGCAGATTCCCATCCGCATTCGGTGCATCGATAAAGAGATTTTGGTTTTGCCACGGGAGCAGACTACTTGCGCTCCCAGACAGCGGTAGCTGGGTGAAGCGGGATTAACTTACGCCCCTTGCTATCTCGAACTGACTCAATAGCTGCTTCATGTGCTTTGCAATGCTCAACCAAAATGTCATAAGCCTTTGGACTCATTAATTTGATCAAGGTATATCGCTCGGAAACATAAACTGGTTCAGCGGCATTATGTGCTTCCGGATTGCTGGAGCAATACCAGTTAAGTTCAACGCCACCTTCACCCCAACTGCGACGATCATATTCAGTAATCAAAACTACTAATTGTTCAGATTTATCTTCAAATTTACGTCGTTCATAGTCGCGTCTAATTGGTAGCTGCCAACAAACTTCAGGTTTTAGATCAGCTGGCTGTTCGCCAATTCGATTTGCCAGCCGATGAAATGCGCAGCCATCGCCACCTGCGAAACCAGGTCGATTTAGGAAGATGCACGCGCCATCGACAACTCTAGTTTTGTCAGCACCATCTTCTTTCTCAGTCCAACCTTTTTTAATTCCAATTTGGCGGTGTTGCCAATCTTCATCAGTTAACTTCGCAACCCATTTCTTAACATTTCGCTGATCCGCTTTTTCGGAGAAGTGGGCACCATGGGTGCAGCAACCATCATTTGGCCGCCCTTTTTCAATACCTTTGCAACCACGACCATAGATACAGTTCCATTTTGAGGTCAACCAAGTTAGATCTATTCGGTAGATTTGCAACGGCTCATCTGGGTCTTGGAATTCCACCCAATGCCTTGGCGCGGTAAGCGAAGTTTCTTTCATGGGGATTAGCCTAGACAAGGAGTACCGTCTGCTCATGCGCCTGGGTGTATTAGACATTGGAAGCAACACAGTTCACTTGCTGGTCTGTGATGTTGCGCCTGGTTCTGCGCCTCTGCCAGCCTTTTCTATTAAAGAGCCACTTGGACTAATTGGACATTTAACACCAGCTGGTTCCTTTGATGCCGGTATGACTAAACAGCTCACTGAAGTGATTACTGAACTATTAGCGGCCGCGAGATCAAATGGTTGCCGCGAGATCTTGGCATTTGCTACCAGCGCAATTCGTGAAGCAAGCAATGGTCAAGCAGTGCTTGATGAAGTAATTCGAAAAACCAAACAAGATATTTCAGTGTTGTCGGGCGCAGATGAAGCTAGATTGACTTTTCTAGCGACCCGTCGTTGGTTTGGTTGGTCAAGCGGAACTTTACTTAACTTGGATATTGGCGGCGGTTCGTTTGAGTTAGCAATAGGCAGCGGCGAGTTGCCAGATATCGCAATTTCACTGCCACTTGGGGCTGGCCGACTAACTAAAGACTTTCAGTTGAGTGATCCACCAACTTCAAAACAAGTAAAGCAACTTAATGATTACATCTATTCTGAGATTGAGAACATAATTGACAAAATTACAACCGACGATGGTGCAGATCATGTGGTTGGCACCAGCAAGACGTTTCGGTCGTTAGCCAGAATCTCAGGTGCAGCACCTAGTGCTGCCGGACCTTATGTGAAGCGAGTTTTGCCAGCGGCCAAGTTAATGGATTTTGCTAATCGGGTAACTGAGATGACCGTGCAGCAACGTACCTCGCTGCCTGGTGTGAGCAAAGCAAGAGCACCGCAGCTGGCTGCTGGTGCAATGGTTGCGGCTGCAGCGGTAGATTTGCTCAATATAACTGAGATTGAGATCAGTCCTTGGGCGTTGCGAGAAGGAATATTGTTACGTCAGATTGATTCATTGAGTTGATGGAGGAGCTGTGCAGCAGGTAGTGGTAATCGGCGTAGGTGCAATGGGCACTGCTTTGATTGCTGCAGCTAAAGCCAAACTGCCTCAGCTAGAAATCTCAGTGCAAGACAAAGCTCCTGAAAAAGTTGACGAGGCAATTTCAAAACTTGGCGTAGGTAAAGCTGATGAAGCTGCACTTGCTGCTGCGGATTTAATTGTGCTCGCAGTTAAACCACAGGATGTAACAAAAGTTTTAGGTGAGCTAAAGCCGGTACTTTCTAACCAACAAACGTTACTTTCGATTGCTGCTGGAGTTACGTTAACTAAGTTGGCGGCGCAAACTGAGGCCACTGTTGTTAGATGTATGCCTAACACACCAGCCATGGTTGGTCGAGGATTTAGTACGTTATCTGTACTAGCAAATACTGAACAAATTCATTTAACTCGAGCAACCGAATTTTTGACAGCGGCTGGCCAAGTACTGGTAATTCCAGAATCACTGCAAGACAGTTTTACCGCAATACATGGCTCAGGTCCGGCTTATGTTTTCTTATTGATTGAAGCAATGATTGCTGCGGCAGTAGCTGAAGGAATTGCCGAAGCCGAAGCAACTGCTGCTGTGATTCAAACCGTGCTTGGTGCAGCAGAGCTAATCGCTCAAACTCAGGAATCAGCCAGCACGCTCCGGGAGCGGGTTACCTCACCAGGTGGCACCACCGCAGCAGCACTTGCGGTGTTTGAGCAGGCGGGATTTCAACAAATAGTTGCTGATGCGGTGGCCGCGGCTAAACGTCGAGCTGCCCAGTTGGGGTAGCAGCCCCAAGCTTCGATTGCCTTTAGTAGCATTCGGCACTCAAGTCCAACCCAAGAGGTGAACCGTGGGATCAGTCATCAAGAAGCGCCGCAAGCGAATGGCGAAGAAGAAGCATCGCAAGCTGCTGCGCAAGACCCGTGTTCAGCGACGCAATAAGAAGTAATTGCTGTGCCTCGGGTGCAGTTAATCACTAAACCCAATTGTCATCTGTGCGACGATGCCCGAAATGTGGTGGCGCAAGTGTGCTCGCAGTTGGGCGAAGAGTTTGAAGAATTACTGATTACCGAAAACCCCAAGTTAGCCGCAATTCATGCGGAATATGTCCCAGTTGTCTTAGTTGATGGCAACGAGGTTGCCGTCTGGCAGGTATTGCCGCAATCCCTAATTTCCGCCCTCACTAAGTGAAACTTGTGAGGGATTTTGTTTTTTTGCGCTGAGTAATTACCTTTATCCCTGAAACCCCAATCTCAGGAGCCATCTTGGCGCAACCGCGCACGTCTGGTCTGCCAGCCGCCACCGTTGAACGCTTGCCCGTTTATTTGCGAGCACTCAATGAATTGAAGGCTCGTGGGGTAGAAGGTGTTTCTTCAGAAGAATTAGCTGATGCGGTTAATGTTACAAGTGCGCAGCTTCGTAAAGATTTGTCATATTTAGGTGGCCATGGCACTCGCGGCGTTGGCTAT
Source organism: Candidatus Nanopelagicales bacterium (assembly GCA_049428425.1). Taxonomy (GTDB): domain Bacteria; phylum Actinomycetota; class Actinomycetes; order S36-B12; family UBA5976; genus AcAMD-5. Next base: position 6,728 of record JBMTAF010000046.1, read on the forward strand.
GACGTGACTGTGTTGATTCAGACCCTGGCCAGCACCCTCGGGGTAGATAAGCAGTGGCCGTTAGTAATTGTTGGTGCTGGAAATCTAGGAATGTCGCTTGCTAAGTATGCTGGCTTCGCTAATCGAGGGTTCAAAATTGCTGCAATTTTTGATGCGGCACCAGAAGTAATTGGCAAAGTTGTTGAAATCTCTGACGGTCAGAAAGTGTTCATTAAAGATGTAGCTTCATTGGCTACCTTCACGCGACAAAATAACATTCAGATTGCTGTGATAACCACACCAGTTTCTGCAGCCCAAAGCGTTTGTGACACTTTGGTCAATGCTGGAATTTATTCAATTATGACCTTTGCTCCAGTAACTCTAAATGTTCCAAGCGGGGTTGATGTTCGACATATTGATCTTGCTAGTGAATTACAAATTTTGACGTTTCATGAACAAACCAAAGCAAATGAGGTAATCGCCATATGACATCCCCAAAATCCGCTGGTCGGATTTCCTTCATCGCCCTGCCAGATTGCGACCTAAAGGTGTTAACTGTTGCCGCAGTTGATGCTATTAA
>JBMTAF010000047.1:0-7157 GCA_049428425.1 Candidatus Nanopelagicales bacterium
ACACAGACTTCAGCACCCTGATCTACTACATCTTTAATTTGTGCTGCGATTGAATCAACGACATCTGGATCAACCCCAAGGCCGCCACCGCCGGCCAATGCTTCACCGGACAGTTTCAGCAATACCCGTTTCCAGCCTTGGCTTGGCGCAATGGACCACTTACTCACGCTTTCTCCTTCGCTGGGGTTGAGCGTATCGAACTATGCCTGACCAACCTTGAAGCGCGCAAAGCGAGTTACTGAAACCCCTTCGGATTCCAACATTGCGCCGACGCTCTTCTTATTGTCCTTAACGAATGCCTGCTCTAATAGAACGAAATCCTTGAAGAAACCATTAACTCGTCCTTCAATTATCTTTGGCAGTGCCGCTTCTGGCTTTCCTTCTTCTTTTGCAGTTTCTGCTGCAATTCGTCGCTCAGCCTCAACCACATCTGCTGGCACTTCATCACGAGTCAAGTATCTCGGTGCCATCGCGGCAATGTGCTGAGCTAGATCTTTGGTTACCTGAGCATTGACTGAAGTTGTTTCAACAATTACTCCAACAGTTGGTGGTAGGGCTGGGTCAGACTTGTGCATGTATGAATCAACTGGATTTCCGTTAAACACGGCAAAGCGTCTAACCTCAATCTTCTCACCCATTGATGCATTAGCTTCAGTCAAGGCGTCCTTAATTGTTTTTCCGTCTGCCATCTTGGCTGCATGAAGTTGATCTAAATCAGCCGGAGCAGTTACCTTTACCGCAGCGACGATGGCATCGGCTAATGCTTGAAAGCCCTCGGTTTTTGCGACGAAATCAGTTTCACAATTAAGTTCAACCAAGACCGCTGAAGTTGGTTCAACGATTGCCGCAACTAGTCCGTTTGAAGCATCTCGACCTTCACGCTTGCCGACATCCTTTGCGCCTTTGATTCGCAATGCTTCAACAGCCTTATCAAAATCGCCACCAACTTCATCAAGTGCTTTCTTGCAATCCAACATGCCAGCACCAGTAACTTCACGAAGACGCTTAACGTCCGCAGCGCTATAACTCACTTGTTTAGTCCTTTTCGATTAAATTAATTACTTATTGTCTTCGGTTGTTTCGGTAGCAGCACCGGCAAGCAATTCTTGCTCCCACTCAGCTAGCGGCTCTGCTGCTGGCTCAGCTGCTTCTGGCGACTTGCGCTGGGAGCGTGCAATAAGTCCCTCAGCTACGGCATCACCAATAATCTTTGTTAGCACCTGAATGGATCTAATTGCATCGTCATTACCTGGGATAGCAAAGTCCACATGCTCTGGATCGCAATTACTATCCAGAATACCAACAACTGGAATGTTCAGTTTGCGTGCCTCGGTTACTGCAATGTGTTCTTTATTTGTATCTACAACCCAAATCAAGCTCGGAACTTTTTGCATATCGCGAACACCAGAGAGCATACGTTCAAGTTTTTCTTTTTCTCGTCGCATCATCAAGAGTTCCTTCTTGGTGCGACCACTGCCTGCTACGGCATCAAAATTTATTTGCTCAAGTTCTTTCAAGCGTTGCACTCGCTTGGTCACGGTGTTGAAATTAGTCAACATTCCACCTAGCCAGCGCTCAGTTACGTATGGCATGCCCACACGCTTAGCCTGCTCTTGAATTGCTTCTTGTGCTTGACGCTTTGTGCCAACAAATAGCACCGTGCCACCTTTGGCAACAGTTTCTTTTACCTGCTCATAAGCCCGATCAATGTAAGCAAGTGATTGCTGTAGATCGATGATGTAGATGCCATTGCGCTCAGTAATAATGAAGCGCTTCATTTTTGGATTCCAACGACGAGTCTGATGTCCAAAGTGAACACCAGCGTCGAGTAGTTGACGCATTGTTACGACGGCCATTTCGGCAGCCCTTTCTGGCACGATTCACGTGCGGTCCGGTTGACGCAGATACCAATCTGGTTTCTGCCCTGACAATTAGCAGTTGCTTCGTTCGAGTTACCCCGACCGGCGAATCAACTGGCATTAGCCAAGCTAATTGTGCGAAGTCACCAGCAAGCTGGTGCGAAGGAGAAGTGTACGACCCCCAGGGGCGCCTCATGCACGGACTCAAAATTCCTCACAAATCCGCATCGGCCTGCAAGCAGAATCACTCGATGAAAGGTCTCCTTGGCTTCCCGCTCCTACTCTCTCTATTTGGCTTGGGTGTCATTGCCAATCCACCAGCTGGCGATGGCACCATTATTCGTGGCTACGAACCGCCCAAATCAAGTTACAGCAGCGGGCATCGAGGCATTGACCTGGCGGCGGAACTGGACGAATTTGTCTATTCACCAATCTCGGGGCGGGTGCATTTTGCTGGATATGTCGTTGATAGACCGGTAGTAACTATTGCCACGGCAACTATTTTGATGAGTTTTGAACCAGTCCAAAGTTTTGTTGGAATGGGCACCTCAGTGAAACGTGGCGAAATAATCGGTTGGATTGCACGTGGTGGTCACTGCGATCAACGATGTTTACACGTCGGAGTTAGACGGATAACACCAAGAGCCTATCTAGATCCGTTTCCTTACCTGTTGGGATTACCAAGGCTTTTGCCAACTAAGCCCTAGGGTGAGCTTGGTTATAAACTGCTTTTAATCGATCGCTCGCAACATGGGTGTAGCGCTGCGTAGTAACCAGTGAGGCGTGGCCCAATAACTCCTGCACCGATCGAATATCTGCGCCGCCTTCAATTAAGTGCGTTGCTGCAGAATGCCGAAAACCATGCGGTCCAATATCTGTTAGGCCATTTGCTTCCAACACTTGTTGCACCATCGAACGGACTACCCGTTGATCTATTCGCTTACCTCTTACTCCCAAGAACAGCGCTGCTTTCGAATCTTTAGTAATCAATTTTGGTCTCGCCTCAGTTAAATACAGATTTAACGCTTTAACTGCTGGAATGCCCAACGGAACAATTCGCTGCTTGTTTCCCTTGCCGATTACCGAAATCACATTTCTATGCAAATCAAGGTCATCGATATCCATTCCAACTAACTCAGCGACTCGAATTCCGGTTGCATATAACACTTCTAATATTGCACTGTCTCGAATTGATTCCGGATCATCGGCATGCAGTTTTAAAACATTTAATAACTCAACAGCTTGCTCTGCTCGAATTATATTTGGCAGCATCTTTGCCACTTTAGGCGAAACTAACTGCGCACCAAAATCAGTTTTCAAACCTTTGGTTAAGTGTGCCCATTGAGTGAACGCACGAACTGCGGCGGCACGCCTCGCCATAGTTGTTGGAGCCAACTTACGATCGTGATTTGCAGCTAGCCAGCCGCGAAGATCGTGAATGGTGAGATCGTCAATAGCAAGATCTCCTTCACGCTGAAGGTAATCAATTAAGTCGGTAATGTCAGAAATATAAGAGCGAACGGTATGTTGACTTAATCCCCGCTCAACTTTTAGATAATGCTCAAAATCAGCCTTGAACTTAGACAAAGACCGATTTTGATCACTATTCATTTGCTAAGCGTGTTCAAATTCAACCAAAAGGTCAAGTCACTCGCCGAAACTAGATTAAATCAAATGTATCTCTCTGCCCAACTGATCCGCCCAATGCAAAATGCTGCTTGCACCAGAATTCTTAGCTGGCCTGATTGCTATCACCGCATCACTCATGGCAGCAATTACTCGATTTCGTCGCAACAATCTATCTCGATTAAGTGCTAAATGTGGCGGCGTCTCGGACAGTATCAATCCTTGGCCCAAAAACTTACGTCGCTGCCGCCAATTCAACGGTAAGGAATATTTGCTGGTGCCAGATGCAGCGACAATTGCTATTGGAAATTGATTTACGGTCGAGAGTTTCAGTAATAACTCACCTACACCCATTGATGCGTCAGTGATTGGAAGAAAATTTAAGTATGTCTGCGCCAACAAATTTCCAAGCAATCTAACATCAGTTAGTGATGGCTGATTGCTGCCAATAATTGAGACTCGGAATCTTGGAAAGTTAAATTTGAGTTGGTTGCTGCGGTACCAAAGAACTAGGGGTAGCTCTTCAGCCAGATCAAATAAGCATTTCGGATATGCGCTATCTAAATAGGTAATAGCTGCAGCCTGGGATTTGTGAGTAGCGGCTGGTAGCGGTAAACACCTCGACATTAATCGAGAGTTTGCGATCACCTTGTCAATGCCATGTTCAAGAACTTGCGCCGCAATCGCTGGGCTCACTTCATATGATGAGCAAAACTCAACCAATAAATCTCGTTCCGATCTCACCTATTCATTTGAGCGGATTAAATTGAGAATAGGTCAGATTAAACCAAAAATGTTGATTATTTTTCGTTGGGGATTTGCAGCTCTGGCTGCGCAATTTCCTCAATATTTACATCTTTAAAGGTGAGTACCTTGACGCTCTTAACAAATCGAGCAGGTCGATACATATCCCAGACCCAAGCATCAGAGATCTTTACCTCAAAAAAGACTTCACCGCCTACTTCACTTCGAACCTGAACATCACCCTCATTGCACAAATAAAATCGTCTATCGGTTTCAACCACATACTTAAATAAAGTAGCAACATCGCGATACTCTCGATAAAGCCCAAGTTCGACTTCAGCTTCATAGCGTTCTAAGTCTTCGGAACTCAACTTGCCTCCAATCCGGTTGACTTATCCCAGATAAAACTAGTTCGATGAATCGGCGAATTGCCATATTCTCGCAAAGCCGTTAAGTGTTGGGAAGTGCCATATCCTTTATGTATTGCTAACCCATAGTTGGGATGCTCAATATCTAGCTCGCGCATCAGGTTGTCTCGATGAGTCTTTGCCACAATGCTAGCGGCGGCAACTGAGGCGCAAAGGCGATCGCCTTTCTTCATTGCTAGTGACGGCCGATCAATGCCATCAACAGCAAAGCCGTCAGTGATTACAAAATCTGGCTTGGTTGTGAGACGAGCTAAAGCGCGTCGCATACCCTGAATATCTGCTTGAGCAATACCAATCTGATCAATCTCACTTGCCGATATCTCAACGATCGAGATCGCTACTGCCCGCTCGTCGATCTGTTTCCGTAATTCATCACGCTTTTTAGCGGAGATCAATTTGGAGTCGTTTAGTCCTGGTATCTCTTTTTGTTCATCGAGCACAACAGCGGCAACCACAAGCGGTCCAGCTAGCGCACCTCGCCCAGCTTCATCAACTCCAGCAATTGCGGTAAAGCCAGCAGCGCGCAACTTCATTTCATAGTGAAACTGCTCAGCGCTCATAACTATTTAGGATCTAACTCACGGTATAGATCTGGATTTGTCACTCGTGAGATTCGATCTACTGGCCAAATAATGGCAAACACTCGACCTACTACATTTTTAATTGGAACTGCACCATTCGCGCCATTATCTAGTTGATATCTGCTGTCCCTGGAGTTTGGGCGGTTGTCTCCTAATACATAGACATATCCTGGCGGCACCGTGATATCAAACGACACGTCATTGGTTGGCTTTTGGGTATGTGGTTCATCTATCGCAATCCCATTTACAACGATTTTTTCATTTTCGCAGCACACCACGCGATCACCAGCAACACCAATTACTCGCTTGACCAAATGTTCGCCCATGTTGGCTGGAAGAAATCCAACGAAAGTTAGGAAGCGTTCTACCTGGCCGCGAATTCCAGGCTTTGGTTCAACTTCACCCAGCCAGCCACCGGGATCAACAAACACAACTACATCGCCACGTCGAACATCATCAATTCTGGTCGCGACTTTTGAGACCATGATTTTGTCATCGGTCATCAAGGTGGTCTCCATTGACGCACTAGGAATATAGAACGCCTGGACAAGCAAAATTCGAATCAATGACGACAGCACCAAAGCTGTAACAACAACGATTGCTACTTCTTTGGATCCGGCTAATAACTTACGACGAAGTTTTGCGCCGTCGATGAAGCGCAAGGGTTAGGCCTGCTCTGATTCCTCAGGTGCTGATTCAGCAACTGGCTCGGCAGCAGCCTCAGCAGCAGCGGCTTCTTCCGCAGCCTTTGCGGCAGCAGCTTCAGCAGCAGCGGCTTCCTCTGCGGCTTTTGCAGCAGCGGCTTCGGCAGCGGCAGCTTCTGCAGCTTTCTGTGCTTCAACTTGCGCTTCGTAATCACGTTCAGCTTGCATCGCCTGCATGATTGCTAAGTCTGAGTTTCGTTCTTCACGACGCTCTTTAATCTTTGATCGCTTACCAGTTACTTCACGAAGGTAATACAACTTAGCTCGACGAACATCGCCGCGAGAAACAACCTCTAGTTTCTCAACAATTGGGCTGTGAACTGGGAAAACTCGCTCAACACCTACGCCGAAACTAATCTTTCGGACGGTGTAAGTCTCGGTTGCACCGGTTCCTTTGCGGCCGGTTACCACACCTTGGAAAACCTGAACACGGGATCGGTTTCCTTCGATAACTTTTACGTGGACTTTTACGGTGTCGCCAGCGCGAAATGGCGGAATATCTTTACGCAGCGAAGCTGCATTTAATGAGTCAAGAGTATGCATCGGGTCTCCCCACACGAAGTGCCGCAGGTCACTCGCGCAGATGCGTCGGGTGGTTTTGTTGCGCTATTTTGACTAACTCCCCTGCGGCGGGGTAAGTCCTAGCGCGAAGCCGAATTCTGCCACAGCCTCATTACTGGCTATTCACCGGTAAGGTCAGGCCGCCGTTCCGCGGTAAGTTTCCGGGCTTGCTCTAGTCGCCATTTTGCGATTTCAGCGTGATTTCCGCTCAACAGCACCTCCGGCACCGTTAGATCACGCCAGACGCTTGGCTTGGTATACCCAGGTGCCTCCAGAAGTCGCCCCTCTGGCGTCTGCGAAAATGAGTCTTCAACTGCAGATTGAGCATTGCCCAGAACGCCTGGAATGAGTCGAGCGATTGCCTCAATTATGACTAGAGCGGCAACTTCACCGCCAGCCAGTACATAATCACCGATAGATAGCTCCAGGACTTCATGAGTTTTTCGATAGTGAGCAGAGACTCGAGCATCAATCCCTTCATATCTCCCGCATCCAAATACCAAATGAGATTTCGTAGCAAGTGATTCGGCTAATGATTGGTCAAATACCTCGCCGCTTGGAGTTGGGATGATCAATACAGATTCAGGTTTGAGTATTTCATCAAGGGTTTTGCCCCATGGCTCAGCCAACATGATCATGCCGGGGCCGCCACCA
>JBMTAF010000048.1:0-7073 GCA_049428425.1 Candidatus Nanopelagicales bacterium
TCGCCCTAGCCGGTTCGCACACGGGCGCGCTATTGGCAGGAGTGAGTTTCGGTATCTTGGTCAATTATTTATTTGTGGCGCCAACCCAAGCGAATACCGAACGAATTCAGGTATTGTCGTTAACTATCCTTTCTGCAATATTACTAATTGCTATTTCGCTTTGGTTAGAGCGGATCTGCACTGTTCCAGATAAGCGAGATGACAAATGAAAGTAGTCAGATCCCTAACGGAAATTGCTGAGTTACCCAGTTACAGTCCGCGAGTATTTGTTCCAACGATGGGTGCGCTCCACGACGGACATGGTGAGCTGATTCGAGTCGCTCGAGTGGAGGCGGACAAAACTGGATTAGTCATTGTTTCAGTATTTGTAAACCCCCTGCAATTTGGTGCGAATGAGGACTTCAACAAATATCCCAGAACAGAAGAATCCGATATTGCGTTAGCAGAAAAATTCGGAGCTGACGTAATCTGGTTCCCAGAAGCAACCGAACTGTTGTCAGCAGAATTGGTTCAATTGGATAGTCCGGATTTTGGAAACCAACTTGAAGGTAAATTGCGACTGGGACACTTTGACGGAGTCTTGACCATCGTCAATAGATTTTTCGAATTACTAAAGCCTGATAAAGCCATATTTGGTGTCAAGGATTTGCAGCAGTTAATCCTGATTCGTGACATGGCAAAACAGCGGCATCCAGGGATAGAAGTAATTGCGGTTGAGACGGTGCGGGCTCCAAATGGTTTAGCGCTTAGCAGTAGAAATAAGTATTTATCTGCAGCTGAATTAGCAAAAGCAGACGCAATTAATCAAGCATTGAATATTGCCGCTCTCCAATCAGACCCAGTATCCAGCTTCAAAACTAACCTTGTAGGTGCTGGGTTCGCCATGGACGCAATCGATTATGCCGAAGTGATCGATATGCCTAATTCTTGTTTGGATCTGGGAAAGCAGCGACTAGTCGTAGCAGTGCGCATCGGGTCTACCCGGTTGCTCGATAATATTGCGCTCAATTAGGGGGCAAGATGCTGCTTGCGATTGATGTCGGCAACACCAACATCGTGCTGGGCTTATATGACAAAGAAGATTTAGTTAAGTCGTGGCGAATAAAGACAGATGCATATGCCACTGCAGATGAATACGCAATTCAGCTTCGCGCGCTAACTGCTGCCTCACCTGAGATTACTGGCATAGCTTTATGCAGTACCGTGCCAAGCGTCTTGCGTGAAATGCGCGAAATGATAAAGCGAGAATTCAGCGACATTAAGTCAGTGATTGTTGAACCAGGAATCAAAACTGGAGTGTCAATCTCAACAGACAATCCCAAAGAAGTTGGTACCGATCGAATTGTGAATTCACTGGCAGTATTTACACGACATGGCGGACCTGCAATTGTTGTTGACTTCGGCACATCGACAAATCTAGATGTAGTTAACGCCGATGGAGATTTTATTGGTGGCGCATTGGCACCAGGAATCGAAATTAGTATTGACGCATTGGCTAATCGAGCTGCGGCATTAAGAAAAATTGAGTTACAGAAACCGCGAGCAGCAATCGGGCGAAATACGGTTGAAGCGCTGCAGTCTGGTGCTTTTTACGGTTTTGCCGGACAGGTCGATCGGCTGGTAAATCAGATAATTTCCGAGATTGGCCCAGTTAAGGCCGTGGTGGCAACCGGTGGCTTAGCCAGCACCGTGGTTGAGGCCTGCACCACAATTACTCACGTTGAGCCTGACCTAACGCTAGAAGGTTTGCGTTTAGTATTTGAGCGTAATTAATTACTAGCAGAGCGAGATACTGAACGGACATGGAAAATAACTTCGAGCTAGATGAGCAAGCACAGGTACGGTTAGAAAAACTAACCAAGTTCCGTGCTACTGGCTTCGACCCATATCCACACAACGCACCTCGAACTAACTTGATCTATGACATTAGAAATACATACGGTCATTTGAAGGTAGATGAACAAACTGGGAATCAGGTATCAATAGCCGGTCGGGTAATGCTGAATCGAATCGCTGGAAAATTAATTTTTGCAACATTGCGCGATGGCAGTGGAGATCTGCAGGTGATGCTTACCGCAGATGTGTCTGGCGAATCAGCCCTATCTGACTGGAAAGAATTTATCGATCTTGGGGATCAAGTAAGTGTCACGGGTGAAGTAGTTACGACAAAACGCGGTGAATTAACTGTTAGGGCAACCAGTTGGATGCTAACCGCTAAGTGTCTGCATCCACTGCCGGATAAACATAAAGGTTTGGCAGATCCTGAAGCCCGTGTTCGTCAGCGTTATTTAGATTTGATAGTGCGACCAGAATCTCGACGATTAGTTCAGCTTCGCAGCGATGCGGTTGCAAGCGTTAGAGAGCAACTTCGTGGGCGTGGATTTACTGAAGTCGAAACGCCAATGCTGCAAGTCATGCATGGCGGCGCAAATGCTCGACCATTTGTGACTCATATCAACGCGTATGACATGAGAATGTTCATGCGAATTGCACCTGAGTTGTATTTGAAGCGCCTACTAGTAGGTGGCATTGAAAAAATCTTTGAAATCAATCGTAATTTCCGAAATGAAGGTGCGGACTCATCCCATAATCCAGAATTTACGATGCTTGAAATGTATGAAGCATTTGGCGATTACACCACAATGGCTAACTTGACCAAGGAATTAGTACTAGCAGCCGCGACTGCCGTTTATGGTTCCACTGTTGTTCAACATGAAGATGATGAAGGAAACATCGTTGAGCATGATCTTTCGCAAGGATGGCAGTCAATTCCTGTTTGTACGGCAATCAGTCAAGCCGCTGGCGAAGAAGTCATGGTTGATTCTGATCCTGCCAAGTTACGAACATTGGCAGACAAATTAGAGATTGCCCTTAAGCCCGATTGGGATAATGGGCAAATCATTCTGGAACTCTATGAGCATTTGGCAGAAGCAAAAACAGTGTTACCAACTTTCTACACTGATTTTCCACAATCGGTTTCACCTCTTACCAAAGCTCATCGGGAGAATAAGTTGTTAGCTGAGAAGTGGGATTTAGTTACATTCGGTTTTGAGTTAGCAACTGGCTATTCCGAGTTAAATGATCCACAGGATCAACGTGATCGATTCCAAGCCCAGCAGGCACTTGCTGCAGCGGGTGACGATGAAGCAATGCGAATGGATGAAGACTTTATCCGTGCTTTGGAATATGGCATGCCTCCTGCAGGCGGGCAAGGCATGGGAATCGAACGCTTGCTAATGGCATTAACTGGTAAAGGCATTCGAGACACAATTTTGTTCCCGTTGGTAAAGCCGATTCTGCATGACTGAGATAACTATCCGGCCGGCCAAGACGTCCGATGTGAATTTCATTTTGTCTTTGATCGGTGAATATTCACCAGAGCGACGAATGCTACGAAAAGAAGTAATCACAATATACGAAGACATTCAGGAGTTTGTAGTTGCTGAAGTAGCAGGTGAGCCAGTTGGCTATGGCGCGCTACACGTGCTTTGGGAAGATCTGGCTGAGGTACGAAGTGTTGCAGTGAAGCCGAATAAGAAACGCAGCGGAGTTGGAAGAGCGGTAGTAAGTCACTTGCTCAATAAGGCCAAGCAATTGGGAATAAGGCGCGTATTCTGCTTAACTTTTGAAGTGGATTTTTTCCGCAGTTTTGGTTTTCTACCTACCGACGGGCCGCTAGTCGATCATGATACTTATGTTCAAATGTTGAAATCAGAAGATGAAGGTGTTGCTGAGTTTTTGGATTTAGAACGGGTTAAACCAAATACCTTGGGTAATACCAGAATGCTGTTAGTTCTTCCTGAAGCTTAATCAGCCAGTATTTCGAAGGCCGCTAGCAATACCATTAATGGTTGTTAGCAGTGCTCGAGAAAGTTGTGGCGTTTGATCGGAATTGCCACGCTGTCGCGAAAGTAAGTCCACTTGCAACATATGTAGAGGTAGCAAGTACCTATCTCTAATCTTGAGGGTTTGCGCTAATGCGGGTTGATCAGCAAGTAGGTCATCCAGGCCAGTTACCCAAAGAACTTGTTTTACGGTCTCATCATGCTCGTGACGTATGACATCAAATAATTCTTGCTCTGATTTAGATACTAACTTTGAGACATAACGTTCAGCAATGACCATGTCGGTTTTGGCAAGAGTCATACGCACGTTGGATAAGAAGTTTGACATAAAGGACCAATTTCGGTGCATTGCTCTTAATTCTTCGCCAGCTCCCATGCCCCTAGCATGTTTAATGCCACTACCTACACCAAACCAGCCAGGAACAATTTGACGCGATTGAGTCCAACCAAATACCCACGGAATTGCACGCAGGTCCTCAACGCCAGTTTCCTGGTTTGACCGTCGAGCTGGTCTTGATCCCAAATGCATGGCTGCCAACTGTTCAACTGGTGTTGACTGGTGGAAGTATGACGGAAGTAGTGGGTGGTCAAATAAATCGCGATATTTTTTGAATGCCGCTTCTGAAACGGCATCTGCGATCGGATCCCATCTAGTCAACTCTTCATTTGAAGTAAACGGATCTCGATGAAGTAGCGTGGCATCAATAGTTGCTGCCACCAATAATTCGAGATTCTCTTTTGCAAGTTTAGGCAATAAATATTTGTCGCTGATAACTTCGCCTTGCTCGGTCAACTTTATTTGGCTATTTAGTACGCCAGCAGCTTGAGACATGATGGCTTCATAAGTTGGACCACCACCACGACCGACGGTTCCACCTCGACCATGAAAGAGAATCAGGTTTACTCCATGCTTAGCGGCAACATCTCGTAACTCTCGTTGTGCTTGATGAATCTGCCATTGTGAAGTTGTGATGCCGGCATCTTTATTACTGTCTGAATACCCCAACATCACTTCCTGTGAGTTACCTCTAAGGGAGACGATCTCTCGATACTCATCAATTGAAAGCATCTGATCAAGCAGTTGGCCGGCCAGCTTAAGTTCCCTTACCGTTTCAAATAACGGAACAAAACCAACTTGTGCGTGTTTCTGCTTTAGGTCAACTAATCCAGCCTGTGTGGCCAAATAAACCGCAGCCAAGATGTCATCGACACCTTTAGTCATCGAAATGATGTAAGACTCAATTACATCTTCGCCATGTCGAGACTTGATGTCTCGAATCGCCTGAAATGTGTCAAAAGTCTTCTTTGCTTCAGGAGAAAGTTTGGGAACTGCAGATTTAATAAGATTGGAGCGCAATAATTCAGTGCGATCAATCTCAGATTTTGCTGTTGCGTAATTAGGAAGAAACTCATTTATTGCTCGAGTATGTGCCGCGGCATGCTCACGAATATCCAAAATCGATAGCGTGCTACCAAAAGCAGAAACAGTTCTAATTGATCTTTCTATCGATCCAGTTGCGGCAAGTGAGTTAGTAGCAAAAAGTGATCGCTGCAAGATCTGCAGATCAGAAATCACATCTTGATAGCTGACATAGTCCGTCTTTCCGTCCAATTCTGAATCGTTAGTCAACTTTGCCAAGGTGTTATCAAGTTTCTTACGCATCGCCATGGTCTTTAGCCGGTATGGTTCCTCTGCGTTCAACCTTCGATATCGATCCGCAATTTCCAGATTGGTCAAGTCTTCAGTTAGCGATGCAATCAGTTCTGTTGTATTGGAACTAAGTCTTTCGCTTAGACTTAATTGATCTGATAACCGTTTGATAATTCGATCAAATTCGTTAATGGCAGTTTGTCTCGACAACTCAACGACTTCTCTTGTGGTGTCGGGTGTAACAAACGGATTACCATCTCTATCGCCACCAATCCAGCTACCAATGGATAGTGGTTGGTTGGTTGCTGGGATCTCGACGTTTAATGCTTTTGCAGTTGCGCCGAGTTCATCTAGAACTTCAGTTAGCGGTCCTTTAGTTAGTGCATCAAAGTAAAACAAAGCGTTACGTGCTTCATCTAAAACCTCAGGCTTTTCAAGGCGCAACTCGTCTGTTTGCCAGAGTAAGTCAATTGTTTCGGCAAGCCGCTGTTGCCTAGTTGCTGATTCAGGAAGTTCGAGCAAGTTTGCGATGAAGCGCAACTTAACCAAAATAGTTCGTCTGGTAGCTTCGGTTGGATGCGCGGTAAATACTGGCCTTACCTTTAATCGATTAAATGTTTCAGCAATAAGGTCGTGGGGCAAATTCGCAAGTTTGATTCGTTGTTCGACTCGTTTTAGCCAACCACCATATTCTTTTCGAGCTGCAGTGAGTGCTCTAGCGCGGTGCACCTGTTCCGCCATATTTGCTAGGTGGAAATAAAGTGAAAAAGCACGTGCTAGCGGAATTGCAGTTTCAGCCGGCTCGTGTGCTAGAAAGTCAAATACTTTTGCCGGTTCTTCTGCCGATAGCGAACGAATTACTTCTACTTTGTCATACAAATCTTGCCCAGCATGGCGAATCAGAGTTTCACCCAACATCCGTCCGAGCATTCGGATATCAGCGCGCAACGCCTCAGATTGGGCTATTGCTGCGCCAATACTTGATTCTGAGGGGGCGCCGCTCATGTTGGGGGTATTCATCGGGGACAAGCCTAGGCGTATGGGGTGAGAGAACCCCTCGGTCGTGGAAATTAGGTTTTGCGCCTACTATCTAGGCATAGAAATAGCCGAGGAGACGCCCAATGTTTGAACGCTTTACTGATCGAGCCCGTCGGGTGGTGGTGCTTGCCCAAGAAGAGGCTCGCATGTTGAATCACAACTACATCGGCACCGAACACATTTTGCTGGGCTTGATTCACGAAGGCGAAGGTGTTGCAGCAAAGTCGCTGGAAGCACTTGAAATCAGACTTGAGCAAGTTCGAGCACAGGTTGAAGAAATTATTGGTCCTGGACAACAAGCACCAAGCGGACATATTCCATTTACCCCGCGTGCCAAGAAAGTTTTAGAACTTTCACTTCGTGAAGCACTTCAACTAGGTCACAATTACATTGGTACTGAACATATTTTGCTTGGCTTGATCCGTGAAGGCGAGGGAGTTGCAGCGCAGGTTTTGGTAAAGCTTGGCGCTGATCTACATCGAGTTCGTCAGCAAGTAATTCAATTACTTAGCGGATATCAAGGTAAAGAGCCAGCGACT
>JBMTAF010000049.1:0-6811 GCA_049428425.1 Candidatus Nanopelagicales bacterium
GTTGGAATTTTATTTTCTCGGCCATACCGAAGGGCACCTAATTTCCCTTCAATTCCTCTAACACCAAAACCACCTGGCACACAAATGCCGTCTACCCCGGAAAGGGCAGATTTTGCGCCAGCTTCGGTTGCGCAATCATCACTTGCTACCCATCGAATATCTATCTTCACCCGATTTGCAAAACCACCAGCCCGAAGCGCTTCGGCAACTGAAAGGTATGCGTCTGGCAGATCTATATATTTTCCAACCATTGCAATGGTGACGGTTTTGGTTGGGTTATGAACCCTATCGAGCAAATCGTTCCATTGCGACCAATTTGGATCGATGTTATCCAAACCAAGTCTGGCCATCACTACTGAATCTAACTTCTCGTTAAATAGCACTCGGGGGATGTCATAAATGCTTGGTGCATCAACCGCGGCTACTACTGCTCTTTCCTCCACATCACACATCAGCGAGACTTTTCGCTTGATTGAATCAGGCACCTCACGGTCAGCTCGCAGCACAATTGCGTCAGGCTGTAATCCAATAGAACGCAATTGTGAGACTGAATGCTGTGTTGGTTTTGTTTTCAACTCACCAGAGGGACCGATAAACGGTAACAACGAAACATGCAAGAAGAAAGTGTTCTCTCTCCCCAACTCGTGGCGAAGCTGCCTTACAGCTTCAAGATAAGGCAAGGATTCGATATCACCAACCGTGCCGCCAATTTCGGTGATAACCATGTCAACCCCGGGGGTAACCATTGCCCGAATCCTTGACTTTATCTCATTGGTGATATGCGGGATTACTTGGACAGTATCACCCAAATATTCACCGCGTCGCTCGCGAGCAATAACAGTGGAATAAACCTTACCAGTGGTAACACTGGCTTGTGCGGAAAGATTTACATCCAAAAATCTCTCGTAGTGGCCAATATCCAGATCAGTTTCGGCACCGTCTTCAGTGACGAAAACTTCACCATGCTGAAATGGATTCATAGTGCCAGGATCAACATTTATATATGGATCCAACTTTTGCATTACTACGGTTAAACCACGCGCTCTCAACAGCGCACCTAAGCTTGCAGCTGTTAAACCTTTGCCTAAAGCGGAGGCAACTCCACCGGTAACAAACAAATGAACTGTACGACCCGTATCTGATGGCTTCACGGGGTTCTACTCTATCGAACTGACCTAACTGGAACAAATCGTGGCTGCGGCGCGCCGTTAACTCCGTAGCGCTAATAACTCTCGAGAGTGAGCAAGTGCAGCCGTAGAATTCTTCATGCCACCCAACATTCGAGCTATTTCAACCTCTCGCTCGGATTCGTCAAGCAATTTCACATCGGAAGTTTTGATTCCTGCAGCGAGGTCCCCTTGGACAGTGAAATGGTAATCGGCAAACGCTGCCACTTGTGGTAGATGAGTTACCACTAGGACCTGATTGGTTTCTGCCAACTTCGCCAGTCTTCGCCCAACCTCAATAGCGGTTTCCCCACCTATTCCGGCATCCACCTCATCAAAAATGAATGTCTTATCGCTAGATCGATCTTGTAAAACTACTTGTAAAGCTAGCATTATTCGAGATAACTCGCCGCCAGAGGCACTCTTGGCTATCCCCCTTGGCACACCATCACCATGGCCGATTTGGAATTCAACACTATCACCGCCAGTAACATCTAACGCAAATTTATCAATCTCTATTTCTCCTCCGTTAACGCGTGGGATAACAGAGACAACAAATCTAATTCCGGGCATTTTTAGCTGAACTAACTCCGCCGTAACGAATTGACTTAGCCGCTCCGAACTTTCTATTCGAGCCTTCGACAACTGTTTTGATGTTTTGAGCAACGCGCCCTGTACGGAAATCAATTCTCGCTCAATCCGCTCAATTTCAGCGCTCGGATCAAAGCTAGAATTCAACAATTCGCGAGATTGATTCATTTTTGTGGCTATTTCCGAAAGCGGCAAACCATGTTTTCTTATCAAATTAGCTAAAGCCGCTTTTCGTGAATAAAGATCAGACAGGGTGACACCATCATCAGCATTGTTCATTGCTGCTAGCAATTCCCGCTCAATCTCATTTACCGTGTTGATTAATGCAGTAAGATCATCTCGATAAGCCGTAAAATTATCTAGGCGATTAATCAAGCTGCTCAGTTGCTTCAATTTTGTCAATAATGCATCACCAGTATCACTGGAAATCAATTGACCAATTTCTTTCAATTCATCTAAAGTAGCTTCGATTTCTTCTCTTTGAGAAATTCTGACCAAAATCTCTTCATCTTCATTGACGCTGGGATCAATTGCGTCAAACTCAGCTAATTGAGTTTGCATCTGCGCTACTGATTCAGCCCAATTAATTCGCTGCGCTTTTAGTTCGGTCAATTTCTTGCTTAAATTTTGGTATTCTCGAAATATATCTTGGTATTTCAGTAGCAGGACCAGATGGCTCTCACCACCGAATTCATCTAGCGATCGCAGCTGCCATTGTGGTTGAAGTAAGAAACGTTGATCGTTTTGGCCAAAAACCTGAATGATCTGATCTGCAATCTCATTTATTTGCGAATTAGTGCTCACTAGTCCATTAAGCAAGGCACGTGATTTACCTGCTCTATCAATAGATTTCCCCAAAAATAATTCTTCTTCGGTTTCTTCATCAAGTATTTCCGATATTACTTCACGTTGTTTCTTGCTTAACCGCCAACTGGATTCCACGGTCAGCTTTGTTGCGGACTCGCGAACCAAATTGGGGTCTGCTTTTGCACCAAGTGATAGATTCAGAGCATTAATGATCATTGTTTTACCAGCACCCGTTTCGCCGGTTAGCACATTTAGCCCAGGACCAAACTTCAACTCTGAGTTTGCAACCACGCCTAAGTTGGAAATTCGCAATTCTTCAATCATGATTGCTAATTGTGGTCAATGATATTTCCGCGCCACCCGGAAGTGGGCAAACTAAATTTGGCAACTAGACGATCAGTAAATGGTGCATCGTTTAATCGCATCAACTTAATCGGCTGGGAACTCTGTTCGATAACGATTCGAGCACCTGCTGGGATATCTCCGCCCCGCCTGGAATCGGCCCAGGCAGATGCTTCTGAAATCAAATCAATCGTGACCGAGCTGGTAGGGCTGATCACTAGTGGACGAGCGAACAACGAGTGCGCCGATAACGGCACTAAAACCACAGCAGAAACATTCGGCCACACCACTGGTCCGCCGGCACTGAACGCATAAGCAGTTGAGCCAGTAGGCGTGGCGACAATTACCCCGTCTCCGGCATATCGAGAAACTGGCCGATCATCAACCGCGGTGACTAACTCCACTATTCGAGATGTTGATGCTTTTTCGATGGAAATCTCATTGAGCGCCCAAGACTGCCACAATTCCTTATCCTCAAAGAAAACTTTTACTTGTAGCGTCAATCTATTTTCAATCTGCCACTCTTTTTGAATAATGCGTTGAGCAATGATCTCTAACTCAGATGATTCCGCTTCGGCCAGAAATCCAACATGTCCATGATTTATCCCTAGCAGCGGTACATCAAATTTTCGAGCAAGTTCTGCGCTTCGCAAAATGGTGCCATCACCGCCAATAACTAGTATGGCCTCAATTGCTGGCAGTTGATCTTCACTAACAATTTGATATTCGCCAACTGGAATAATTTCGGACTCATTCACGGCATAGCAATCAATCGTTGCGGCTGATAACAAAGCTGCTAACTTGTTTGCCGCAGTAACAGCTGCTGGTCGAGTCCAATTGACTGCCAGCACAATATTGCGACTCACAAATCCTCCGTAACTAATCCTGAAATGTTTGACCAGGGCAATTCTGCCCCATTTCGACGCAGATGGAGGAAAAACTCCCGATTTCCACTCGGGCCATGAACTTCACTCTCTGCCGCTCCCCCCACCAGCCAACCTAGAGATCTTGCCGCATCCACAACGCTCAAAATTGCATCACGGCGTAAGGCTGGGTCGTGAACTACGCCTCGCCCAACCTGCTCCTTGCCAACTTCAAACTGCGGCTTCACCATAAGAAGCATCTCACCTGTGGGATCAATAACTCGATCTAATGCTGGTAGAACCGATCTGAGCGAAATAAATGAAAGATCTGCGGTAATTATCTGCGGCACCTGTGGAAGCATGTCTCTGGTTAATTCTTTTACGTTAGTTCGATCCATTCGAATCACCCGCGAATCTTGTTGTAGTAGCCAGGCTAACTGGCCATATCCAACATCAACTGCGTAAACCAGTTTGGCTCCGCGATCCAACATAACCTGAACAAAACCACCAGTGCTGGCACCAGCGTCTAAACAAATCTTGCCAGCGAAGTCGATCGAAGTGGAACTGAGAGCGCTCAAGAGTTTGTGCGCTCCCCTAGATACATATTTAGTTGAATTAGAACTAACTGTTATCGACGCTGATTCGGATACCTGGGCATCAGCTTTCTTGGCAACAAACCCATTTACTTTTACTAGCCCTTGTTCAATTAGATCTTTCGCGTCTTGTCGTGACCGGGCAAGTCCGCGTTGAGTTAACTCGAGATCTAACCGTCGCAAATCAGTTTTCGATATTAGTTAGAGCAGTATTTAATGAATTGTGAATCCGAGTGAAGATCTCCGCATGCTCAGTAACATGCGTTGCTTCCAACTTCCCTAGTTCCGCGAGTGATTCGTCCACTTCCCTGATCCCAGTTTGCGAGATAGGCAACATGGGTGAATTTGGCAGCGGCGGCTGAGACATCAGCTCTCCAATCTTTCAACTCTGGCTCTTAATGATGCCAACTCATCTTCTCGAGCCACCCCAAGTCTAGTTATTGCCCGCTCAACTTCTTCGCCAATTTCTGCCCGAAGCTGCGCGATAATCTCCAATTTAATGGCATCTAGGTCAACCTCAGCTGACGATTTAGGTGAGCCAACGTTTGCAGCAGCCTCGTCTAGGCGGCGCCGAATCTCCTCAGCAACTTGGGCGCCCATGCTTAAAAAGCTTCGCATCGCGTCATCGTTCGGTGTCATCTCATCTCCTGGGAAAAGGATACAAGTGGTTCAACTATTCAGCATCCAGGTCATCTAGATATATCTCGCCACTAACTTCAGGTAGATGCTCTGCAGCCAGCGTCGCTGCAGGATCAGCATTGTTTGCCTTTTTGAACCAATTGAGTGCTTCATCAGCACGGCCCAGCTTGACCAATACCGCGCCATAAGCGAAACAAAGTCGCGCATATGCAGTTTGATCGCTGGGAAAGCCGGTTAACGCTGGAATCTTGAGGGCAACTAACGCTGCATCAAATTGGTTCAAATCCATTCGTGCACCAGACTCAACAATTGCCGCTTCGATTCGGTCCACACCAGTTAGCTTTCGCTGTTCAGCTAACATCGCAATTGCGCGTTCCGGTCTACCCAATCCACGTTCACAATCTGCCATCATGGCAATTAAATGATCAGCAGGTGCCATTCGCTTTACTGCCCGAAAATCATTTAATGCTTCCTGCCAATTCCCATTTACGTAATGAGCAATTCCTACAATTTCCCGCACTATTGGGAATCGACCTGCCAATTCTTTAGCATGCTTTGCATGTACTAGGGCTAATTCAGGATCAATTTCTAAATAGCGTTGCGTCATCACTAGATGTTGTGCCACGGTAATTGTTAAACCACCCGGCAAAGTCCGCAATTCGTTAGTTAACTCATCGCCTAACTCATCCCCGGTGACGTCTTGATCAATAACTGGCGCGGTTCCTCGCGCTCGTTGATCTCGCTCTCGCCGTGGTAGATCGCCGCGAAATCTACGAGGTGTGTCAAACTTTTGTGGTCGATCGGATCGATCTCTACCGCCGCGATTCGTTGTTCCAGTTCTGCTTGCACCCGATCTATTTTGCGTAGATCTAGAACCAACACGATTTGACCCATCGCCGCGTTCGCGGTCAGGATTGAATTTGCGAGGTGAATCAGTTCGTTTAACTGCTGCCCGGTTTCGCTCACCAGCAAACTTCTTTGCACCGCTTGTACCTCTAACTGAACTGCCTCGATCTCGAGATGGTGTTTCGTTACGATCCGCTGTATCACGATTGCGATCAAACGGTCGTTGGGCTGACCTGCCCTCAACTCTGGGACTGGATTTGCTGGATTGGTCTTTTCGATCATTTCTGGCAGCAGATGATCTATTAGAAGTTGTTCTGCTACCTGTACTTTTTGACTTATTGATCGAACTGCGTGAATTATTGGAATTGCTGGATCGAACGGTGTACTTCCGATTGCCAGTAGCGGATCTACGTGGTTGCGATTTCGCACCATCATTACTAGACATTCGACACCTTTTCGTTAGAAATAAGTAGCGCTGACGAATCATAAATCCGTCAGCGCTACTAAAGAATGTCCGGCGGCGATCTACTCTCCCGCTCCGTCTCCAGAGCAGTACCATCGACGCTGAAGGGCTTAGCTTCCGGGTTCGGAATGGGACCGGGCGTTTCACCTTCGCTAAGGCCGCCGAAACTCTATGGAGTTATGTTCGACCATAACTCGAGAACCGCATAGTGGACGCGTGCAAAACTATTTTTTGATAAGAATCAAGTCCTCGACCTATTAGTACCGGTCAGCTCCATGCGTTACCGCACTTCCACATCCGGCCTATCAACCTAGTCGTCTAGCTAGGGGTCTTACCTGAAAATCAGTGAGAGTCCTCATCTTGAAGCATGCTTCCCGCTTAGATGCTTTCAGCGGTTATCACTTCCGAACGTAGCCAACCAGCCGTGCTCCTGGCGGAACAACTGGCACACCAGAGGTTCGTCCGTCCCGGTCCTCTCGTACTAGGGACAGCCCTTCTCAA
>JBMTAF010000050.1:0-6487 GCA_049428425.1 Candidatus Nanopelagicales bacterium
GGACTTGATTTCATCAGGCAACTTGGATTAGTTCCGCAGGAACCATCTGATTTACTGATGCAACAAAGTATCAAAGCCGAATGCAATCTTACGGATCGTGCCGCACATTTAACCCCCGGAGCTACCGCAGCTTCTGTCGTTAAATTTCTCCCCGAAGTTGACTTTAATCAACACCCGCTGGATTTGTCGGAAGGTCAACGCTTGATTTTGGTTCTTTCCTTAGTGATGGCCGCATCCCCCAAAATGTTGCTATTGGATGAACCAACTCGTGGCTTGGATTATGACGCTAAGGCACAATTGATTGAAGCAATTCATCAGATTGAAAAGTCTGGCACCTCAACTGTAATTGCAACTCACGATGTTGAATTGGTCGCTGAACTAAATTCTCAGGTTGCGATATTGACTGATGGAAAAATTGTTGCCCAAGGCCCTGCTAGGGATGTGCTGTTGGAATCATTTGCATTCACACCACAAATTAGTAAGGCATTTCTGCCTCATCAGCTATTAACTGTTAAAGAAGCCATCGATGCTCTCAAACTTGCAGGATAAGTTTTTAACTTCGCTAACCCCAGTCTTGCTGGTGTTAGTTTCACTAATTGGACTAGTTGCTTTTGGTTGGCCGTTATTGATGAGTACAAAAACAACTATTTCTTCTGATCTTGCACCAGGATTAACGGCACTGATTTTGGTGATCGCGCTACTGGTGTTGCTGACTGCAATCTCAGCTAAGCAATTAAGTTCAAAAGTGATTGCACTGCTGGGTTTACTAGCGGCGCTAATCGCAGCAGCTCGCCTATTGGGCGCTCATGCATTTGGCATCGAACCAATGTGGGCGTTCATTGTGATTGCTGGTCGTGCTTTGGGTCCAGTTATTGGCTTCAGTGCTGGCAGTCTAGGTATGGCTAGCAGTGCATTAATTACCGGCGGACTTGGGCCATGGCTGCCGTTTCAAATGCTTGCTGCAGGTTGGGTCGGATTGTTTGCTGGGCTGCTGCCGGTACCAAAATCGAAATTTGAAATCCCAATTCTCGCCGTATTTGGCGCAATATCTGCAGTGTTGGTAGGTCTGTTATTAAACCTATGGTTTTGGCCAACGGCAGTTGTTGGAAATGCGGCCCTTGCATTTGAGCCTGGTGAGAGCATCGTGACCAATTTGACTAAGTTAATGGCTTACTCATTTGCAACCAGCGCAAGTTTTGATATTCCGAGAGCGATTATGACCTTTGGGTTAATAGTTCTTATCGGAGGTTCTATGCTCCGGACACTACGGCGGATTAATCGACCCGTGGAATTTGTTTTGCAGGAGCGCAATTGAGCAAATCAGCCGAGTTAGTCGGATTAGTACACGGCATTTCATTAGCTGATTCAGCAAAGCGCCGCGACGCAATTAAGAATCTGGCTAACGCTTCAGGTGCGTTAGCAAACTTTGCCGCCGAACTAGCTGCAACAGATTGTGTTGCGCGTGAAACGGTGCTAGTAATCGAAAAGCCATCGGCAGTGGTAACGGCAGCAGCCCAAACCAACTCTATTGAAGTGTTCAACCACTTCCCTACCGCAAGTGATCTAATTGCTGTCGCCGCTGGTGATCAGTTGTCAAATATCGAGTTTGTCTTTGCCAGAATGCTTACCAATAAAGATTTTGTCCAGCTTCTGGGATTTATTGCTACTGATGATGAATCATGGAAAGGTGAAATTGAGACCCTGCGGAATCTGTTTCAACGGGTGCTAGCTTCAGATTTAACTGGGTTAATTGACGAATTTTCAACAGAGCCAATTCTGGAGCTGGCTAAACAAATCGCAACTGCAATATCTCGAAAGACTCCAGTGATTATTGATGGCACTCGTGCGTTACTGGCAGCGGCAATAGTTTATGAATTCTCAGTCGCCGCCAGATCTTGGATTTTCGTTTCCGATCTGCCTAAATCCAGTGCCGGCCAACTGTTGTTCAAGCATCGAAATTGGATCACCGTGTCGGGCAATCAGGTAGCAACTGGAGATGGCTTGGCGGCAATCGCCTCGCTTAGTCTGGCCAGAACTGCTGCCCTGCTGATTCGTCCCTAGACCTGCAATCTGCTGCGGTTTTTCATAAGGTTACGCCATGACCAAATTAACTTTGCGCTTTGCCGCAACCGCCCCAGCCACCACCCCTGCTGACGTGCTTGTCGTTGGCGTGATGGAAGTAAATAAGAAGCTAACCGTGGTTCCCAAATCGTTGACTACTGCGCAAGCGAAAAAGATTGTTACTGCTCTTACTGCAGTTGGCGCAGTAGGTAAGCCTGGCGAGCAAACCCGAATTCCCGGCGCTGGCATCGCAAAAGCAAACTCAATTTTGGCGGTGGGTATCGGATCAGAGATTTCTACTGAACAACTTCGACAGCTAGCCGGTGATGTAACTCGCGCTCTGGCTGGAAATAAGCGAGTGAGTTATGCCTTGCGAGACCAAGATCATGCTGATGCTCGTGCGGTTGCTGAAGGCGCAATGTTGGCCGCTTATACGTTCACTGAATTTAGATATTCGTCACTTGCCGAGCAAAAACTTCCGGCTAGCGCGATCACCGTACATTCGAAGCATGGCAGCAAGAATTTAGCTACCGAGATCACCAAACTTGTTGATGCGATTCATTTCGCAAGAGATTTGGGAAATACCCCACCAAGTCATTTGCCGCCGGCAGAATTCGTCGCCAGAGCAAAGAAAGCAATTGTGGGCAGACCAATCACTGCAACTATCTGGGATGAGAAGAAATTAACTGCTGAAGGATTTGGTGGAATCATTGGTGTTGGTCAGGGTTCATCCCGGCCACCTCGATTACTCAAATTGGAATACAAGCCTCGAGGTGCCAAACAACAAATTGCACTGATTGGTAAAGGCATCACGTTTGATACCGGCGGAATCTCGCTAAAGCCAGGCTTAAATATGCATGACATGAAATTTGATATGAGTGGTGCGGGTGCAGTCGTCGCTGCAATTTTGGCGATTGCTGATCTGGGTCTAAAAGTCCATGTCACTGCTTGGGCCGCGCTTGCTGAAAATATGCCAAGCGGAACAGCCAGCCGACCTGGAGACGTATTGAAGATTTATGGTGGCAAAACTGTTGAAGTGTTGAATACAGATGCCGAAGGCCGACTCGTGCTTGCTGATGCAATTGTTAAGGCAGCCGAAGGTAAACCTAATTACATCGTAGATATTGCAACATTAACTGGTGCCCAGGTAATGGGAATGGGACTGCGTACCGGCGCGATCATGGGAAATGACGATCAGTTCCGAGGTGAAGTTCATGCTGCGGCCCAAGCAACGGGTGAAGACATGTGGCCAATGCCGCTGCCAGAATTTCTTCGCAACGAGATTAACTCTTCAGTCGCGGACTTAGCCAACATCGGTTCTGGCAAAGGTGGTGGCATGCAGTTGGCTGGCATCTTCCTTCGAGAATTCGTGCCCGCCAAAACACCTTGGGTGCATCTTGATGTCGCAGGTCCGGCATACAACCAGGGCAGCGCATACGCCTATAACACCGTCGGCTCAACTGGATTTGCAATTCGCACCTTGGTCGAGCTTGCTCGTCGCATTTCCAATAAGTGAGCAAGCCGACAGCGCTTTACCCCAATCTGACCGAACCGCGCCACGCGATATCTGAGAGGATTGGGCACTAATTCTTACTGGAGGACGCGGTGGCTGAAATCTTCGACATAGTGATTCTTGGCGGTGGCTCAGGCGGTTATGCCTGCGCGCTACGAGGTAGCCAGCTTGGCTTGAAAGTTGCCTTAATTGAGAAGGACAAACTTGGTGGCACCTGCCTTCACCGTGGCTGCATTCCGACCAAAGCACTGCTTCACGCTGGTGAAGTTGCCCATACGGTCAAGCACTCAGCTGAATTTGGAATTAACTCAACATTGACTGGTGTCGATATGACTGCAGTGAATAGTTATAAAGATGGTGTAGTAGGCCGGCTATATAAAGGACTGCAAGGCTTAGTTAAGCATCGTGGTGTTACTTACTTTGAAGGCGCAGGCAAGCTAGTTGCGCCAAATACTGTTGAAGTAAACGGTCAGCAGGTGGTTGGTAAAAGTGTAGTACTTGCCACCGGGTCTTATTCAAAATCTTTGCCAGGATTAGAAATTGACGGTGAAAAAGTAATCACCTCAGAGCACGCACTGAATTTGAACTACGTGCCAAACCGCGCGATCATTCTTGGTGGTGGCGTTATTGGCGTGGAGTTTGCTGGAGCCTGGAACTCATTGGGAACTGAAGTCACCATCATTGAAGGATTGCCTAGATTAATTCCGGCAGATGATGAAGATATGAGCAAGGGATTAGAAAAAGCGTTCCGAAGGCTTGGGATTAAATTTAATGTTGGGGTTCGCTTTAAGTCAGTAGAAAAAACTAGTGCTGGCGTTAAGGTGACGCTCGAAGATGGTAAAGAATTTGAAGCAGATTTGCTTTTGGTTGCCGTTGGTCGCGGACCTAGTTCTCGCGGTATGGGATATGAAGAAGTTGGGGTGAACTTTGCCGGCGAGCACATTGCCGTAAATGAGTATTGCCAAACTAATTTGCCAAATGTTTATGCTGTCGGTGACTTGATCCCAGGGCCACAGTTGGCACACGTCGGCTTCCAAGAAGGAATTTTGGTTGCCGAACATATTGCTGGCCTGAAGCCTCGACCAATTGATTATGCCGGCGTTCCGCGCGTTACATACTGCGATCCTGAAGTAGCCTCGATGGGACTAACTGAAACGCAAGCCGCTGAAAAGTATGGCAAAGAAAACATTGCAACGTTCAAGTATGACTTAGCCGGCAATGGCAAAACACAGATATTGAAATCAGCTGGTCTGATCAAACTTATTCGCGAAAAGAATGGTCCAGTTGTAGGCATTCATATGGTTGGTGCTAGAGCTGGCGAAATGATCGCTGAAGCACAATTGATTTATAACTGGGAAGCCATGCCAGAGGATGTCGCACCGCTTTTGCATGCCCACCCAACTGTTTCAGAAGCGATGGGTGAAGCCCATCTTGCCTTAGCTGGCAAGCCGCTTCACGTGCATGACTAAGTATTAGAGTTATCTAACCGGGCACTAAGGAGATAGAGAATGTCGCAGCGAGTAGTAATGCCAGCACTAGGCGAATCAGTTACCGAAGGAACGGTAACCAGATGGCTAAAGAACGTTGGCGATACCGTCGCCATGGACGAGCCGTTGTTAGAAGTATCAACTGACAAAGTAGATACCGAGATCCCAGCACCGGTAGCCGGCGTGCTGTTAGAAATTTTGGCTCCAGCTGATGCCGTAGTACCAGTTGGTGCTGAGCTAGCTGTTATTGGTGCAGCCGATGGTGCTACCCCAGCTGCGCCAACCCCAGCCCCTGCCGCGCCAGTCGCAACTCCGGCACCAGCGGCACCACCAGCACCTAAACCTGCGCCAGCACCAGTTGCCGCTCCGACTCCAGTCGCCCCACCTGCGCCAGCTCCTGCTCCAGTTGCTCCGCCTGCACCAGCACCTACTCCGGCACCCGTTGCTACTGCACCGACACCGTCCGACCGCGAAGATGCCGTGAGCGCTGGGGCTTATGTCACGCCATTAGTTAGAAAAATGGCTGAAGAACTCGGTGTTGATTTAGCTAAAGTGGTTGGCACTGGCGTTGGTGGCCGAATCAGAAAATCAGATGTACAAGCAGCAGCAGCTCCTACACCTAGCGCAGCGGCAGCAACAACACCAACACCTTCAGCTGCAGCACCAGTAGCCGAGTCACCGCTTCGTGGTCGCACTGAAAGTATTTCGCGGCTTCGCAAAGTTATTGCCGAGCGAATGGTGGAATCCCTACAGGTAAGTGCCCAGCTAACTACAGTTGTTGAAGTAGATATCACTCGAATTGCGCGATTGCGCGACAAAGTTAAGCGCGACTTTGAAGCACGCGAAGGTGCAAAGCTAACTTTCCTACCATTCTTCGTGAAAGCAGCCGTTGAAGGTCTTAAAACTCATCCAATAATCAATGCGTCAATGGATATGGCTGCTGGAACAATTACCTATCACGACTCTGAACACATCGGTATTGCGGTTGATACTGAGCGTGGTTTGTTGGTGCCAGTAATGCGTAATGTTGGCGATCTTTCAATTGCTGGTATTTCACGTCGAATTGCCGATCTTGCGGAACGTACTCGAAGCTCAAAAGTTGGGCCAGATGAGTTATCTGGCAGCACATTTACCATTACTAACACCGGTAGCCGTGGCGCATTATTTGATACGCCAATCATTAACCAACCAAATGCAGCAATTCTTGGTCTTGGCGCAGTTGTTAAACGGCCTGCAGTTGTTACCGACGAAACTGGTGCGGAATCAATTGCCATTAGATCAATGTGTTACCTATCGCTCTCTTATGACCACAGATTTGTTGATGGCGCCGATGCCGCTCGCTACTTGTCCAGCTTGAAGCAGCGACTAGAAGCTGGACAATTCGAAGGTGATCTAGGTCTGTAATGCGAATAGCAATAACTGGTGC
>JBMTAF010000051.1:0-6429 GCA_049428425.1 Candidatus Nanopelagicales bacterium
GGCAGTTTGATAAGTGCAATTGAGATTATGTTGGCTAGAGGTGCGAAAAAAGTAGTTGCGATTACTTTGATTTCAGCACCTGAGGGAGTTGAAGCGGTTGGAAAAAAATTTGCAAATCAAAACGTAATTGTGGTGACTAGTGCGCTGGACGAAAAACTAAATGAGCATGGCTATATTGTCCCTGGCCTTGGTGATGCTGGAGATAGATTGTTTGGAGCTTGTTAATGACTAAGTTGCATGAGATTCGACAGCACGGCGTATCGGTTTGGTTAGATGACCTATCGCGTAATCGAATTCAATCAGGTGACTTAGCGAATTTGCGCGACCAAGGCGTGCTTGGTGTCACAACTAATCCAGCAATCTTCAAAGCCGCAATAACTGCTGGTGCGGATGGTATCTATGGTGCAGATCTAAATCGACTAAAAGCAGATGGCGCATCGGCAGAAATGATTGTCCGAGAATTAACGGTGGCTGATGTGCAGGCAGCCTGTGATGTGTTTAGTGCAACTTATGTGGAAACTGGCAATGATGGCTGCGTCAGCATTGAAGTAGACCCAAGATTGGCATTTGATGGCAACAACACGCTAAAGCAAGCAATTGAGCTGCACAAACAAGTGAACCGACCAAACGTAATGATCAAGATTCCAGCAACAAAAGAATCAATCCCAGCAATAACTGGCGCGCTAGCTAATGGCATTAGTGTCAATGTAACGCTGATTTTTTCAGTCGATCGATATGCTGAAGTAATTCAGGCTTGGCTGGCTGGTTTAGAGCAGGCAAAAGAAAATGGCCATGACTTAAGCAGTATTAATTCCGTAGCATCATTTTTCGTTTCACGAGTTGATACCGCAATTGATCCAATGCTGGAGGCTGATGGCAGCGCTGCTGCACTTGCGTTACGCGGTAAAGCTGCAGTGGCAAATGCCGTATTGGCATATCAATTGTTTGAAGAACTACAACAAGATGTGAGATGGAAGTTGCTGGCGGCAAGTGGTGCTCGGATTCAGCGCCCACTTTGGGCATCAACTGGCGTAAAAAATCCAAATTACGATCCGCTGCTTTATGTTTCAAGTTTGGTTGCGCCCGATACCGTAAATACGATGCCGCAGGCAACAATGAATGCGCTGTTTGACTCTGCAGCTAACTTTAAGTTTGATCTGAATTATCAAGCCGCAGCTGACACCATAGCTGCGTTAAGCAACTACGGTGTCAGCATGGCTGATGTGCTCGCCAACTTAGAAACCGCTGGCGTAAAGCAATTTGTGGATGCCTGGAGCGATTTACTAGCAACTGTTGAAAAAGCTTAGAGCTCAATTCCTTCAGTTGATTCATCACGCATTGCCCAAGGAACGCCATACTCGTTGATCTTGTTCAAGAATGGAACTGGATCAAACCATTCCGGTCCGTTAACTCCCTCTGGCTTCCAAACACCTTCATGAATCAGTTCCATAGCAACAACTGGGTTGAGCGCAGTTTGCCAAACCACAGCTTGATCGCCATATTCCTTCATCGTCCACTCGTTATCAACTACGTGATACATGTAAACCGCTTTTGGTTTACCTTCCTTATCTAGGCCACGAATTAATGTGCCCGCACAAGTTTTACCTTTCATGCGTTCACCTAATGTGGCTGGATCAGGTAGTGATGCAGCAAGAAGGTCACGTGGTGAAACTGCAACACCCTTGACATCTACTCGATCAGTTCGGTCTAACCCCAACTTATGAATAGTTTCTAGGATGTCGATGAATTCTTCACCAAGTCCATATTTGAATGTGACTTTCTTTGCATCAACTTTTCGAGGTATTAGCAATACCTCTTCGTGTTCCACGTTGACACATTCAACGGGGCCGATACCTTCGGGGAAATCGAAAATTTCGGGCTCGCTGAATGGTTCAGTTGTGTACCAACCGGTGCCATCTTCCCAAATTACGGGTGGATTTAAACACTCCTCGATGGTGGTCCAAATGCTGAAGGATGGCGCGAACTCATATCCCTCAACAGTTAAATTAGAACCATCAAGTACTTTGATTTCATCTATGCGACTAAACATATGATCTGATGCATATTTTGCAAACACATCACTTAGTCCTGGCTCAACTCCCATTCCGACGACCGCATATAAATCACGTTCGATCCAATTCCAATCACGGGCAAACTGTTCATCACCTAGTTTGACGCCGCATTCAGTGTATGGATATTCCGGATGGGGGCGAGAAAGTGACATTGCCATGTCCATGTAGTTGGCACCTTCAACTTCGCATGCCCGAAAAATCGGCATGACAAATCGAGGGTCAACGGCATTGACCACAATGTCTGGATCCAATTTGCGGATGAGCTCACGTAGTTGTTCTACGTCACCTGCATCTACTTTGGCAGCTTTAAACCGGTCATCTGAGACCCGGGCGGCTGCCTCCTCGGCACGTCTTAATTCATGATCAGCGATGACCATTTCAGTTATAAATTGACGACGCGAAGCAATGTTCGCTATTGCTTTTCCGACTCCGCCCGCTCCAATTACGAGGGCTCTCACGGATTTCACCCCTTACGGTTAGGCAGACTTTAGCCCAGTTCCCTGAAACCAGCCACCCCCCACCCCCAGAATAGATATCTAATTGGGTCTCAATTGCGCAACAAATCCCCCTAAGATCTGCCGTTATTACCCAAATGAACCTTAGTATTTATGGGGAAAATGTCTGATTTTGCGGAATAATTTAAGGGGAAAACTAGTTGAACGACGGATTTGTTTCGCTTAAGGCAGTATCCAAACATTTTGATGAAGTAAAAGCCGTTGATAATTTAGATTTGGATGTTCGTGCTGGTGAATTTTTTTCGATGCTGGGTCCATCTGGCTCCGGTAAAACCACCGTGCTGCGATTAATTGCTGGATTTGAATCTGTAACAACCGGACGCATTGCGATTGAAGGAACTGATGTCACCGAGTTAGCACCATTTGATCGCCCGGTAAATACCGTGTTTCAAGATTATGCGTTGTTCCCACACATGACCATTCAAGAAAATGTGGAATATGGATTGCGAACTCGTAAAGTTCCGAAAGAAGAACGTGCTCGTCAAGCCGCAGCAGCGATTGAATCCGTAAAGCTAAGTCATGTTGCAGAGCGATTGCCCCATCAACTTTCTGGTGGGCAACGCCAACGAATTGCGTTAGCACGAGCGCTAGTGCTTCGACCAAAAGTATTGTTGCTAGATGAACCGCTTGGTGCCCTGGATAAACAGCTTCGGGAAGAAATGCAGGTTGAGCTAAAGCGAATTCAACGTGAAGCCGGAATCACATTTATTTTTGTTACTCACGATCAAGAAGAAGCAATGCGGATGAGTGACCGAATTGCGGTTTTCAATGAAGGAAAAGTTGAACAGGTTGGAACTCCCGCCGAAGTATATGAACATCCAGCAACCAGATTTGTCGCTGGATTTCTTGGTGTCTCAAACATCCTTGCTGGCGAAACTGCGGTTGCAATTACTGGCAGAGCTGAAACGGTAAACATCAGACCGGAGCGGATTCGGGTAGTGAAAGCAGAGACAAAATTAGCTACAGATGAAGCCGGCGTCGCTGGTGTAATTATTGAAGCTGCTTACATCGGTGCAAACACGATATACGTGATTGAAACTGATTCGGGATTGCGGATAACCGCAACCAAACTAAATGAAGAATTACCAGCACATCGAGATTCCTTTGTTGCTGGTGATCGGGTTCTGGCAGTTTGGCACCACGCCAATGCTGCCCAGATTCCGACTTAATCTGACTGCGGTCAGGCGAAAGGAAGATAATGAAAAGGAGCAAGCTCGCATTACTGAGCCTCCTATCAGTTATTGCCATCATTCTGGCTGGATGTTCATCCGGTAGTGATAGCAGTTCTGGGGTAAGCATTGAAGTTCCAGATATTCCAATGCACCAGGAAATGGGAGAGTTTGAAGGCGAACTAAATATCGTTAACTGGTCTGGATTTGTTGAGCCAGCTTGGACAGATGAATTCACTGCCCAAACTGGTTGCAAAGTAAATCCACGCGTGGCTGGTACTAGCGATGAAATGGTCACACTGATGCGAACCGGTCAATATGACATTGTTTCGGCATCAGGCGACGCGGCATTACGTCTGATCGTGGGTGGCGACGTGCAGCCGTTAAATATTGATCTAATTCCAAATTTCGGTGGTGAAATTGCTGCTGGAATGAAGGGAAATGTTTATGACACGGTTAACGGCAAGCCATATGGCGTGCCAATTGGTCGTGGCGCAAACCTCTTGCAGTACAACGACGAGATCACTGGTGGCGCACCAGAGAGTTGGGATGTGGTCTGGGAATCAGACAGCCCATACGCTGGCAAAGTAACCGCATATGACGCACCAATTTATATTGCTGATGCAGCGGTCTATTTGATGTATCACCAGCCAGAGCTAGGAATCAAGAATCCATATGCTTTGGATCAGGCCCAACTCGATGCCGCAATCGCGTTACTAAAGCAACAGAATGAGATTATTGGTGAGTACTGGTCAGATCCAGTTGCTCAAATCACTTCATTCGTTGGTGGTAACACGGTAGTTGGTACCTCATGGGAAATCTTGCGCAAATTTGCTGACAAGCCAAACCTAAAGACCACACTGCCAGTTGAAGGATCAACAGGTTGGTATGACTCTTGGTTAGTAAGTTCATCAACACCAAACATCAACTGTGCATATGCCTGGATGGATTACACCAGCCGTGCTGATGTAAATGGTGCAATTGCAATGAACTTCGGTATGGCACCAGCAAACATTGCGTTTTGTGCCTCAAGCCCTGAAGCCCAAGCTCATTGCGATGAGTTTGCTGCTGAAGATGAGGAGTTTTTCAAGAAAGTATGGCCTTGGACAACTCCAATTGAAACCTGCCTAGATGGTCGAACTGATGTGAAGTGCACTAGCTTCCAAGAGTGGACCAACGCTTGGCTAACAGTTAAGGGTTAACACTTAACAAAATAGGGAGGCCGAGAAATCGGCCTCCCTATTACAACCAGTGAGAACAGATGACCACAACTAATCAACCAACCAGACCGGTTTCGTCATATTTATATAAGCGAGCTCGGCTACGGCTAATTGGATTATTGGCGCTGCCAATGACCTGGATAGTTGGTGTCTACATTGTTTCGCTGTTTTTACTGCTGATTACCGCCTTTTGGTATGTTGATCCATTCTCATCATTAGTAAGACCTGGATTCACGTTAGATAATTTCATCAGTATTTTTACAGTACCGGCCTATTTATCCACTTCGCTGAGAACGTTAGGAATTGCGTTAGCAGTTACGGCCCTTTGTATCGTATTTGCGGTTCCACTTGGAATCTATATGGCAAAGATTGCACGACCGTGGGTTAGAAATATGTTGGCAGTTGCTATTACCTTGCCACTTTGGGCTGGCTATCTAGTAAAGATCATCGCAATGCGATTAGTCTTTACAGAACAAGGGTTCTTTAATTGGGCGATGTCACCATTTGGCATAAAAGGTCCTGGATTTTCAATTCCAATTGTTATTTTGACGCTTGCTTATTTGTGGTTTCCATATATGGCGCTTCCGGTTTACACCGCGATAAGACAGATTCCACCGAATCTATTTGATGCGTCTAGCGATATGGGAGCAAAGGGATTTACGACTATTTATCGAGTAGTACTGCCGTTAATAGTGCCAGCGATCATCGCTGGGTCAGTCTTTACTTTTTCGTTGAGTTTGGGTGACTACCTAGCTGCTCGATTTACCGGGGGTGCCACTCAAATGATTGGCAGCATTATTGCCTCAAACATTAATTTGAATCCACCAGTTGCAGCTGCTTTCTCGATGGTGCCAATTGCATTCGTAGTGATCTACCTGATGGTTGCTCGTCGTACCGGCTCACTGGAGCGAATGTAATCATGCTGCGACTATCTCGAGCAACCAGGTTTGTCTTAATCGCTATTGTCGCAATTATTTTGTTGTTTATGTATGTGCCGCTATTTGTCTTGATCCTAAACTCATTCAATCAATCTCAAATATCAAGTTGGCCCATTGAAAACTATTCGCTGAAATGGTGGGATTTTGCCCGAGATTACGAGCCCATTCGCACTGCGTTGCTCAATTCAGTCCTAGTTGCAACTGGTGCCATGATCATTGCGTCAATTCTTGGCACCCTAGTGGCTTTTGCGCTTAAAGGATTTGAGTTTTTTGGCAGAGGTACGGTAAATCTCTTGGTTGTACTACCAATTGCTTTGCCAGGCGTAGTAACTGGTGTTGCATTTAGCAATACCTATAGCAACTTCTTAACGCCTGCCGGATTTAACATCGGATACTTTGGCATGATCGTGGCGCATGCAACTTTTTGTATTGTCATGGTGTTCAACAACGTATTTGCCAGATTGAAGCGAATGAATCCCAGTTTGCAAGAGGCGTCCGCAGACTTAGGTGCTGGC
>JBMTAF010000052.1:0-6238 GCA_049428425.1 Candidatus Nanopelagicales bacterium
CGCCACCGCGAATTCGAGATGCGGCTGAAAAATATCGAGCTGCAGAACAAAAGCTCAATGAGCAACCTGAGAATGAAAAAGTTCAGATGCGTTTTGCCCAAGCAATCTCGGATTGGGGCGATGCTGGCGGTTATGACATGGATGTGCTATGGGATATCTGCACCATGCAGGCAATAAAAACACCATTTGCGCAATGTCAAGATCGATTGGTGAACACGCTCTCTGGTGGTCAACAAAAACGATTAGCATTAGAAGCGCTGCTACGCGGACCTGATGAAGTGTTAATGCTGGATGAGCCAGATAACTATTTAGATGTACCGGGAAAACTTTGGCTGGAAGAGCAGATCAAAGCATCACCAAAGACTATTTTGCTAATTTCACATGATCGCGCATTGTTAAATGCGGTAGCGGACCGAATCATCACTGTGGAAGATGGTCAAGTTTGGGTGCATGGTGGCTCGTTTGCCACATATCACGATGCTCGAAAAGCTCGTTATGAGCGACAAGAAGAGATTTTAAAACGTTGGACGGAAGAGCACGAGCGATTAAAAGAATTAGTTCGAACCTTGCAAGGACAAGCCAAGTCCTCACCTGACATGGCTAGCAAATATCGGGCGATGCAAACCAGGCTGCGTAAATTTGAAGAAGCCGGGGCACCTGAAGCGCCGCCACAAGATCAAAATATCAAAATGAATCTGCGCGGATCTAGAACTGGCGTGCGAGTTATTACGTGTGAACAAACTGAAATCGCTGGTTTATTAAAGCCATTTGATTTAGAGATTTTTTTCGGTGATCGACTTGCCGTGCTAGGTCCAAACGGTGCTGGTAAATCACATCTGCTGCGGTTGTTTGCTGAAACTGAAGCAGATGAAATTAAAGTTGGAAAAGCTTGGAGCGGTAAAAAGAAAATAGGGGCGCGAGTAGTGCCAGGACACTTTGCACAAACACATGCTCATCCAGAATGGGTTAATCACACCCCAATTGAGATTGTGAACAAAGTAAAACCAATGCTGCTAAATGAATCAATTGGCATTTTGCGCAAATATGAGCTGAGCAAACAAGCTGAGCAGAAATTTCAAACGCTCTCTGGTGGCCAGCAGGCAAGGCTGCAAATTTTGGTGCTCGAACTGGCTGGTTGTAATTTGCTGCTGCTCGATGAGCCAACCGATAACCTGGATTTAGCCTCAGCCGAGGCGCTGCAAGACGCGCTTGATGCCTTCCAGGGCACTGTAATTGCGGTTACCCATGATCGCTGGTTTGCCGATTCCTTTGACCGGTATTTGTATGTTGGTGCTGATGGTGTAGTTCGGGAGACAACTGCACCACTTTGGGCCTAGTCAGAAATGATTTTCTAGAAATTTTGTAACCACGAAAAAAGAGATTAGTTCTAAAACGTAGTTGAGTCGCCACTGTTTCAGTACTATAGTTTTGCAACAAAAAGAATTGGAGTCTTCGATGAATTTTGCAGTTAATCAATCGGCTAAATTATCGAGATTTGATCCAATGCCAC
The DNA here is from genome assembly GCA_049428425.1 of Candidatus Nanopelagicales bacterium. Lineage (GTDB taxonomy): Bacteria > Actinomycetota > Actinomycetes > S36-B12 > UBA5976 > AcAMD-5. The sequence goes on from JBMTAF010000052.1 coordinate 1,511, forward strand.
GCATAATTACATTTGACGATTTTGATCAAGGTTTTTGTGGTTGGGGTCAGTTAGTTGGTAATTATGAGCAGTCTTTGGATGCGATGAATCCAAGTTACCAGCAACACACTCATCCGCAACTTTCTAATTTATCTCATTGGGATAGTGGATCTCATGGTAGTTGGGACGGCACCTATGCGCTTAAGATTCAAACTCGTCCCAAACCAGGCGCACGCAATGTGTCGGTTAAAAGATTAACTTTCCGAAAAGCAGGACCAATAAGACTTGAGTTGTACTTCACTTTTAAACCTGAAGCAACCGAAGCTAGATTACTAGAGACTGATGTTCGCTCAATTGGATTCCTGTTCGACTTGCAAGATCCAGCTGAAGGTGGAAGCCGAGTAATGCCACATATTCGTTTTCTTAATGCTGAAAATGGAGAGCATGTACAAAAGTGGCAATTTAAGCGTAAATCACCGCCGATTACACCAGTAGGTGATGAAGGAAAAACAATTACACATGATCATCTTGCCCCCACTGATTGGGAAGACTTGCCAAATGGGCATCAAAAACTGTGCTACAACGAGATTCCGACGAAAGTGAATTGGCATTACCTACGATTTGATTTTGACTTATCAACTATGCAAATGCTGGAGATGCAGTCTAATGATCGCCTGTTTGATCTCAGCCAAATTGACTCCATGACCATGCCAGCTATGCGAAACTTATGGTGCATGTTGAACATTGGACTTTTTACTGAAGCGGATTCAGATAAGCGTGCACTTTATTACATTGACTCAATTTGTTTATCGGGGGATTTCTAGATGCTCCCATTAAGCATGACTGCGGTAGTAGCAAGAAATGAACTGTGGCAGAACCATTCAACGACAGAGCCCTACGAATGCGGCTGGGCAAAAGAAGCCATTGTTTACCTTCGCGCCTTAAAGCGCCCTACGCGAACAGAAAATGTTCGCGCCAGAATTGAGTTTTCGCCAGATGGGATACGGTGGGTTGATTCTGGCCAGGAATTCGCTCTGCCAACCCAGACTGACGAGATTTCCTGGATCTCAGTTAACCAATTTGGAAATTGGCTCAGGGTGGCAGTCGACTTACCGCCAGAATCGGCTATAACCGTGCTGGTTTCTATTCACCTGAAGGCCTAAGCGACCCTCAGGCTCGAAGAAGCTCCCCGGCTGCCCCCAAACTCAGCGCTGATATCCCGCAGGGGTATCCTTCTCCACTGGACTTAGGCAAAACCTTTGGTCCAACCCCGAGCAATTTTCAAGGAGTAAGGCGTGCGCACGTTCAGCCCAAAGGCAGATTCCGTTACCCGGAACTGGTACGTAATTGATGCCAATGATGTGGTGCTAGGCCGTCTAGCAGTTCAAGCTGCCACCTTGCTTCGCGGCAAGCACAAGCCAGTTTTTGCACCTCACGTTGATACTGGTGATTTTGTAATCATCATCAACGCCGAAAAAGTTGCGCTAACTGGTTCAAAGTTAACTCAGAAGCGCGATTATCGTCACTCTGGTTTCCCAGGCGGACTTCGCTCAACTGACTACATTACTTTGCTAAAGCAGAATCCAGTTCGCGCAATTGAAAAAGCAGTTCATGGCATGTTGCCTCACAACAAACTTGGCCGCGCGGTTGGAACAAAGTTGAAAGTTTATGCTGGACCAAACCATCCACATGCCGCTCAGAATCCAATTCCATTCGAGATTAAGCAGATCGCGCAGTAACGCGCAGTTTTAGGAAGGCAACAAGTGACTGACACATTAGTAGCAAGTTCGGAATCACCAGGTCTATCAACACCTAAAGCAGGTGCTACAACTCCTGGTAGCGGAACTGGCCGACGCAAGGAAGCTGTTGCTCGAGTCCGATTGGTTCCAGGCACTGGAGATTTCAAGATCAACGGTCGAACCATTGAAGATTATTTTCCGAATGCATTACACCGCCAGTCAATTAAGGATCCGCTACGCATTTTGGGTCTAGAGAACAAGTTCGATGTTATTGCCACAATTAATGGTGGTGGCATCTCTGGTCAAGCAGGTGCACTTCGATTGGGCATCGCTCGATCACTAAATGAAATTGATAAAGATGCTTATCGTGCCGCGCTAAAGAAAGCTGGCTTCTTAACTCGTGATGCTCGCGTTATCGAGCGTAAGAAGTATGGATTGAAGAAAGCACGTAAGGCTTCTCAGTACAGCAAGCGTTAATTTTGGCTCGGCTGTTCGGCACCGATGGGATTCGTGGGGTTGCTAACCTTGATCTCACCGCGGAATTAGCAACCAACTTAGGAACTGCCGCCGTTCAGGTATTGGCAGTTGGTTTATCTAATCAACCAGTTGCCGTGATTGGTCGAGATACCAGAGCAAGTGGTGAATTTCTAGAAGCTGCATTGGCTGCTGGCATGGCGGCTGCTGGTGCAAAAGTAATTCGAATTGGCGTTGCGCCAACACCTGAAGTTGCTTATTTAATTGATGCGCTAGGTGCTGATCTAGGTGCAGTTATTTCCGCTTCACACAATCCAATGCCAGATAACGGAATTAAATTCTTTGCCGCTGGTGGCCGAAAATTGCCTGACTCGCTTGAAGATGCAATTGAGGATCGACTTCGAAATCTAAAGCCGCTACCAACTGCTGGAGCTGTTGGAAGAATTATTGATAACCCTGTGGCGAGCAGTAACTATGTTGATTATTTAGTTGATTCACTATCCACTGATCTAGCTGGGATTAAGGTTGTTGTGGATTGCGCAAATGGTGCGGCTTATCACACTGCACCTGCCGCATATCGAAAAGCTGGTGCTGAAGTTCTGGCAATTCATGCTGAACCAGATGGATTGAACATTAATCAAGATTGTGGCTCCACTCATTTGGCAGACTTGATTGCTGCGGTGAAATCTCATGATGCGGATCTTGGTGTTGCGCATGATGGTGATGCAGATCGCTGTTTGGCAGTTGCCAAAGATGGCTCGGTAATTGATGGGGACCAGATTTTGGCAATCTTGGCCCCGGCGATGAAAGAAAATCAAACTTTGGTCAATAACCATGTTGTGATTACGGTAATGGCGAACTTAGGGTTGAAGAATTATCTGCAGTCAGCGGGAATTGAAGTTATTGAGACACCAGTGGGTGATCGACATGTGCTCTCCGCGATGGAAGTTGGTGGTTATAACTTAGGTGGTGAGCAGAGTGGTCATATTGTTTTGGCTGACTATGCCACCACTGGTGATGGCACGTTAACTGCATTGCATTTGATGCAACGGATGAAACAAACTGGATTGTCACTGAGCAAATTGGCCCAAGTGATGAAAAAACTTCCGCAGGTGCTGATTAATGTCAGCGGCGTTGATCGAAATCTTGGGGTTTCTCATCCAAAGATATTGGCCGAAGTTGATCGGCTCCGAGATCAGCTAGGTGATGCTGGTCGAATCTTGTTGCGACCAAGTGGGACTGAGCCAGTCGTTCGAGTCATGGTTGAAGCACCAACAGATCAGCAGGCAGCTGAGGTTGCCCAGGCGTTAGCAGCCGTGGTGCGCGAGGTTGCATCTAACTGACCTTAGGCTTGTGCTGTGTGCGGAATAGTTGGGTATGTCGGCGAGCAGCAAGCGACCAAAGTGTTGCTGGCTGGCTTAAAGCATCTGGAATATCGGGGTTATGACTCCGCTGGTATTGCGCTAGCTGATGTTGCTTCAATTACCAGTTTTAAAAAGGCGGGAAAACTCGCAAACCTGCAAGAGTTATTGAATCAATCGCAGGTGCCCGAGGCCACCAGCGGCATTGGCCATACCAGATGGGCAACTCACGGTGCACCAAATGATCAGAATGCCCACCCTCATTTAGATGAAGCAAATCAGATTGCCATTATTCATAACGGAATAATTGAGAACTTTTCTTCCTTGCGAGCTGAGTTATCTGCTGCAGGTTATAAGTTCAAAAGTGAAACGGACACCGAAGTCGTTGCTCACTTACTAGCTCAACAGTTGAGTAAATCTGATTCGGACTTAGCAACTGCGATGCGAAATGTTTGCCAACGGTTAAAAGGAGCCTTCACTTTGGTAGCTATTTCAGCAACGCAACCAGGACTGATTGTGGGTGCTCGCCGAAACTCCCCATTAGTGGTTGGTTTGGGAGATGGCGAGAACTTCTTAGCATCTGATGTGTCAGCATTTATCTCCTATACCAAGTCAGCACTGGAGCTTGGTCAAGATCAGGTTGTGGAGATCACCAAAGACAGCATCAAGGTGACCGATTTCTCTGGTAATGAAGTTGAACCTAAACCTTTTACTGTTACTTGGGATGCAGCCGCAGCTAAAAAGGGTGGCTATGAGCTATTTATGCTTAAAGAAATAGCTGATCAACCTAAAGCAATATCAGATACTTTGCTTGGTCGAATTCAAAATAATCAAGTTGAGCTTACAGAGCTAACTGGAATTGAATCTAAACTTAAGTCAATCGACAATATTTTGATACTGGCGTGCGGCACTGCGCTGCATGCTGGCTTGATTGCCAAATATGCGTTAGAGCAATGGACAAAGTTGCCAACGCAGGTGGAGTTTGCGAGTGAATTTCGATATCGAGATCCGGTGATTGCACCAAATACGCTTTGCATTGCTATCTCACAATCTGGTGAAACCATGGACACCTTGATGGCACTTCGTTATGCCAAAGCTGGCGGTGCAACTGTGCTTACAATTTGCAATACTCAAGGGGCAACGATTGCGCGCGAATCCGATGCAGTGATTTATAC
>JBMTAF010000053.1:0-6188 GCA_049428425.1 Candidatus Nanopelagicales bacterium
TACCGTTAGTTAAATGGTTGCTGGCCATTCCGCATTACATCGTCATCTTCATTGCGACGCCAGGATTATTTGCGGTTGCCTTATTTAATTGGTTCGTCATTTTATTCACCGGTAACTATTCCGGTGCTGGTAGCAAATTCACGCTCGGATACATAAGTTACGTAAACCGCGTTGCTGGCTATGCGTTTGCCATGGTGACCGATTCCTATCCACGAATCATCACCAAATGAAACTGAAAACCGGTTATCTTTATCACGAGGTATTTGGTTGGCATGATACTGGCACTTTTGTAGGTGACATGCCTGCCGATCCAACCCGCGGTCTGCAGCCTTACCAAAATTATGAACATGCTGATACAAAACGCCGAATTCATGAATTAATCGTCGTTTCCGGTTTGATCAAACATTTGGTTCGAATTGAGCCTCGCTATGCAACCGAAGAAGAGTTGCGATTAGTCCACACCCAGCGTCATATTGATTACATAAAATCGCAATCTGAATCTCGATTAGGCGGCGATGCGGGCGATCTAACTACTCCGTTTGGAAAAGGAGCGTATGAGATCGCAACTCTGGGCGTTGGTGGAATCCTGCAAATGGTTGATGCCATCTATCGAAACCAAATCGATAACGGCTACGCCTTAGTAAGACCACCTGGACACCACGCAGTAGCCGATTTAGGAATGGGCTACTGCTTGTTTGCCAACGGATCGATAGCAGTCAAGTATGCGCAACAACAGTATGGTGTTAAGCGCATTGCAGTAGTTGACTGGGATGTTCACCACGGCAATGGCACTCAAGAAATCTTTTATGAAGATCCTTCGGTGCTTACAATCTCAATTCACCAAGATCGACTCTACCCACATCACAGCGGTCTTCGTAGCGAACAAGGTGCTGGAGTTGCTACCGGTACTAATTTGAACATACCGTTGCCAGCTGGTGTTGGAAATGCTGGCTACATCCACGCCTTTGAGCGAGTTGTTGTGCCAGCACTTAGAAAATTCAAGCCAGACCTGATTCTGGTCGCATCAGGCTTTGACTCTTGTGTATTTGACCCGCTGGGGCGAATGCTGCTTACCTCAACTGGTTATGCCGCGCTAACCAAGCAATTAATGCAGGTAGCGGCAGAGTTTTCCAACAATCGAATTTTAATGACGCATGAAGGTGGATATAACGCGGTTTATTCACCATTTTGTGGTCAAGCGGTGCTTGAGCAATTAGTTGGCACAAAGTTGATTGATGATCCATTTCTGGATTCAGTTAACCACTACCCCAGCCAAGATTTAACTCCCTGGCAAGTTGCCGAGATTGAATTGGCTGAAAAGTTATTGCAGGATTTACCGACTAATTAAATAGTCAACGATCGCTTGGTGATCCTGGCTCAAGCCTTTATATTCAATGGTTTCTGGACTCATCGAACTTAAGGTTTCGGCAAACGCTGCGGCATGAATCGGATCTGCTAACAAGTTGGTGAGTGGTTCGGCTCGATTTCTGATACTGAACAAAACATGATCGCCACCTGCCAATTTGGTAAGAGTTTGACGTTCCGTCCGCCACCAATATTGACTTGGATCAGCACTAACTCGCTCGGCAGTGGGCTGGTGCAATTCATGGTCAGCATGAAGTGCCCAGTTAAGCCGCCAAACCTGTCGTTCCGGGGTTAGTCGATCAAAGGTTAGGTTCATTGCAGGCTGTAGCGAAATGTCATAGCCAGGAACTGGCGCGTGAATCTCATCTAGATCCCTTCCAATCTTCGTTGCCAACTGCCACCTGGATGGGAATATCACAGCAGCTGAAGTTAAAAGCCATTGATTATTGACTCTTGAAATTAAGCAAAGATCCTCACCAATCACTTTTGCAAGTTGCAAAAAAGGGTGATCCTCATAGATATTAACTTCAAACCCAGTTGCTAAATGCCTGATGGTTCCACTCTGATTAACCAGATACCGGTCTGAATGAAACTCTTTCAAGTTTTCCAAGATCATCTCTGCAAACCGCAAACTTGGCGATTCATAATCTGGCAGTGTCCGAAAAACCACATCACGCTTTGTTGAAATGAGTTGTTGGCGCTGCGCTAACTGTGTTGCCAGCTCAGGACCGCCTTCAATCCAGCTCTGCGCTGGCATACTTCGCAGACCCATCACCAACCGGAACGGTTTTCCATCTGCCGGTGGCGGATATACATATCCAATGCCTGCCATCCCCAAATTTTCTCCTATGTTTGGCAAGATCAGCGAGTGGACCCAATTATTGTGGAGCAAATTCCGAAGAATTCCATTCTGCGCGCTGAGGCGGCTCGTTGGAGCATAAAAGCATGGCGAGATTCATTTCCAAACGACACGACTCAGTGGTATCTAAATTTGTATAAACGCGGTGACTTTGCCAACTCAATCCCATATACCGTGGCTGCATTATCTGGCACAAAATTGATCGGAATTGGTTCATTAGTTTCAGATGACGAACTACCTGATTCAACAGAACGCGGTCCATGGCTTGCTGCTGTATTCGTGCAACCGCAATACCGCAGGCATGGCGCAGGTTCTGCAATCGTTAATGCCTTACTGGATCGAGCATTTGAATTGGGTTATCGAGAAGTCTTTGCTTATACCGAAACTAAACTTGCTTGGTACCAAAAAATGAATTGGGAGTTCATTCGGACTGCCCAAGTTGCTAATCACGATGTTGCAGTAATTAAACGGCGATTGATTTAATGCTCAACGATCTCAGAACTTTTCATCCGCGACGATCCCGGCCCTCAACTGGGGCAAAATATGCGCTGGAGCACCTAATCCCCAAATATGAAATGCCAACTGGGATCTGGAGTTTTGATCAGCTAGCACCTCAAAAACGAATTGTAATTGAAATTGGAAGCGGTATGGGCGAAGCTGCGCTTGCGCTCTCACAACAAAGATCAAATGAGTTCTTAATCTGTCTTGAAGTGCACACACCAGGTATTGGGAGCATGATCTACAAAGCAGAACAGTTAGGAATTACTAATTTACGCATCGTGATCAAGGATGCGTTAGAGGTAATTGAAGAATCTGTAGTGAATGAAACTGTGGATGAGTTCCGAATCTGGTTTCCCGATCCTTGGCGCAAGACTAGACATCATCGGCGTCGCATAATTCAACCAGAGATCGTGGAATTTCTAATGACAAAACTTAAGCCAGGTGGTTTCCTACACACCATTACGGACTGGCTAGATTATGCAATTCAGATGGAGCGAGTGCTCACTGGCACTACCGGACTGTCGGTATCCAAATTAAGTTCGCGGCCCGAATGGCGGCCGCAGACTAAATTCGAGCGACGCGCACTGGAAGCAGGGCGGTCAATCCACGAATTCATTGGGGTGAAAAAGTAAGGTAGGGGGAAGTACAAAACCCCCTCGATTCGCCCGAGGGGGTTTTGCCGCATCTACCTCGTTGTCGCCCATATCTTGCGACTGGTAGCAACTGTGTAAGAGCTTTCGCTCTTAACTCGAATAACTTCACTCGGTTAACACTCAACTTGTCGCCAAGGAACGTCGGTTGAATGATTTAGTTATTCGCGGGATTGGCCTCTACTTGCGTAGGTTTAGCCATCCATTTGATGCGTAGGTAAAGAAAACTCCATCTCTATTCGACTGTCAATACCTAAAAAATAACTTTTTGGTATCCCTAAACCATTCCTTTAGGTTTGTCTGATTTCACTTTAATTCACCCCCGACTAGCAATGCGGGAGGTGATCTAGTTTGATTCGTCTATCGGGGGCAGGAGACCGCGGGCGAATCGCGGAAGTCTCAACCCGAAGGACTGGGCGGCAGAAAACTGTCGCCCAGTTTCTATTTAAGAATCTTTAGTGCCGCAGTTTGCACTGAAATCGATAACGGCAAATTTCCCAGTGGTTCACCATCGGCAAAAGCAGTGACGCTTTCATTGCTACTTATCACTACGTCACGAGCTTCAAACTTCTCTAATTTTGGGTGGTTCAAATGTCGGCCGAAGAATACTTTCGGAAGCGTGAAAAGAAAATCTAATTTTGATACCTTAGCAACGGAGATAATCTCTAGAATGCCATCTTGTATTTTGGAATGTGGCGCAATCTTCATTCCCCCACCAAATTGCCCAGAATTACTTACTACAAATAACCAAATTCCAGAGAGCTTCTTGGCTTTACCATCGATCACGGTTTCAATGTAAATTGCTTTCCATCGAGACAGCGCAGCTAATGCCGAGTAAATATATAGCGGCGCCCCTTTTAGCCATCGATTTCCACGCTCCTGAATCTGAACCGAAATCGCTGCTGCGGCAGCATCAATACCAACACTGATTGCTCCTAGGGCAATTTTCGATCCGTTAACTACCATCACATCAACTTCTAGGTGTTCTGGATTGTTAATCGTGTTCGCAACAGCCAGCGAAATGTCGGCAGGAATTCCGAGCACGGAACAGAAATCATTCCCACGGCCCCCCGGCAGCGGAGCCAGCCGAATTGGGAGTTGCATAGAAACTATGACTTGTGCGGCTGCTTGAATTGAGCCGTCGCCAGAGAGTAGATAAGCAACTGACTCATTTGCTTCTGCCAATTCAGACATTAAATCAGCTTGACTGCTCGAAATATGAGTGCGGCATTGAAATCCCGCTGCCGAAAGCTGATCTGCAACAGCTTGATACTTCGCTAATGCCTTGCCCCCACCAGAAATTGGATTAACCAATAACAAGCAGGATTTAGCTGACGGGTTCACTTCTGCCTCGGCTAGAGAGCGCAACTGCAACACCAACAATCACAATAACAATTCCTAAATACTCCAAGGGCAACGGTTCTTCATCAAACAATATAAAGGTGTAGAAGATGGCGACAGGTGGAACCAAATAATATGAAATTGCAGCTTTTGATACTTCAAGCAGTTGTACTGCTTTTGCCCACGCTACATAGCCACCGGCTGAAACAATTATCGCCAATACAGCAGCTCCCAGCCATGCCTTGGCAACTGCGGTTTCCATTTCCGTTAGTAACTGCGGCCCACTCCAAGCAAAAATTATCGCGCCAGGCCAAGTCGCGTGAAAGGTAATGCTTAGCGGATGATATTTAACTACTAACGGCTTTAAGAAAACAGAATAAAGACCAAGTCCGATTGCCGCGATTATCAAGATTGGCAAACCAGTGATGTCAGTGCTGCTTCCCGAAAATCCAAGCACCACTACCCCACTGACTGCAATTGTGGCACCAATCCAGCGCCGCAGCGGGATTTGCTCCTTTAGATAAAATGATGATGCGATCAAAGTAACAACTGGTGCCATATTAATTACTGTTGCTGAAGTGCCAGCGCTAGCAACTTGCAATGCTTCATAAAGTAGCCACTGATACATTGAAATTCCCAGCTGTCCAATTAATGCAGTTAGCAACAGATCTCGAGGTGAGATTCGTAAATTGATCCGCATAACTAGTGCGATAAGAAATAACAGGGCAGCAACCATGATGGAGCGGAGCAACACCAATGGTGCCGGGGTAAAACTTGTCTCCGCAGCAATAATTCCAGGGTATGCCCCACCAAAGCACAACACGGTAACAATCAGGGCTATTCCGCCAGTTCGCTGCGAGGTTGTCATAAGGCCAGACCCTAAAGGCAATAGACTTCGTTTCGTTAGCAGCGCGCAGCAGTTAACTCAAGGGGGCAAAATGACTACTGCCCCAAGCCCTGCCAAAAAAGTGGTGGTGGTTGGCGCCGGATTTGGCGGACTATCGTTTATCAAGGCGATGAAAGACCCTGGTTTTGAAATAACTTTGATTGATTCCCATAACTTTCATACCTTTCTGCCACTGTTGTATCAGGTAGCTTCAGCTGGATTAACCGCAGAATCAATTGCCCATCCAGCACGAGCCGCAATCCGTAATCGAAACGCTAAATTTCTATTGGATACCGTGATTGACTTCGAATTTGAGCAAAATCAATTGCTACTCAGCTCGGGTGAGCGAATCCCGTATGACCAGTTAGTAATAGCCGCCGGTTCAGTAACTGCTGACTTTGGCGTTAAGGGCGTCGCAGAGCACACCTTAGGCATGAAAAGCATTGATGAAGCATTAGTAATTCGTTCTCGAGTTATGCGGGCGCTAGAAAATGCCGCCCGATTTGAAAACAAGCCAGTTCCAATTGTGATCGTGGGCGGCGGTCCCACGGGTGTGGAGCTGGCTGGCGCGCTAGCTGAGTTGTCA
>JBMTAF010000054.1:0-6001 GCA_049428425.1 Candidatus Nanopelagicales bacterium
TCCAGCTGCATTAGCTGCACAACTTAAGGCAGTCAGTATCAAGTGACTAAGCAAGTTTCATTGAAGGATTTACTTGAGATTGCGGTAGCAGCAATTGACGGAAATCCACGAGCAGGTCAGATCGAAATGGCCGAGGCGGTCCATGATGCACTCAATAATCGTCACCACCTGTTAGTGCAAGCAGGTACCGGTACTGGCAAGTCATTGGCATATTTAATTCCAGCGATATATCGGAATAAGACGGTATTAATTGCAACTGCGACCTTAGCGTTGCAGCGCCAGTTAGTTGAGCGAGATTTGCCAAGGATAATTCCAGCAATATCGAAGTTTCTTGGTCGCGAGATCACATATGGTGTTTATAAAGGAAAAGGCAACTACCTTTGCCTACAAAAAATGAACACCACGCTGCCTGATCCAGATACTGATGTTCTGCTAGATGTCGGAACTCTTTCTGCTGATGCGAGATCGCTCAGGGAATGGGCAAGCGAACCGGACGTATCTGGTGACAGAGACGATGCGCCCTCGGTTGATCGTAGAGTTTGGACAGCTCACTCTGTAAGCGGTCGAGAATGCGTAGGTGCTGACTTTTGCGCTTACGGCGATAAATGCTTTTCTGAAAAAGCGAAAGCCAAAGCTGCAGCGTCCGATATCGTGGTGACTAATCACGCTCTACTTGCAATCGAAGTTGTTGACAAGCATCCAATACTCCCCGAACGTGAGGCCATTATTTTGGACGAAGGTCATGAGTTCATTGACCGGACAACCCAAGCAGTTGCTGAAGAGATCACGGCAAACATGGCACTTCGAGCTGCTGCACTTGCTCGACGTCATCTACCAGGTGAGAAATCCGATAATTTAACCGATGCTGCTGCAAATTTCGCTGACGTCATGCAGGATTTTCAAATACAGTTCCGCAATCGTGAAGATGAATCGATCGGTAACAGATTAGATAAATTGCCTCCTGAACTGTTTGAAGCAATTTCGTTGATCCGCGACACCGCAACTGAATTTTTGGCAGCACTGTCGAGCGATGATGAAATTGATGACTTTGACCTGTTGGCGGAACGGGCACGGGTAAAAGGGGCGGTTACTGAAGTCAACACTACTTGTGGAAAGTTGATAAAAAGTAATGACAAAGACGTGATGTGGTTTGATCCAGCCACACCAGCTTTACGCTTGGCACCGCTATCAGTTTCAGATGTTTTGCAACGGAATATGTTTGCTGAATCACCTGTGATTGTTACAAGCGCTACATTGACAGTCGGGGGAAGTTTTGCGCCTACCGCAATCAGCATGGGATTGGGAAGCCATGAGACAGATCAAGATGAGGCGCAATTTCGTACTTTAGATGTTGGATCGCCATTTGATTTCGCTGCCCAAGGAATGTTGTATTTACCAACGCATTTACCTGAGCCGGGACGAGACGGGATTTCGTCAGAAGCGCTTGATGAATTGTCAGATCTCATTCATGCTGCGGGCGGTCGCACGTTAGCGCTGTTTTCGTCATGGCGAGCTGTTGAAAGTGCTGCCGAATCACTGCGAACCAGTTTGGCAGCTCGACCTGATATTTCATTGATTGTGCAGCGCAAGGGCGACCCGGTTGGGGTGTTAGTTGAGAAATTCGCGGCCGACAAGAAATCAGTGCTGCTTGGCACGATTAGCTTGTGGCAAGGTGTTGATGTGCCAGGTGAATCATGTTCACTGGTGGTAATTGATCGTATACCTTTTCCAAGACCGGATGATCCAATCGTTTCAGCTCGAGCAGCTCAGATAGCAGATTCGGGCGGAAATGGCTTCATGTCAGTATCAGTTCCGAAAGCAGCATTGCTTCTAGCTCAGGGTGCGGGTCGATTGATTCGATCGGATTCCGATCGGGGTGTAGTTGCGCTGTTGGATCGACGCATAATCACTAGGTCCTATGGAAATGTATTGTTGAAGTCGATGCCGAACTTTTGGCGCACCAGTGAGAAATCTGTTGTTATCGAATCATTGAAAAGATTAGACGATGACTATCGTGCTAATTGACAGTTAGGGCAGATGCCAAAAATCTCAACCTGATGGTCAAGTTGTTGATAACCATATCTGCCCGCCAACTGAGCAGCCCACGCTTCCACTTCACCCGCTTGAAGTTCTTCGGCTGCGCCACATCGCCGGCAAACTAAATGGTGGTGGTGGTGCTCTGTCTGGCAAGCTCGAAACAACATTTCCCCAGATTGGTCTCTAACCACATCAATCAAGCCAATTTCGGACATTGATTGCAAAGTTCGATACACGGTAGCGAGCCCGATAGATTCTCCTGCTTCCGCCAAGTGTTGATGTAGTGCTTGGGCTGAGATAAAACCTGGCAAATTCGCCAGCACATTGGAAATCACTTGTCGCTGTTTGGTGTTTCTAAGCAGACTCATGTTGCACTCGCTTTCGTTTGATCAAGTTTAATAAATACATCACCGCTGAACTCAGAGCAAAAATACCTAGGGCAGTAAGCACTATCGTGCTACCAGGCGGCACATCTACATAGAATGAAATGGTCAATCCCAGCACTGCTGAAATCCAACCGACTATTGCCGCAACAACCATGGTTTGTTTGAATGACTTAGCTATCTGCTGAGCGGAGACAACCGGAATGATCATAATTGCACTTACTAGTAACAAACCTACTGCGCGCATTCCAACGGTTACCGTTACCGCAGAAAGGGCAGCAACAGCAGCCGACTGCAGGTTGATCTTGATGCCTTGTACATGAGCATGCTCTGGATCAATTGAAACTGCTAGCAATTGTCTGCCAATAATTAGTACTGAGATCAGAATCAGCGCACCTAGCATCACGACGGCAAATAAATCAGATCTCGACACTGTGGTTAATGAACCAAATAAATAACTAGACAAAGAGCTGCCAGCAGACCCGGTCCCAAGTGAGGTGAGAAGCACCCCACCTGCGATTCCACCATAAAAGATAATTGAAAGTGCAGTGTCACCAGCAATTTTTGATCGAGCTCTAAGGTACTCCACCAACACCGCACCTGCCAAAGCTGCTACCAATGCTCCCCAGATTGGTGCTTGACCAGTTAGCACTGCTATTCCAATTCCGGTTAGTGCAATATGTCCAATTCCATCACCAAGTAACGCAAGTCGACGCTGTACTAAAAACACACCTACTAAGGGTGCGGTTAGACCAACGACTGAGGCCGCAATTAAGGCATGCTGCATGAAGGTGTATTGCCAGAGATCACTAAATATCATGGCACCAGGCCTAAATCTGAATTGCGAGGAGGTTCATGATGCGGGTGCGGCTGATGCCGATGCTGCGGTAGCGGAACGCCATCATATTTAACTCTTCGGTTCTCGAGTTCAATCACTCGAGTAAATAAGTTCTCTAAATCTGCTAGCTCATGAGACACCACAATCATACTAAAGCCAGCTGCTTTTAATTCTTGCAAGACTTTTACAACCGCAGCTATGCTCTCGCGATCTAGACCAGTGAGCGGCTCATCAAGCAAAAGGAGATCGGCTTTTGCAACAAGTGCTCTCGCGATAAGTGCTCGGCGCAGCTGTCCGCCCGATAGCGAAGAATATTTATGCTTGGTGTAGTTTGATAAACCTACTTGTGCAATAGCATCGTGCACAGCATCCTTCTCGCTGCGCTTTAAACCAAGAATGCTCCGCTTGTTCGTCAATCCAGTGCTAACTAATTCAAAAACTGTTAAGGGAATAAGTGAAGTAGCAGGAGCAAACTGTGGAACTAGCGCAATTCCACTAGCACTGTCATGTCCAGCACATAACTCAACTTGGCCAGCAGACACTGGGATCAGACCAACTATTGCTTGTAACAAAGTGGATTTACCTGAACCATTTGCACCAAGCAGTGCAACAACTTCACCATGCGCTATGGACAGTGAAATCTCATGCAAGATTGATTTACCGCCACGCTCTACACAGAGCGCATCAGTTTGAACCAAAGGTTTCTTGGTTAGTTGCAAACTAACCCCTCGCGCAGATTACTTAGGTTGGTCGCCATGACGGTTAGGTAATCTAGCGAAGCAGGCTTAAGTTCGATCGGATCTAATGGAAGCACTCCTACCTTAAGTTCGTCTGCCAGGATTTCAGCAACTGCTGGATTCGCACTCCTTTCGGTGAAAACTGCAGCCACCTTTTCTTTCTTTGCCAGATTTATGATTTCATTTATGCGAGCAGCGCTAGGTTCGCTCTCTGGATCTAGTCCAGCAACCGCAATCTGCTTAAGGTTGTAGGCGTCACCTAAGTAACCAAAGGCTTCGTGACTTACCACCAAAGTATTGCTCTCACATTGCGCTAGGCCAGACTTGAAATCTAAATCTAATTCAACTAAGTCTCGACGAAGGTTCTCGATCTGAGCAGTCGCTAATTGGTTGCATTCATCACTTAACATCGCAATATTTTCTGCTATCAGCTCAGCTGCCAAAATCATCCGATTTGGATCCAACCAAAAATGTGGATCGATCACATCTAGCCCGGTCGATTCTTCAGAGTGGCCGTGCTCATCTTCTGAATGCGCATCATCTTCGTGCGAGTGTGAATGGCCATCGATTGGGTTAATCACGGTTATCACATCAATAACCGGTGCGGTTGTGGTTGCTGCAGCATCATCAAATGCAGGTTGAAAGCCAGAGACGGTAACCACAAGATCAGCGTCAATGATCTCGGCAGTTTGAGATGGCGTTAATTCCAGATCATGAACATCGCCTCCGCTGGGCGTTAAGTCCGAAACTGTCGCGCAACCAGCTGCTAACTGATTACTCAACCAGGCGAGCGGGAAAGCGCCAGTCACGATCGTGGGCAATCCAGATTCAGTTGCCGGATTTGAATTGGTGCATGCAGAAAGAATGAGCAAACTTGCGACCAAGAATTTCTTCATGAGAACCATTCTCACCTAAATGAGAATGGTTGTCAAATAGTTAAAGTTTTCGGATCACCGCAACTACTATGCCCATGACTCGAGCGAATTTGCCATCTATTGGGGAGTAGGCGGGATTAGCTGGCAGCAACCAAACTTCATCACCAGCTCGCTTGAAGGTTTTCACTGTGGCCTCGTCGTCTAGTAATGCAGCCACAATATCGCCATTGTTTGCCGTCGATTGGCTTCTGACCACCACCCAATCGCCGTCACAGATTGCTGCCTCAATCATGGAATCACCCTTGACGCGCAGCATGAAAGTTTCGCCAGTTCCTACCAGCTCGGTTGGCAGCGGAAGCACCATCTCCACTGATTCCTCGGCAAGTATTGGCCCACCAGCTGCAATTTGGCCCAACATCGGGACATAAACCGGCTTGGCAACTTCATGACTGTCTAGTCCAGGATGCAGAATCTCCATCGCTCTCGGGCTGTTGGGATCACGGCGGATGAAGCCTTTGCGCTCCAAAACTTGGAGCTGATGAGTCACTGAGGCGGGGGAGCGAAGGCCAACTGCCTCAGCAATCTCCCGAACTGTAGGAGGAAACCCTCGTTCGGCAGTGGTCTCAGCGATCATTCTTAGGATCAGCTGCTGGCGGTTCGTTAACTCGCCGCTGGATTGATCAGGGAACTCCAGAAGTTCGGCATCGTGCTCAGCCATAACTATCCTTTCTAGGGGCAGGACACCAACCATAGCCGTTTCGAACAAATGTTTCAAACATTTGTTCGCTTTTTCTTGATTTTGTCAGTAGGCCATGCCATAATTCGTACAGACGTTCGAATTCTTCCCTGGAGGTAGTCATGACTGCTTATTCGAATCCAGCGCCGCTTCGCCTCACCCGGCGAGGGAAGCGCTTCATTTTGGCCGCAGCCCTAGGTTTGGCGCTGGTAATTTCAGGTCCAGCCATCACGGGTTTGGCGGAGGCCACCAATCAATCAGCCACTTCTGAGCAAATTTCCGCCCTAATCACCATTCAACCCGGCGACACCCTGTGGGAGATTGCCGGTCGTATCGCACCTGATCGCGACCCTCGGGAAGTGATCTGGGAACTTAAGCAACTAAATCCACTGCCC
>JBMTAF010000055.1:0-5953 GCA_049428425.1 Candidatus Nanopelagicales bacterium
AATGATCCAGCAAAACCACCAACAGCCATGCTGGCAAGATAGCCAACGGGAGATTGCCAACTCATTAATAACACTGATGAGATAACAGCCAGTGTTGAGCCAATCACCATTGCCTCGCGTCGACCTCTGGTATCGGCATATTTTCCAGCCGGAAGCAAAATTGCGATCTGAGTTACTGAGCCAACAAAGAAGCCATATGCAACCAAGCTAGCGGCTGCCATTAATTCTTCAGTCACATAAAGCGGCACAGCAGCGGCTCTTAAGCCGAAGATAGTGAAACCAATTGTGAATGAAACTGTAAATGCAGCTCGATATCCAGCATGTCGAAAGCCATCTACTAATCGCAACGCAGAAGAAACATTGGAGCTAGATTCCGCTTCCGCTGGCTGTGCGGTTCGCTTGTTCGACAAGAAGAAAGCAGCAATTAGTGCCGCAATTGATACCGTAACTGAATAAAAATAAAACGGTGCTCTAATTGAGATACCAAGCACCGCGGCACCAATGGCTGGCCCAAACAAAGTGCCCGCTAAAAAGCCCCCCTGATAAACGCTGGTTGCTCTAGCTCGGAGTTCTCGCGGCGCCATTCGAACTACCAATGACATGGCAGAGACGGTAAACATGGCCGAGCCAAAGCCACTTAACCCACGTAACAACAACAGGTGGAAAAAGTCTGTTGAGGTTCCGGCAACAAAAGTTGTGATTGCAACAATCATTAAGCCGGAAGTTAAGACAACTCGCTCACCAGTTTTTTCAATCAAAATTCCAGAGATTGGCGATGAAATCAATCTAGTTAAGGCAAAAAGAGATACCACAGTGCTGGCAGCAAATGCACTCACGCCAAATGATCGGGCAAATAATGGGATTGCTGGCGCCAGAATGCCAAAACCAAGGGCAACCGAAAATGCGATAGAGGCAAGCACCCAGATGGCAGGTGGTAGATCTTTGATGCTTCCGGCAGGTTTGGTTTTAGTGGACAATTACGGCTCTCTGTTGTTGCCGCAATCTTACTTCAGCGATTATGAATATGGTCGAACGTCAGTAATAGTGACGCTGATTTCCTTACCGTTAGGCAGTTGGTAACTGATAGTTGCACCCACCTCTTGGTTCAACACGGCAGCGCCGAGTGGTGAGGTTGGTGACAGGACGTCGATCGAGGCATGCGCTGCTTCTTCGCGAGAACCCAACAAGAAGGTCTCACTGTCCCCATCGGCAAACTCAACAGTGATTACTTGGCCAATGTGCGCAACGCCTTCACCAACATCTGGTGTGCCAATCTGCGCGTGATCCAAAAGGTGCCTAATCTGGCGGATCCGCGCTTCATTTTTACCTTGCTCATCTTTTGCCGCATGGTAACCAGCATTCTCTTTTAGATCGCCTTCTTCACGGGCTAATTCAATTCGTTTAGTTAACTCAGCTCGGACTTCAGTCTCGCGTTCCGCCAACTCAGCTTGCAAGCGGTCGTATGCCTCTTGCGTTAACCAGTGAATCTCGTTCATGGCGGAAGGCTACAAGCCTGGTGGCAATCGGCCAGGTGCAGGTTGTTCTGGCAGTTGCGTGCCAGGTTCAATTTGTGGCACTGGCACACCAGTAACGCTGGTACCAGCGGTGCAGCCCAATACTTCAACTAAGACTGCCAAGTCACGGGTTGCCAATGGATAACTCAACGCCGTAACCCGTTCATTACTGGCGGCGATCTCAACCCAGGCATAACCAACATCGATTCGGCGATCATCCTGTGCTCGCAAGGCGCACGTAATTACCGTTCCAGGATCTCGGCTTACTTCAAATCTAGTGAGAACTGTGTTGTCACTTTGGATTTCAAAACCAGTTAACTTGCCAGCAGCTGGTAAATCAACAAATTTACTGAAGCCAAACCCAACAAAGCCAGCAATCACTGCGGCAGCCAAAACACCAATTGACCAAAGTCCAAAATTTGAACCTGGCTTGGGGTAGCGGGCCTGCACTTCAGGTGTCAGTTGCTCCCATTGGGATTTTGTTATCGGCATCAGTGTCCTTGGTTAGTTACCCGAAGATTACTGCCAAACTACGCGCTATGAATAATGAGTTAAGACTCCTGGCCGTTCATGCACATCCGGATGATGAGGCCAGCAAGGGCGCTGCCACAGTTGCTAAGTATGTCGCTGAAGGCGTATCAGTATTGATCGTCACCGCAACAGGTGGTGAGCGTGGTGATATTTTGAATCAGAATTTAGCCCTACCAGACAACTACGACTTAGCCCAAATTCGAAAAGCAGAGATGGAAGGTGCGCTGAAAATATTGGGCTGTCAGCATAAGTGGTTAGGTTTTATTGACAGTGGTTATCCGGAAGGTGATCCAAAACCGCCAGTTCCAGCCGATAGCTTTGCTGCCCAAGACTTAGCAACTGCTGCAGCACCTTTAGTGGAGATTTTTCGAGATTTCAAGCCGCAGGTCGTAACAACATATGATGAAAACGGTGGCTATCCACATCCTGATCACATCAGAACTCATGAGATAACAATGTATGCATACGAAAAGGCAGCAGACCCAACCTATCAAAGTGAGTTGCCGGTATGGCGAGTACCAAAAATTTATTACCATCAAAATTTCAGTTATGACCGAGTATTAACTATGCATAATGCGATTTTAGAGTTAAAAATGGAAAGCCCTTTTGCGGACTGGTTGAAAGATTGGGATGACAAAACTAGTCGAGTGACCACAAAAGTTAGTTGTGCTGAGTATTTTCCAGTCCGAGATGCTGCGCTTAAGGCGCATGCGACCCAAGTTGATCCGACCGGAAACTGGTTCGCCTTTCCGCGTGAATTAGAGAAAACCATCTGGCCAACTGAAGATTATGAGTTGGCAATTGATAACCTCGGGGTGCAGTTGCCAGAAGATGACCTGTTTAATGGATTGCGAGGCTAGCGATGGATGTTCTAACCGAAGCTGATAAGGCAGCAACCCCAGGTGTTTATTGGGCCATGATCATGATTGGCTTATTCATTGGAACTTTTGTGATTGGCAGGTCACTTAACAAAAGATTACGCAATTTAAAGAATCGCGAAACAGAATCTGATTTATAAATGTTGCGAAATCTGCTTTATCGAGTTTATGAACACCAACTTTTAACTGAACTTAAAGGTAAAAAATTACCGCAGCATGTTGGAGTTATTCTCGACGGTAATCGACGTTGGGCTACTGGCAAGGGAAGTAATTCGAAAACTGGCCATGCCGCTGGTGCTAAAAAGATTCTGGAATTTCTGCAATGGTGCGATGAGTTAGATATTCCGGTTCGAACTTTATGGCTGCTTTCCACTGAAAATTTGCAACGAGATGAAGCAGAACTAAAGAATCTATTGGATGTTATCGAGCAATCAGTGACTGAACTTGCAAATCAACAGCGATGGCGGATTAACCTAGTTGGCGCAAAAGATGCAATCCCGCAGCCATTGGCCACAACAGTGGCAACTGCAGTAACGGCAACCCAGACGCTTCTTGATAAACCGATTGTTAATGTCGCAATTGCTTATGGTGGCAGGCGAGAAGTTGTTGATGCGGTTAAGTCCTGGCTTGAGATTGAATCAGCTAAAGGACATTCGATTAATGAGCTGGTTTCATCTTTAAGTGATACTCAAATTTCGGCTCATCTTTATACCAAGGGTCAGCCGGATCCAGATTTAGTGATCCGAACCTCTGGTGAACAGCGGCTATCTGGCTTCCTGCTCTGGCAGTCGGCGCACAGCGAGTTCTATTTTTGTGAGGCCTACTGGCCAGCGTTTCGACGGATAGATTTCCTCCGGGCGCTGCGCGCCTTTACCCAGCGGCAGCGCCGTTACGGTTTGTGAACAGTTGATACTGATTGGGCGTGTCTCAACCAGTGCTTGAGGTTTGTGTGGAAATCTCCGCTCAATAACTAATTCAGGAGGCAGGGTGCCTGCTGCCCGCAAAGCTTCTTCCCCGCGAGTTGCCCGTGCCGCTAAAGGCACTGATTCCAAATTGAAAGTTGCCAGCGTAAAACCCGCAAAGCAAACTGATCCAAAACGAACTTATATCCTCGATACCAGCGTGCTGCTGTCCGATCCGCGTGCACTGCTGAGATTTGCTGAGCATGATGTGGTGCTGCCGGTGGTAGTAATTACTGAATTAGAAGCAAAGCGCTCACATCCAGAGTTGGGCTACTTTGCCCGCCAAGCACTGCGGTTACTAGATGATCTCCGAATCGAACATGGCCGATTAGATCAAGCAATCCCAATTGGCAATGCCGGCGGAACACTTCGAGTTGAGTTAAATCATGCGAGCGGTGATGCGCTGCCAGCTGGATTGCGGCTCGGCGATAACGACACCCGAATTCTTTCAGTTGCAGCATCTCTTTCAACTGAAGGAAATGATGTTGTAATTGTAAGTAAAGATCTGCCAATGCGAGTTAAAGCGTCATCGGTCGGCTTATCCGCAGAAGAATATAAAGCAGAATTTGTCGTTACTACTGGCTGGAATGGTGTAGTTGAACTTAACGTTGGTTCAAAAGTATTGGACGAACTTTATAAATCTGGAAGCACAAATTCCATTGCGACAACTGACCTTCCGGTTCACACTGGTTTGGTATTGCAAAGTGAAAAGAATTCAGCATTAGGACGCATCTTGCCAGATCGCAGTGTGCAGTTAATTCGCGGCGATGTTGAAGCATTTGGAATTCGTGGCCGAAGCGCCGAGCAGCGAATCGCGCTGGATTTATTACTTGATGAAGAGGTTGGCATTGTTTCGCTTGGTGGTCGAGCTGGCACTGGTAAGAGCGCGCTAGCGCTGTGTGCTGGTTTAGAGCAAACGTTAGAGCGTGGCAAGCATCGATCAATAATGGTGTTCCGACCACTTTATGCCGTTGGCGGTCAAGAGCTTGGCTATCTGCCTGGAACTGAAGGCGAGAAGATGTCGCCGTGGGCACAGGCAGTCTTCGATACGTTAGGTGCGGTGGCATCTCGCGAGGTAATTGAAGAAGTAGTTGCTCGAGGAATGCTAGAAGTGCTGCCCCTAACACATATTCGCGGCCGATCTCTTCACGACGCTTTTGTGATTGTTGATGAAGCCCAATCGTTGGAGCGGAATGTGCTGCTAACGGTGCTTTCTCGAATTGGGCGTGGATCAAAAGTGGTGCTGACCCACGATGTGGCACAGAGGGACAATCTACGAGTTGGTCGCTATGACGGAATCGCTGCCGTAATTGAAAAGCTGAAGGGCCATCCATTGTTTGCCCATGTCACGTTGACCAGATCAGAGCGATCGCCAATAGCTGCCATGGTGACTGAGTTACTGGAAGAGATTCCTGGATTGTGACCTAGGTCACATCAAAAGGCTGTAAATGTCTGATTTGTCCAGATAACTTTCACAAATTCCCGAACTCGCGTGAATGGAAAAGTCCGCGAGAACTGCCGGTTTAGGGCACCCTGTAGACATGAAAGGTGCCATTAAGCCTTGGGCACTTCCCCTGACCGCCTTGGCCCTGTTGCTATCTGTGCTGCCCGCCAGCGCTACCCCAACTGATCAAACCTGTATCGATGGATCAGTCGATTGTCATCTGGTCGGGGTTAGCGATGCTGCGCGCGAGGCTGGCGAAGCAGCGGCAACAACTGAAGCGCAGGCAGAACCGGCAGCCCAGTCTCGAGCAGTGTTAACTGCGCGTGACCGATCTCCGCACCATTTTGCGTCCAAGTCCTACAACCGCTGGTACGCCCAGCTTTACATTAAACGGGTTTATGACTGGGGCAACTATCACTGGAAATGTTTAGATCGACTCTGGCAGCTCGAAAGCGGCTGGAATGAGTTGGCCAAGAATCGACGTTCTGGCGCTTATGGCATTCCGCAAGCGCTTCCGGGCAACAAGATGGCAGCCATGGGTCGAAACTGGAAGAAAAATCCAGAAGTCCAAATTAAGTGGGGCGCTTCCTACATTAAGAGCCGTTACAAGTCGCCTTGTAAAGC
>JBMTAF010000056.1:0-5901 GCA_049428425.1 Candidatus Nanopelagicales bacterium
CAGGTGATTTTCTTTCTGGTGTTCCTGAAGATGAATCTAACCTCGCAGTTAAAGCTGTTAAATTAGTGGCTGAACAAGCAGGCGTGAGTTGTGATTTATCAATTCAAATAAACAAGAGAATTCCAGTTGCAGCAGGTCTCGCTGGTGGTTCAGCTGATGCTGCAGCTGCCTTATTGGCAGCAGCGCAGCTTTATGGCTATGGCGGAGATCTGCAGTTATTAGCAGCACAGCTCGGATCGGATATTGGATTTTCGCTTTTAGGCGGCACCGCACTAGGTACATCACGCGGTGAAGTAGTAGTGCCGGTGATGACCCGCGGTGAATATTGCTGGGTAATTCTGAGTTCGCATAATGGTTTATCAACGCCGCGGGTATATCAAAAACTTGATCAACTGCGCGATGAAGGTGCAGTTCGCGAACCAATGCAACTAGCGCCAAAAGCCGAGTTGCTCCAAGCATTACTAGCCGGATCAGCGATTGAAATTGCGCCACAGTTAACCAACGATTTACAGCCAGCAGCACTGGCTATTGCGCCAAAACTACAACGAGTAATTGATACTGCAATTGAAGAAGGGGCACTGGCTGCACTAGTAGCTGGTTCTGGTCCGACCTGCGTTGCATTAGCGAAAGATTATGACCACGCACTAGACATTGCAGCGCGAATAACGACCGCTAACGTGGCAGATCGAGTGTTGGTAAGTCGAGCACCTGCAAGTGGCGCTGAGGTAATCGATACTCAGATTAGTTAACTTTAAATTGTTTAGTTAACACTCGAAGCAAACTTGCTAACTCATCTTGCTCCGGTTTGGTTAAGTCAGCTAGAAATTCCGCTTCTAGTGACAACAGGTCAGCAAAGGCAGCATCAACCAATGCTTTGCCAGCGTCGGTAATTAGCACGGCAATGCTTCTGCCATCAGCGGGATCGGGTCGGCGAACCACTAAACCACGTTTTTCTAGTTGATCAATTCGATTTGTCATAGTGCCAGAAGTAACTAAATTTTCTTTAATCAAATCTTTTGGCGCTAGCGCATATGGTTTTCCAGAGCGGCGAAGTGATGCCAGCACATCAAACTCCCATGGCTCTAAGCCTGATTTTGCAAAAACAGATTTTCTTCCAGCATCGAGGTGATGAGCTAATCTAGATATTCTGGATAGAACTTGCAATGCGGTTAAATCAAGATCTGGTCGCTCACGTTGCCAAGCGGCGACAATTTCGTCTACTTCATCCATATCAGTATTTGGGTTGTGGCTCTAAATGCTTAAGGCCATTCCAAGACAAATTAACTAAGTGAGCAACCACCACATCTCGATTTGGTCGCTTAGGGGCATCTAGCCACCACTGGCCAGTTAATGAAACCAAGCCAACTAACGCATGGGCATATAGCGGTGCGGTTCCTTTATCAAAACCATTCTTAGTTAGCTCAGTTGCTAACAAAGTTTCTGCTTGTGCCGCAAAGTCTCGAATTAATCCGGCATATCTGGATTCATCAGTTGTGCTGGGAGCATCTCTTACCAAAATCCGAAACCCATCTTCGGATTCTTCAATGTATTGAAAAAAAGCTTCTGCTGCTCGTTGTACTACTCGACGTGCACCACCACCATCAAATGCCGCTGAGACCAAACTGATTAATCGATTCATCTCCCGATCGACAATTACGGCATAAACACCATCTTTACCGCCGAAATGTTCATATAGCACCGGCTTTGACACACCAGCGCTGTGTGCGATTTCTTCAACCGAGACTGCTTCATAGCCTTTTTCAGCAAATAATTTTCGAGAAATACCGATAAGTTGCTCACGCCGCTCAACAGCGGTCATGCGAGCTTTTGCCCCGACTTTTCCGTTGCCAGTTGGCTCAGATGCGGTAGTTGCCATGATCTCCCACGGTAGTGCAACGATGGGGCTGAGGTCTATCGGGGCGGTTAGATACCCTTACCCCTTGGATTTGGTCCTTCGACCAATTACCAATTCCGGGATAGTGTAATGGCAGCACTCAGGTCTTTGGATCCTGCTGTGAAGGTTCGAGTCCTTCTCCCGGAGCGCACTAGAGTTCAACCAAGCAAGCCAAATCGAATGGGGCGAAGTTGGCAACAGTTGTGGTGGTGTTGGCAGCCGGAGCAGGCACGCGAATGCGAACTAATCTGGCAAAAGTTCTGCACCCAATTGCTGGCCAACCAATTTTGCATCATGTAATTAATTGCGCCAACTCAATTTCGCCAGATCATCTTGTTGTGGTTGTAGGTCATCAGCGGGCAGCGGTGTTGGAGTTTTTGTCGGATAAGTTTCCACACGCAATTGCTGCGGTTCAAGAGGAGCAAAACGGCACTGGGGATGCCACCGCAGTTGCCCTAGCGGCATTGAGTAAAACGGGAGTAAAGCTGCAACCAACTGACAAAGTCGTGGTTTTGGCTGGCGATATCCCGCTGATTCAGCCACAAACCTTGCAACCACTGGCTGACTTAAGCCATGATGCGGTCGTATTAACTTCCATATTTGCTGATCCAACCGGCTATGGGCGAGTTATTCGTGCTGGTGAGTTGGTGACCGCGATTGTGGAGGAAAAAGATGCCACCGATGAACAGCGGGAGATTTTGGAAATCAACTCTGGCATATACGCCATAAAGCACGAACACTTAGTTGCACATCTGGCGAATCTTTCTACTGACAACGCCGCATCCGAGAAGTACTTAACTGACGTTATTAAGGCAATTGCTGATGGTGGCGGAAAAGTCTTGGCAGCCTTAGTTGATGCTGATGACGTGATGGGCGTAAACGATAAAGAGCAATTGGCGCAGGCAAATGGTTTGTTATCAGATCGAATAGCCCAATATTGGCTTCAACAAGGCGTCACCATGATTGACCCGAGCTCAACTTGGATAGATGTCACAGTTCAACTATCGCCCGATGTCGTGCTTTATCCAAACGTTTACCTTGAAGGCAGCACCAATGTTGCCACCGGCGCCACTATTGGTCCAGATTCGGTGCTGCGAGATTGCATTGTTGGGGAAGGTGCAACTGTGGTTAGCAGCAGATGCATTGAAGCGACAATTGCGGCTGGAGCCAACGTCGGCCCATTTAGTTTTCTCCGACCAGAAACACATCTGGCCGAGAATGCCAAAGTTGGTGCATTCGTTGAAGTTAAGAAGAGTCGAATTGGCCGTGGCAGCAAAGTGCCACACTTAACTTATGTTGGCGATGCGGAGATCGGCGAAGGATCAAACATTGGTGCTTCAACTGTATTTGTTAACTATGACGGCGAGAATAAGCATAAAACTGTGGTTGGCGATCAAGTTCGTATTGGATCAGACACCATGTTGGTCGCACCAGTTGAGATTGGCGACGGCGCATACACCGCAGCGGGATCTGTAATTACCGAAAATGTTCCGCCAGGGGCAATGGCAGTTGCACGAAGTCGCCAACGAAATATTTTTGGTTGGGTATTACGTAAACGCGCTGGCAGTAAGAGTGCTGCTGCCGCGGAAAAGCACCCAGAATCAGATATCTTCCCACCATCAAATAACTCGGAGGAAGCATGACGCTAACGCATAACAACAATAAGAAATTAATGTTGTTTGCCGGTAGATCACACCCGGAACTGGCACAACGGGTAGCTAATGAGTTAGGTGTCGAGATTGTGCCAACCACCGCTTATGACTTCGCCAACGGTGAAATCTTTGTTCGATTTGAAGAATCAGTGCGCGGTGCTGATGCATTTGTAATGCAAGCACACACCGAGCCGATCAATAAATGGATTATGGAACACCTAATCATGATTGATGCGTTGCGTCGCGCTTCAGCGAAACGAATCAGTGTGATTATGCCGTTTTATGGTTATGCCAGACAGGATAAAAAACATCGGGGTCGCGAACCAATCACGGCAAAATTGATGGCTGACTTGTATCAAACAGCCGGCGCAGATCGCATCATTACGGTAGATCTACACACCTCTCAAATTCAAGGCTTCTTTGATGGCCCGGTTGATCACCTGTTTGCCCTGAATTTGTTGGCAGCGCATGTGCGATCAAAAGCCGATCCCAAACAAATAACCGTGGTATCACCAGATGCTGGTCGAGTTCGAGTTGCTGAACGTTGGACTGATGTGTTGGGTAGCCCGTTAGCGATTATTCATAAGCGCCGCGATCCCAATGTGCCAAATCAAGTAAAGATGTTTGAAGTTGTTGGCGATGTTCAAGATCGAATTTGCGTAGTAGTTGATGACATGATCGATACCGGCGGAACAATTGCTACAGCAGCTGAGACGCTGATGGAAAACGGTGCGGCGAGTGTGATGGTTGCGGCAACCCATGGCATTTTGAGCCCGCCAGCAGCAGAGCGGCTAAATAATGCGCCAATTAGTGAAGTAATCGTGACCGATACGCTGCCAATTGCGCCAGAGAAGCGATTCAACAAATTAACGGTGCTCTCAATTGCACCTTTGCTAGCTGAGGCAGTTCGGGAAGTATTCTCAGAGGGATCAGTGACTAGATTGGTTGAAGATCAACCAATGCTATTTAAGGATCACTAACCCTGAGTTAATTAATCCGTTGCCCCTTCGCTAAGGTTCGTTCTGCTTCGGCGAGGGTTCAATACCGTCATCGACGTGGCGAAACTGATGCCTGCTGAAGCCAGATTTCGACCACGAGGAGCAAAGATGGCAGTTGTTAAGTTAACCGCAAATCCACGAAATGAGTTTGGCAAAGGCGCATCACGCCGCTTGCGAAGCGCTGGCCAGGTGCCAGTTGTGGTTTATGGCCAGGGTGGTGCTGCAAATCACTACGCTGTTGATGCCCATGACTTGGGCTTGGCATTGCGAGACCTAAGCAATGTAATTGAGTTGGACGTTGCCGGTAAGACCGTTGCCTGCGGGGCAAGAGATGTGCAGAAAGACTACATTCGCAATTCGGTAAAGCATGTAGATTTAGTTTTGCTCACTCCTGCTGAAGTTGCAGCCCGCTCTTAATCAATTGTGACCGAGAAAAAAACTTGGTTAATTGTTGGCCTGGGAAATCCTGGAACAACTTACGCTGGCACTAGACATAACATCGGTGCTAGTGCAGTAACTGAGTTAGCTAATTCACTGGGCGAGAAGCTTGCTAAACATAAGCGAGTGAATGCTGCCGTTGCTGAAACTAGGTTAGCTGGCCTAAAGGTAATTTTGGCTAATCCACTTTCATACATGAATGAATCAGGCGGACCAGTTTCTGGCTTAATGAAGTATTACGACTTGGCTGCAGATTCGCTAGTTGTTTTGCATGATGAGCTGGATATTCCAGCGCTTGCCCTGCGAGTTAAGTTCGGTGGCGGCGATAATGGCCACAATGGCTTGAAAAGCATTCGGGCTTCAATTGGTACGGGCGATTACTACCGAGTCAGAATGGGAATTGGCCGACCGGTTGGCGCGCAGGACCCAGCGGATTTTGTACTCAAGAACTTTAGTACTTCTGAAAAACCATTACTGCCAGAGATGTTTGATCGAACGGAAAAGCTGATCGAATCGTTAATGTTAAATGGCTTGGCAGCAACTCAGAATGAGTTTCATCGAGGAGATGAATAAGTTGAATTTGACAGATATTGAACTCGCCAAATTATTGGCAACTTCCGCGGGCAAGTTGCTTCTTGAGTTGCGGGTTGGTTTTTCTGGCGACCTAGATGAACTCCGTGACGCTGGCGATGCCAAGTCACAAGCACTAATCGCTGAGCTAATTGCTAAGCATCGCCCAGCTGACGCAATTTTGAGTGAAGAGGCCATTGATGACTCTAATCGGCTAACGGCCGACCGAGTTTGGATCATTGATCCACTTGATGGCACTTGGGAATATGGTGAAGGACGATGGGATTGGGCAGTTCATATTGCACTTTGGCAGCGCACAACAAATGACATCACCGATGCCGCAATTTAT
>JBMTAF010000057.1:0-5491 GCA_049428425.1 Candidatus Nanopelagicales bacterium
AGCCGACCAATAATTACTGCCAACATAAACATGGTTATTGGTATCGCATCAGGGCCAGTTGGAACACCTAAATGCTCATGAGTGTAAATCGTCAACCAGTCAGCCCCAACCACATCAATCAAGATTCCGCAGGTCATGCCAATGCTAAGAATCCACTGCAGTTTTGGCGCCCGCCACAGCGGCGGAATCTGCTGCTTTACTCTTGGCAGATCTGGCTGAGTTGAAATCTCACTATCAACAAGTTTTGAAGTTTGCCAAGTTGATATTGGGAGCAAGATTGCGGCCAAGATAGCTAAATGAAGTTGCAACGGAATTAGCGCTGCGATGATTCCGCTAAAACCTGAGGTGAGCAGCGCTCCGGCGCTCCAACTGCCATGGAATTGACCCAGTACCGGCCGATTTAGGCTACGTTGAATCAGAATCGTTTGGGCATTGAGTGCAACGTTATATGCAACTAAGGATGCGGTGAAAATGATTACCAATATTTGAAACACAAAAGGCGAGCGACTAAAGCCAACTAATGCCATAAAAATGTAAGTGATCGCACCAAACCAATACATAGTTGGCTTGGTGCCAAATCGATGAACCAGATGGCCCATCCAGGCGTAAGCCAAAATCGCACCACCGCTACCAAAGCTCAGCAAAAAGCCAAAGTAACTGGCGGAAATACCTAATTGATCTTGCAACTCGGGAAACCTTGGCACCCAAGCCATTACCCCAATACCCAAAATGAAATAAATCCGGCGGAGCGCTGTTCGAGATCGCTCGGCTTGTTCCAGCGTAATTGTGCTATCCATGATGCTGGATTAATTTCTTACAACGCATTGGCGCACTCACTTTGAGTTAGCATCCTCTTCACTATGTAGGTGCGTTGAAATCTGCTCGGTGAGTCTGCCAAACTCCAAGAATTCTTTACCTAATACATCAACCAGATGTCGACGAACGGAACTTACATGATCTTTTGCTGCCGCTTGAATCTTGCGCCAACCTTTACTGGTCAAATGGGCGAATTGACCTCGGCCATCAATGGTGCAGGTTCGTCGCTCTACCAAACCCATCCCTTCCAGACGAGATACCTGATGGCTAAGTTTGGAGCGAGATGCCAGTGTCGCTGCTGCTAACTCTGACATGCGCATGCTTCGATCTGGACTCTCACTTAAATGAGCCAAAATTTCATAGTCAGTGAGCGTTAAACCATGAGTTGCCTGCAAGTCACGCGAAAGTGCTTCGGGCAATTTCGTTGCAACTGCAATCCAATTTCGCCAAGCTTTCTGCTCTTTAGCGGTTAGCCACTTAACATCGCTCATATTTTCCCGCTAGGTAAGGTCAGAATCTCCGCACCGCTTTGAGTTACTACCAAAGTATGTTCAAATTGTGCAGTTCGTAATTTGTCTTTAGTGGTGATGGTCCAGCCGTCAGGCCAGACGTCGTAGTCGATAGTGCCTAAAGTAATCATCGGTTCAATAGTGAACGTCATGCCAGCTTCCATAATTGTGGTGGCACCTGGATCATCGTAATGGGGAATAATCAAACCAGAGTGAAACACGGTATGCACGCCATGCCCAGTGAAATCTTCAACCACACCATAGCCAAATCTTTTTGCATAAGCTTCAATCACTCGGCCAATCACATTTATTTGGCGTCCTGGCGCAACCACTGCAATTGCTCGGTCCAACATTTCTTTAGTGCGCTCAACTAACAAGCGTGACTCTTCAGCGACATTGCCAATAAGAAAAGTTGCATTGGTATCGCCATGAACGCCGTGAATGTAGGCAGTGACATCTACATTCAAGATATCGCCATCTTCAATCACAGTGGAATCCGGAATGCCGTGACAGATAACTTCATTTAGTGACGTGCAGCAAGACTTTGGATAGCCGCGATATCCAAGGGTTGATGGATATGCACCATGATCACATAGGAATTCATGAACTACCTGATCAATTTGATCAGTGGTAACACCAGGTGCAGCGGTCTTGCCAGCTAGTTGAACTGCATCAGCAGCAAGCTGGCCAGCAATTCGCATTGCCGCAATTACTTCAGAACTTTGAATCTCCGAACCTTTGTAACGATCTGGACTGCGCTTGCCAACATAAGGCGGGCGCACAATATGCCCAGGAACGTCCCGCTTAGGACTTAATTTTCCGGGGGCTAATACTGGCACGGGCTCAGAATAGCGGTATCTGAAGATTTAGTTGAATTCTGAACTAAATTTCGTGACGCTCGGCGGCCACCAATTCATCTTGGTGGTTCCAGCTGAGCACCACGACGCCACCTGGTGGCAGATCGCGAAGTAGTTGGGCGGCATCTGGTTCAAAATCAGCTAGTTGATCAATTACTGGTCGATGAGTGCAGATAGCAACACCATTTCGGCGCACCAGACCGTGCCATTCGGAGATGGTGAAGTCTAAGTTATCTTCCAGTAGTAATGGATTTTCAGCGATTTTTAATTCCTCTTGAGCCGCATAATTAGCCAGCGTTTGGGTGCATCGAAGCGCGGGCGAGCTGATCAAATCCGTGATGCCATAGGCCGCTAGCAAAGTTGAGATGGTTGTTAGCTGGGCAAAACCGGCCTCAGCTAATGGTCGATCAAGATCATTGCTGCCAGTAAAGGATTCTCTGGTGGTTGAAATTGCATGACGGACAATTGCAGCTGTTCGAATCCCGCCGGTTTGCAGGGCGAGCGCTTCAGAGACGGTAACTAGATCTCTTGGATAGGAGAGCAGTTCAGCAGCTTCATCAATCGTCACCCAACGCAATTCATCTACTTCATCATTTGGCACCACGGTTGGATCATTAGCTAATTAATTTGCGCTCCAGTAATAAACGGTTTTTGCATCATCTTTGACCTGATAACTAACTGGTGTTAGTGCCACTTTGAGATGGACTAGATATCCGGTTTCTTCGAGTGTTTCTCGAACGGCAGCATTTGCTGCCAACTCATCAGAATCTAACTTTCCCTTAGGTAATGACCAATCGTTGCGATAACCTCGATGAATCAGCAGCACTTTCGGCACTGCATCTTCTCGAATTAGCACTACGCCAGCCGCTTCAATCATGGCTGCCTCGCAAGTGATACCGATGCAATAACTCTTCCTGATAGTCAACCATTGGAATTCCATCAACTGATTGCGTTAGATAATCCCAATTTCCATCCGCATCTAACTGCCATGATGCAGTCGTTGGTGCCCAGGCTAAATCAAGTAATTCGCACAGTCGCTCTCGATGTTTTGCCGTCGGCACTTTAAGTAATACCTCAACTCGGCGATCCAGATTTCGATTCATCAAATCAGCACTACCGATCAATACTTCAGGATCTCCAGCATTTGTGAACTCATAGATGCGCGAGTGCTCTAAGAACCTACCTAGGATGCTTCGAACTCGAATATTCTCACTCAGTCCAGGCACGCCCGGTCTAAGCGTGCACATGCCGCGAACTAGTAGATCGATCTTGACCCCAGCTTGCGAGGCTTGATAGAGCTGATCAGTTACTCGCTCATCTACTATCGCATTACATTTAATTCGAATGCCAGCAGGTTTGCCAGCAAGTTGATTATGAATTTCGCGCTTAATCAGATCCGTCAAAGCATCGCGCAGTGAATTCGGCGCAGCATAAAACGAGTCAAACGATTTAGCATTTGCAAATCCCGATAACTGGTTAAACAGCGTTGCAACGTCATCGGCGATTACTTCATTCGCGGTAATTATTCCCAAGTCTTCGTAATAGCGAGCAGTTCTTGGATGGTAGTTACCAGTTCCCAGATGAACGTATCTTCTGATGCCGTCCTCTTCCTTTCGAACCACCAGCGTCAATTTGCAATGCGTCTTAAGGCCAACTTGGCCATAAACCACATGCACTCCGGCTCGCTCCATGCGCCTTGCCCATTGGATGTTGTTCTCTTCGTCAAATCTAGCTTTAATTTCAACAATGGCCAGCACCTGCTTGCCAGCTGCGGCAGCATCAATTAAGGCTTCAACAATCGCAGAGTCTCCGCTAGTTCGATACAGCGCCTGCTTAATTGCCAGAACCTTTGGATCCTCTGCCGCTTGCTCAATAAATCGGGTTACTGAGGTAGCAAAAGAGTCGTAGGGATGATGTAGCAAAACATCATGATTGCGCACTGCTTCGAAAACATCTACCGCTTGGCTGGTTTCTACTGCCATTAGCTCTGGACTCGTGCGGGGTTGAAATGCCGGATCTTTTAGCTCATCTCGAGTTAAGTCAGAAATCAGCGAAAGTCCGCGTAAATCAAGGGGAGCGGGCAGCTTCACGATCTCGTCAGCTGTTATCTCCAATTCCTCACTAAGCAAATCTAAGATGTGCTGATCTATGCTTTCTTCAACTTCAAGCCGAACGGCATAACCAAAACGGCGGCGCGACAATTCTTTCTCCATTGCATCTAACAAATTCTCAGCATCATCTTCTTCAACTTCGACATCTTCATTTCGGGTCACTCGAAATGTGTGGTGCTGCACAATCTCCATCCCTGGAAAGAGATCAGCCAAATTGGCAGCAATGATGTCTTCGAGTGGCACAAAGCGCTGCGGGCTCACTTGGACGAATCGATCTAGCAGCGGCGGCACTTTTACCCGAGCAAACATCTCTTGCTTAGTTTGTGGATCTCGCACCATGACCGCCAAATTCAAGGACAGCCCGGAGATATAGGGGAATGGGTGCGCCGGATCAACCGCCAAAGGGGTCAGCACCGGGAAAACTTCAACTTCAAAAAACTCGACTAATTTTTGTTGTTCAGATTCGGTTAGCTCTTCCCAGCGAAGTAACTCAATTCCAGCCGCTACCAAAAGCGGTCGCAGTTGGTCATGGAAGAGCTGTGCTTGCTGCTCCATTAACTGCCAGCTTGCCTGCAGGGTATTTGCCAGAATTTCACGAGGCAGCGTTCCGGTTGGTGATTTAACTGCGATGCCAGCATTAACTCGACGTTTTAAGCCGGCCACTCGCACCATAAAGAATTCATCCAGGTTGGCTGAAGTAATTGCGCAGAACTTCACTCGCTCCAACAGTGGTCGATGAGATTGGGCGGCCATGCCGAGAACGCGAGAGTTAAATGCCAGCCAGGAGACTTCACGATCAAAGAAACGTTGCGGTAGTGGAAATGCTGCGGTTAGCCCACTACTTGGGTGATTCGCATCGATATCGGCCTGCTCCATATTCAGAGCATGCCATAGTCAGATTAATACTGTCAGTCGGTTCGGGTTTTTGGTGCTTGCCACAAAAGAGAAACCCCCCGCCCAAGGGCGAGGGGTTTCATAGGCTTTGGAGAAATTAAGCCTTCTTAGCAGCCTTCTTACGGCGCTTTGGTGCAGCTTTCTTAGCAGCAGCCTTCTTGCGTCGCTTTGGTGCAGCCTTCTTGGCAGCAGCCTTCTTACGGCGCTTCTTTGGTGCAGCTTTCTTAGCAGCAGCCTTCTTACGGCGCTTTGGTGCAGCCTTCTTGGCAGCAGCCTTCTTACGGCGCTTTGGAGCAGCCTTCTT
>JBMTAF010000058.1:0-5389 GCA_049428425.1 Candidatus Nanopelagicales bacterium
TGATTGATTACTTGATCCTGCAGCGACTATTTCACCGGGTGGAAATTGCCATTCGCCCAGAAAATCAAGCAAGTTTGCGGGTAGTTCAGAAGCTGCAGTTGCGCTCCGAAGGACTTAGGCCGCGCTATCTTCATATTGATGGCGACTGGCGAGACCATGAAATATTTGCAATTGACGAGTCAGAAATCGAATCTGGACTAATTGCTAAGTTGTATTGATTTCGGCGTGGCACGCATTTGATCTGCACGGTTAAATCCATACTTTGTCTCTGTGGGATCAGGATTACTCTATTTATCGATAGTCATATTGTGGGGTGCCGTTTTGGTCCCGATGTGGCTGCGACGCCTGACCCAAGATGAGCTTGGCAGCATTGATAAATTCAACAAATCTATGTCCCTTTTAGGTTCGGTCCCACGCCGAGAATTGCCGACTTATCAATCTCAAACCCCAGCCCAAATTGCTGCAGTACGCCGTAAACGCACGGTATTAACGTTGAGTGCAGTAACAGTGTTAGGTACCGCAATTTCATTTGTTACCGGCATTTGGGTTTTCATGGTGATTCCGGCAGTTCTGTTGTTTAGTTTCTTTGCAATTGCTTGGCGAGCAATCTCAATGCAACAAACTCAGTTAACCCAAACTTCACAACGCAGGTTAAATGTTTCTCGCGAACAATTAGCAGCACAGGCAAAAGAATGGAATGCTGCACCAACCGTAATTCCAAATCGAGTTCTTGGCGATAAAGCAGCTGGATTAACTGCACAGCAAATGATTGAACTTGCTGCGGCGCAAACGGCGAAGCCAACGGTTGAGCCAACGGAAGAAGTGGAGATTGCAGCTGTGATTGACGAGCCAGATCAAAAGTCTGCTACTGGCTAATAGGTTCTCTCACCTACAGGAATAATCTGGTAGCACCATCTAAGTCTGGCTATTGATACTCAGTTTGGCTAAGCAATAACCCCAGCAGTGGTAATCTCTGACGAACACAAGCGTTGATCTAGAACAGGGGAAGCCGTGCTGATCTTGCTGGGTCTTCCAATTGGAAATCTTGCCGATGCTTCGCCAAATGCGGTGACAGTCTTGAATCGCGCTGATGTTATAGCCGCGGAAGACACCAGAAAATATTTTCGAATTGCTAGTGAATTAGGAATTGGGAAAAGAGCAAAAGTAATTTCGTATCATGATTCAACCGAAGTAGATCGTTCTGAAGAATTAATTTCATACCTTAAACAAGGTTTAACAGTCGTAGTTTTAACTGATGCGGGAATGCCTACGATCTCTGATCCAGGATATCGAATTGTGAATGCAGCAGTTGCTGCTGGAATTAAAGTAACAACTGTCCCAGGTCCTTCCGCAGTTACGGCGGCCTTAGCAGTTAGTGGGCTGCCGACGGACCGGTTTTGCTTTGAAGGATTTCTACCCCGCAAAGCTGGCGAACGGGCACAACATTTAACCGAGTTAGCGAGCGAGCGTCGAACCATGGTTTTCTTCGAAGCGCCGCATCGTCTTCACGAATCGTTAATCGCGATGCGGGAGGTATTTGGCGAGAATCGAAAAGCGGTAATCTGTCGAGAGCTAACCAAAACCTATGAAGAGATAGTTCGCGGTACGCTGTCTGAATTAGTTGAGTGGGCTAATAAAGACGTATTGGGTGAAGTGACGCTGGTAGTGGCGGGGATTGGCGATGAGCCGGTGCTGGATTTGAGCAACCCAGATCACCAAGAACAAATTAAGCAGCTGGTCGCAAACCACCCGCTAGCCGTTTCAGATCGCAAGCAAGCGGTGGCGGCAGTCGCTAAATCACTCAATTTGCCAAAGCGCGAGGTATATGACTTGGTCATGAAAACTGGTAAAGCATAGAATTTCGCAATGGCCAACTCTTTTTACATCACTACTCCAATTTATTACGTGAATGATGCCCCTCATATTGGCCATGCTTACACAACATGTGCTGCTGATTTGCTATCGCGGTGGCATCGCATGCGTGGCAATGATGTTTGGTTTCTAACTGGCACTGATGAGCACGGCACAAAAGTAGAACGTGCGGCAGCAGCAAATTCTGTCTCACCACAGCAATGGTGTGACAATCTAGTTACGAATTCTTGGTTACCGGTGTTAAAGACGATTGATGCGGCCAACGATGACTTCATCAGAACTACCGATTCGCGTCATAAGTTGGGAGTGCAGGCATTCTGGCAGCGCCTAAAAGACAATGGTTATGTTACCCAAGGAAAATATGAAGGTCCATATTGTGTTGGCTGTGAAGAATTTAAATTACCTGGTGATCTAGTTATTGGCACTGGCGAATATGAAGGAAAAGAGTGCTGCCCAATTCATTCCAGACCAGTTGAGATACTCCAAGAGAATAATTACTTTTTTGCGCTTTCAAAATTCCAAGAGGAATTAATTGCACATTATGAGAAGAATCCTGATCGAATTCAGCCAGAGTCGGCATACAACGAAGTAATGTCATTTCTGAAACAAGGATTACAAGACATCTCAATGTCTCGATCAACAGTTAGTTGGGGTATCCAGGTTCCATGGGATACAGATCAAGTTATCTATGTTTGGTTTGATGCGCTGCTTAATTACGCAACTGCAATCAATTATGCCGGTTACGCCGACGGTAGCGATCCAAAGCAGTTTAAGCGACATTGGCCTGCGATTCATTTAGTCGGAAAAGACATTCTTCGTTTCCATGCCGTTTACTGGCCAGCCATGCTGCTTGCGGCTGGCTTACCGCTGCCAAGAACTGTTTATGCTCATGGCTGGCTGCTGGTTGGTGGCGAGAAAATGAGCAAATCTAAATTAACTGGAATCTCACCAGCACAAATAGTTGACCACTTTGGCTCGGATGCATTCCGCTATTACTTCATGCGAGCCATCAATTTCGGCCAAGATGGCTCTTTCTCTTGGGAAGATATTTCAGCCCGCTACACCGCTGAATTAGCTAATGGACTTGGCAACCTTGCTTCCAGATTAACCGCAATGATCGAAAAATATTGTGACTCGAAAATTCCAGCTGCAGGCAACTATCTGCCGGCCGATCAGGCAATTATTGATTTAGTTGCAGTGTGCGCAAAGCGGGCCGACGAAGCGATTAATAACTTCGCTATTGCTGATGCAATTTCTAGCACTAAGGAGATTGTTGATGCGGTCAATCTTTATGTAACTGAGCAAGCCCCTTGGGTGCTCGCAAAGGACAGTGCAAATTCCGACAGATTGAACACAGTGCTTTATGTGATTGCTGAATCGCTTCGAGCAATTGCAGTGCTACATCATCCAGTAATGCCAAAAGCAACTTCACTGTTGTGGGAGATGATCGGTGCAACTGCGATTGGCACTCTTTCCTCACAACTAATCTCCAAGGCAGGAGATTGGGGACAGTTACCAGTTGGTGCCCAAACTGAAAAGAAAGAATCGCTTTTCCCAAGGTTGGCCGAGGAAGCCTAAGTGAGCCTGCCGCCACTTCCACCAATGCTGCCTGCATCAGTTGCTGATGCACACTTACACATTGATATGGGTACTGGTAAATCACATAACGCATTGGATTTGAATTCTGATCGAGCAGAAATTGAAAGTCTAGTTGCGGCGGCAGCTTCAGTTAATGTCACAAAATTAATCAATGTTGGCTGTGAGATTCCAGGAGCAAGATTTGCCATTGAGTTTGCCAACCAATTTCCAAATGTCTATGCCGCTGTAGCGCTGCATCCAAACGAAGCGCCGCGATTAGTTCGCGAGGAGGGAGAAGCTGCTTACCAAGCAGCACTAATGGAGATTAGCCAGCTAGCAACTGATGCTAGATGTGTTGCAGTTGGCGAAACTGGCTTAGATTTTTTCCGTACCACCGAACCGAATGAATTGAAAGTGCAAGAAGATTCATTTCGGTTTCACA
This sequence comes from Candidatus Nanopelagicales bacterium, assembly GCA_049428425.1. GTDB lineage: Bacteria > Actinomycetota > Actinomycetes > S36-B12 > UBA5976 > AcAMD-5. Next base: position 3,893 of record JBMTAF010000058.1, read on the forward strand.
TCAATTTGGCAAAAGAATTGAATAAAACACTGATGATTCATGATCGAGACTCCCATGACTCGATACTCAAAGTTCTAGATAGCGAAGGTGCCCCAGAACGAGTGATGATGCATTGCTTCTCTGGTGATGCTGAGTTTGCTAGGGAATGTATCGATCGCGGGTTTTATTTGTCATTCGCTGGAACAGTCACGTTTAAGAATGCCGCAAAATTGCGAGAAGCGCTACTAGTGGTGCCACAAGATAGATTACTGGTGGAAACTGACGCGCCATTCCTGACGCCAGATCCCTATCGAGGAATGCCAAATGCTTCATACATGATTGGCTATACGATGAGATTTATCGCGGATCATCGAGGCGAAGACTTGCGGGAACTATGTGAAGCAGTAATGACCAATACTCATAACGCCTTTAATTTGGTGCCTTAATGTTGCTGGGGCCTGCTGAAATCGCCAAATTGCTTGAGGAATTATCGGTCAAACCAACAAAAAAACTTGGTCAAAATTTTGTACATGATGCAAACATAGTTAGAAAGATTGTCAAAGCTGCTCAGTTAGAACCTGATGATGTTGTGCTTGAAGTTGGCCCTGGATTAGGTTCGCTCACGCTTGGATTGCTGCCTGAAGTCAGCAGCGTTATAGCAGTTGATATTGATGAACGATTTATTGATCAGCTACCTAAGACAGTTGCAAAATTTGCGCCAGAATTTAAAGATCGACTTGTTGCTACTCATCAAGATGCGTTGACGCTTACCGCTGATGACTTGACTAAGGCACCTACGGCATTGGTTGCAAATTTGCCATATAACGTGGCTGTTCCAGTAATAATTACCTTGCTAACCAACTTTCCATCAATAGCAAAATTATTGGTCATGGTTCAAGCAGAGGTGGCAGACCGATTAGCGGCAAAACCAGGTGACTCAGCCTATGGCGCACCAAGTGTTAAATTGCAGTGGTTTATGCAGGTAACTCGAGGTGCAAACATACCTCGACCAGTTTTTATTCCAGTGCCAAATGTTGATTCCGGTTTAGTTTTTGGAATTCGCCAGCAGAGTCCCAAGACACAGGTTGAACAGCGAGATGTGTTTAAAGTGATAGATGCTGCGTTCAATCAACGACGAAAAATGTTACGAAGTGCCCTTACTTCGATTACCACAAGTGCAACTGAAGCGGAGGCAGCCTTAATTAAGGCGGGTATTGACCCAACTTTACGCGGTGAAATGCTGGATATTGAGCAGTATGTTCGATTAACGGAAGCGCTGAATTAGGGTAGTTGCGTGAAAGTAACCGTTTCTGCCCCAGCCAAAATAAATTTACAATTAAGTGTCGGTGCACTTCGTGCAGATGGCTATCATGATTTGGTTACGGTCTATCAAGCGCTTGATCTTCGTGACGAAGTAACAATTTCGGAGCGAGCTGACGGAATGGGCGTGCAATGCACGCTGACAGGTGATTTTCTTTCTGGTGTTCCTGAAGATGAATCTAACCTCGCAGTTAAAGC
>JBMTAF010000059.1:0-5361 GCA_049428425.1 Candidatus Nanopelagicales bacterium
CAACCAAGCAGCCAGTGCTGCATGAAAAAATTGTTTCAAATATTCAAGAAGTTAGAGCGCGAGGCGGCTTAATCTTGGCGATTGCGGTAGAAGATGATGAATTAATTGATGAGTTTGCAAACTTTGTAATTCGTGTGCCACATCTTGATCCACTATTGCAACCCATCGTAAGTGTGGTGCCGCTGCAGGTATTCGCATGCGAGATGGCAACTGCGAGAGGCCATGATGTTGATCAACCTCGCAATTTAGCCAAATCAGTGACGGTGGAATGATGATAATTTCAGTTGGCACTGATGTGGTGAGCATTGCTAGGTTCAAGCAAGCAATATCGCGCACTGATGGTTTTTTGACTCGGGTGTTTACCCCAGCAGAACTGCATCTTGCTGACGGACAGCCCAGGGCCCCAATTTCATTAGCTGGAATTTTTGCAGCTAAAGAATCTATTGCAAAAGCGCTTGGCGCACCAGAGGGATTAAGTTGGCAAGACTGTCAGATTGAATATCTAGCAAATGGTAAACCAACCATTAACGTAACTGGCCGAATCGCGGAGATCGCATCATCGCAAGGTATTAAGTCATGGCATCTGTCAATATCGCATGATGCGGAGTTAGCCATCGCATTTGTCGTGGCGGAGGGTTAATGGAAACTGCAGCGGCATACATAAACTCAAAGTCACTAGTCGACAACTATCAATATCTGCGTCGGGCTAGCGGAACAGACGTGATGGGGGTGCTCAAAGCTAACGCTTATGGGCATGGTGCAGTTGGGGTAGCCAGAATTTTGCGCCGAGCTGGGATGAACTGGTTTGGTGTTGCAACTATTGCTGAAGCGATTGAGCTGCGAGAAGCTGGTGATACCGGAAGGATTCTGGCTTGGCTGTACCAAGTTGATCCAAAATTGATTGGGCTAGCTGTTGAGCATCAAATCGATATTGGCATTTTTGATGCAAGTCAGTTGAAACCAATCTCATTAATCGTCGGACCAGAACGCAGCCTAAATGTGCATCTTCATCTCGACACCGGCATGTCCCGCGGTGGCATCACGCCAACTGATGCCTTAACCGCTGCTGCGGTTATCGCTGCCGAAGGTAATTTAAATTTAGTCGGTTGTTTTACTCATTTGGTCAGTTCAGAATATGTTGATCAACCGATAGTAAAGCAGCAGCTAGAAACTTTTCGCGAAATTATGAAAGACTTCAAAGATGCTGGCTTAACTGAAGTTTTGTTTCATATTGCTAACTCTGGTGGCGCAATCAACTATGAAGTATCGGATTTTGATTTTGTTCGACCTGGAATTTCGCTATATGGCATAGATCCAGCAGATAAACCAAACCCAGACTTAGCGCCAGTTATGCGACTGGTTGCCCCAGTAATTCAACTAAAGACCTTGACCGAAACCACCGGCATCGGCTACGGCCATACCTATGTGACTAAGTCATCCCAACGAGTTGCCTTAGTGCCTATTGGCTATGCCGATGGCATACCACGAACCGCATCAGGGAAGCTTGCGGTGCAATTAAATGGCAGTATGCGTGACGTGCTAGGAACCATCAGCATGGATCAAATTGTGGTTGCTGCTGAAAAAACAGACTCATTGGGCGATGAAGTAACAATATTTGGTGATCCTAAATTTGGTTATCCGAGCGTCATCGATTTAGCGGTGGCTGCCGGGACTATTTCATATGAAGTCTTAGTGCGAATTGGCAATCGAGTTGAACGCATCTATGTTTGACCGACGGTTGATTCAAACTGATGAACAGATGGTTCACTTAGGAAAGCAGTTGGCAAAAAATCTTTTACCAGGAGATCTGGTGGTGCTAGATGGACCAGTAGGTGCTGGCAAGACCACGTTAACTAAAGGCATTGGGTTAGGTCTTGGAATTGCCGAACCAATCACCTCACCTACGTTTGTGATTTCCCGAGTTCATCATGGCCCAACCGGTATCGATTTAGTTCATGTTGATGCCTATCGATTGGGCAGCATCTCAGAGGTTGACTCTCTAGATCTGGAAACTTCCTTAGCCGACTCCATAACTGTTGTGGAGTGGGGTGCCGGCCTAATTAGTGGATTAACCGATGACAACTGGTTGATTGAGATTGCGCGCGATCTGGAGCCAGGAACTGAGATGCGTGAAGTGAAGATTACCGCGCCAAAAAATAGAGAATTGAAACTTTGATGTTGGCGTTAGCAATAGATACTGCAACTACCTCATTGAGTGCAGCACTGGTTACTGAAGATCAAGTTCTGGCCAGCATTAGTGAATCTGCAGATCGATCTCATGCCGAACGGCTACCAGTATTGGTTAATGAGTTGCTAACCAAAGCCGGCGTTGCCAGATCCGAAATCAATTTAGTTTCGGTCGGGGTCGGGCCCGGCGCTTACACCGGACTTCGGGTCGGTTTGATGTTTGGCATAGCTTTCGCCAAAGCATTAAATGTTGATGTTGTTGGCATCTGCACGCATGACGCGATTGCGCCAGCTGGATTTACTGGCGTTGTGGCAACTGATGCTAGACGAAAAGAAATCTATGTCTCGCAATATCAATCAGGCAATCGAATCGCGGGGCCATTAGTAGTAAAGCCGGCGGAGTTTGATTTTGCCTACCAAGTCGTAATTGGTGATGGCGTTGGTGCTCACCCAACCATTATTCAGAGTGGCAAGAATGTCGCTGTCGACGCTGGCGCTCTTGGCCAGAAAGCAATTACTGCTTTCTTGAGTGGGGAACGACCAGCTCAAATTGAACCGCAGTTAGGCCATGCCAACAGTGATGGTGCTGGGGCAATTCCAATCGGGCTTGGCTTGCTGTTGCCGCCATTACCCCTATACCTTCGCCGGCCTGACGTAATGGAACCAAAATGAGTTCACAACTTCGCGATTTGACTTATGAAGACTTAGATCAAATTTTGTTAATCGAACAGGATTTATTTGGAATAACAGCATGGAGTCGAGAACTGTTTTTGGATGAAATTTCCAGACTAGGTAGTTCTCGATGGTACAAAGTGCTGTGGGAGAACGATCGAATAATTGGGTATGTTGGAATGGCAATTACTGGTAGCAGCGCAGACATTCAGACTATTGCCGTGATTTTGGATAAGCAGCGAGCAGGCTATGGCGCGCAGCTGCTTGAACTCGCTTTGGCGAAAGCCCAAGAATTAGGGGTAACCCAATTATTTTTGGAAGTCGCTGTTGAAAATGAAGCGGCAATCAAGTTATACCAACGATTTGGCTTTGAACAAATCTCGATTCGACCAAATTATTATGGCGCTGGGCGAAATGCTTTTGTCATGATGCGACCAATTGGAGCCAGATGAGCCAGCCAATTGTGTTAGGTATTGAAACTTCATGCGATGAAACTGGGATCGGCATTGTTCGCGGAACTGAGCTTCTTGCTGATGCGCTAGCAACAAGTGTTAGTGAACATGCTCGATTTGGTGGGGTGGTCCCAGAGATAGCCTCGCGAGCACATCTTGAAGCGATGTTTCCAACCATTGAGCGGGCACTAACTGAAGCAAAGTTAAATCTGACTGATATTGACGCGATAGCAGTTACTAGAAACCCAGGTTTAATTGGTGCACTCTTGGTAGGAGTTGCAGCAGCTGAAGGACTTGCCACAGGACTTGGTATTGAGATTCATCATGTTGATCATTTAGATGCGCATATTGCAGTTGATGCTTTGCATCATGGCGAGCTAACTGAAACCACCATCGCCCTACTTGTTTCCGGCGGTCACTCATCGCTGCTGCAAGTTGACGACATCACGTTAGGCGCCACCGTGCTTGGTCAATCTATTGATGACGCTGCTGGCGAAGCGTTCGATAAAGTAGCAAGACTTTTAGGCTTGCCGTTTCCGGGTGGACCAGAGATAGATAAAAGTGCTGCGAGCGGAAATTCAATTGCAATTAAATTCCCACGCGGCCTAACTGCAGCTCATGATCTAGTTGAGCATAAATTTGATTTCTCCTTCTCTGGTCTGAAAACTGCAGTTGCTCGATGGATTGAAGCTGCAACACGTGCTGGCGATCAGATCTCAATTCCAGATGTAGCGGCATCGTTTCAGGAAGCAGTAGTAGACGTGCTGACTCAAAAGGCCGTTGCGGCAGCAAAAGAAACCGGGGCTAGCACCCTGCTAATTGCTGGCGGAGTTGCGGCGAACTCTCGACTTCGAGCGATGGCTGAGCTTCGGGCCGAGGCCGCTGGGCTGAGCCTTCGGATTCCACCGGCCCGGCTCTGCACGGATAACGGGGCAATGGTGGCGGCGCTAGGGGCGCTTCGGGTGCGGGCGGGCCGGCCGGCCACTAGGGTGAATTAGCACTCCATTTGACGGAGTGCTAACTGCTATCTACGCTTGGCTTTAGCACTCGCCTCCTGCGGGTGCTAAGTCCCTGTCCACATACGACTAATCGGAGGAAGACCGTGTCGGTCAACATCCGTCCCTTAGAGGACCGAATCTTGGTTCAGCCGCTAGAAGCTGAACAAACAACAGCTAGTGGTTTGGTTATTCCAGACACAGCAAAAGAAAAGCCACAAGAAGGCAAAGTGGTAGCGGTAGGCCCAGGTCGCTTTGACGACGAGGGCGAGAAGCGCATTCCAGTTGACGTAAAAGTCAATGACATTGTGATCTTCTCAAAGTATGGCGGCACTGAAGTGAACCATGGTGGCGAAACCTATTTGCTGCTCTCGGCTCGCGACGTGCTCGCAGTACTAGATAAATAATTTAGTTTCACCAACTAGTGCCACTTGGGTGGCACTAGTTGGTTATTAATGCAAGTGAAGGAAATTCATGTCTAAGATTTTGAAGTTCGACGAAGATGCTCGCCGTGCCCTGGAGCGTGGTGTGAATGCGCTCGCCGATGCGGTGAAGATCACGATTGGCCCAAAGGGTCGAAATGTTGTGATTGACAAAAAGTGGGGCGCGCCAACAATTACTAATGACGGCGTGACTATTGCTAAAGAAGTTGAGTTGAAGGATCCGTTTGAAAATCTAGGCGTTCAACTTGCAAAAGAAGTTGCGACTAAAACCAACGATCTTGCCGGTGACGGCACAACAACGGCAACGGTTTTGGCTCAAGCGCTAGTTCGCGAAGGATTGAAACTGGTAGCAGCGGGCAGTGCACCAACTGCGGTGAAGCGCGGAATAGATCAGGCAGTTGAAGCGGTCACGGATGAGCTGAGCAAAGTTGCTCGACCAGTTGCTGATAAAAATGAGATTGCAAACGTAGCAACCATCTCGGCGCAGGATCGTGCTATTGGTGAATTAATTGCAGAAGCATTCGACAAGGTAGGCAAAGACGGTGTGATCACAGTTGAAGAATCCAGCACTACTGAGTTGGAGTTGGACTTCACTGAGGGTATGCAGTTCGA
>JBMTAF010000060.1:0-5313 GCA_049428425.1 Candidatus Nanopelagicales bacterium
ATTTGAATAAGCGTGGTTAGTTGCAAAATTGCTGCTTCACCATGTTTTAGATATAAGTTTGAGACGGTATGAACCAAGATCTGGCCAAAGAAAGTAATTAACAATATTCCTATCCAGTCACTTGAGGTTTCAACCATGACAGATCGACCGGTTGCAAGCGAGTAAGTCAGCGCAACAATTGCCGCAACAGAGAACACCACGGCAACATAAGAAACATTTTTCATTACTGGGCGAACTTTCTGACCAATTACGACATAGATCGCTCCAGTTATCGCTGAAGTCAATAGCCAAAGCAAGGCAGTGTGGTTCTTCGCGGCGAAAGAATTTCCGATATATGCGTAAAGCACAATTCCACTTACCCCAGCAACTAAACCAGCCCATTGGCCAGGCGCCAACACCTGTTTCAGCAGCAAGATTCCAATCAGTCCCACCCAGATAGCTCCAGTAGACATAATGGTTAGCGCAATTCCTAAGCTAACTTGATAGAGACCTTGCATAAGCCCGATAAAGTGAACTGAAAGTGCTGCCCCAGCCAGAATTAAGTACCCCCATTGTGAGTGATTAATCCGTCGATAAAACTGGGGTTGAGTGATGAGAGCTATTGGAATAAAAATTAGCGCACCAAAGAAGCAGCGCCAAAAAGTAACTAACAACGGATCCATTGCGTATGCCACAACAATTGGATTGAGAACTAATGCTGCGGTGTTTATTGTGAAGAGATAGAGAATGTCTCGATGTCGATGTCCTGAGATTCGATCGCCAGCAGATGCAAGGCTCATTTAGTTAGCGGACCAACCCCCATCAACGGAAAGCACAATGCCATGAACATATTCGGCAGCAGGAGACGCTAAAAATACGGCAGCACCGGCGATGTCATCTGCTTTACCCCATCGCTTTGCGGTGATTCGACTAGTTATAAAGGCATATCGCTCTGGCAGATCACTTTTCAGATTGGCATTGATGTCAGTCTCAATAAACCCAGGTGCAATAGCGTTCACATTAACACCGTGCTGTGCCCATTCATTTGAGATTGCTTTGGTAATGCCGCCAATGGCATGTTTGCTAGCGGCATAACTAACTACGTTTAATCCGCCCTGTAATGTCCAGAGCGAACCAATGAAAATGACTTTGCCACTCTTGCGCTCCACCATCTGCCGACCAATCTCACGAGTCAAAACAAAGGGAGTGGTTAGGTTTACTTGCATGACCCGATTCCACATTTCATCAGTGTGATCAAGGGTTGGGGTTCGCTGGGTAATGCCGGAGTTATTTACCAAAATATCAATCTTGGTTGAGGCAAGATCTTTCGTAAGTGCTAGTACCTCGTTATGGTTAGCAAAATCACATTTTATTGCGGTAAATTCTCGGCCAGCACTTCTAACTCGATTGGCGACATCACTGTTGTCAGTGTCTATCTGCGAGCTAATACCAATAATGTCAGCGCCATGTTCAGCCATTGCTGTTGCAATCGCAAGACCGATGCCCTTTCTAGCACCTGTAATTACTGCGGTATTGCCAGAAAGATCAAAACTGGGAGCAGTCATTAGCACCAGCCATATCAATAGATGTAGTAGCGAGACCTTAGTTAATCTGAATTATAAAGTCCAATATTTATGAGATAGTTACTGAGTTGTTAATTATGAATTCGTTACCACATTTTCCTAGTTCGGTAATCGATTTATTGTGTTGACTTGCCATACCCTCGAGCCTACGCTTGACCATACCTAGGGCAACTAATTTAGTGATGGAGCGAAATGACTAAACCAGTTTTTGCGGTAGCAACCGGATCCATTGCAATGTCTAATTGGATAGATCCATTAGCAGCAGAGCTTGGTTTTGAACTTCGAACCGGTTCAATCGAGACACCAGATGATGTCGCCAAATTGACCGAAGGTGCAACATCACTCTTAGTTGCAACTCAACCAGTTACTCGCGAAAAAATCTCTGCACTTGCTGACAGTGTGGAATCAATTGGTCGGATGGGAGTTGGACTCGACAATATTGATCTTGATGCGGCAAAAGATCACGGTATTGCAGTGGTGCATCAGCCAGCATATGCAGTTGATGAAGTTTCAAATCACGCTGCTGCCATGATCCTGGCTTCAAATCGAGTCCTGTTGCCATCCGACCAAGATTTACGAGAAAACAACTGGCGAACTAAAGATTTTCCACGCGTTATGTCGCTAGAAAACTCAGTAATTGGTGTGATTGGTTGTGGTCGAATTGGCCATGCGTTAATGACCAAGATGCGACCATTCTTCAAAGAAGTAATTGGCTTTGATCCAATGATCAAGCAAGAAAAATTTGATTTTGAGCTAGTTGCAAACGTAGATGAATTGCTAAAGCGATCAGATGTCATCTCGTTGCACTCGCCATTACTGCCAGAAACTAAAAATATTATTGATGCCCGCGCTATCTCCATTATGAGAGATGGCGCCATGATTGTTAACGTATCTCGAGGTGGGCTGATTGACGAAGTTGCCTTAGCAGCAGCACTGCACTCCGGCAAAATCTCAGCTGCTGGGCTTGATGTATTTGAAGTTGAGCCGCTACAAGCAGATTCACCACTTCGTAGTGCACCAAACTTAATTTTAAGCAGCCATATTGCCTGGTATTCCGAAGTCGCCGGACCGCGACTGGTGCAATGGTCTGCCATTGATGTTTTTGAGTATTTCAAAACAAAGACCATTAAGAATGGTCGCTTAGCAGTAGATCCACGAGCAAACTAATCAAGGAGATCGTTAATGGAAGAAGTATTCATCCCAGCTTTAGGTATGGCGATGGAAGAAGCTTATTTAGAAAAGTGGATCAAGCAGGAAGGTGAATCAGTCAATGCCGGCGATGTAATCGCACTGATTGAAACTGATAAAGCCCAAGTAGAAGTAGTTTGCGAATCCGCCGGAACTGTTGGCAAGCATCGATACCAGGTGGGGGCATCGGTGCCAGTAGGAGAAACCATCACGGTAATCCTCGCGCCAGGCGAATCGGAATAGGTAGGGGAGAGTCATGGGGTCAAGAGACGAAATGCTTGCCATGTTGCGAATGATGATGATGATTCGTAACTTTGAAGAGACTGCCGACAAGCTGACACTACGCGGCAAGGTTTCTGGCGGCATGCATAACTCATCAGGTCAAGAAGCAGTTGCCGTTGGCGTGATGAGTGCTCTTGCTCCAGACGATGTAATCGCAACAACGCACCGTTCGCACCATCACACTTTGGCAAAAGGTTTCACGGCGCGTGAAGTTATGGCAGAGCTAATGACCAAGGCCACTGGTGTTTCAAAAGGTCGTGGTGCCTCGATGCACTTAGGTGATGTTTCTCGCGGCCATTTTGGTGGTAATGGAATTGTTGGCGCTGGTATGGGTATTGGCATGGGTGCCGCACTTGGTATCAAAATGGCTGGTGATAAAAAAGTTGCGGTCGGCTTTGTAGGTGATGGCGGTATGAATACTGGCCGCACCTGGGAAGCAATAAACATGGCGGCAATTTGGAAGCTCCCGTTGATTGTGGTGGTTGATAACAATCAGTACGCAGTTGAGACCTTTATTGATCGAGTAACTGCAGGTGGCGACATTCCAAAGCGTGCGAGTGGTTTTGGTTTGCCCGCATCAACTATTGATGGCCAGAACGTATTAGAAGTAAGAGATGCGGTTGCTGCTGCTCGGGAATATGCCTTAGCGGGCAATGGTCCTACTTTCTTAAATGCACTTACTTATCGTTATTACGGCCACAATGTTGGCGAAAAAGGTCAGTATCGAACGCTAGAAGAGATTGAAGATTGGCGAACTCATCGCGACCCAATTGATCAATTTGCGGCTCGATTACTAAAAGAAGGTTTATTGGATGAAGCTACTTATGAAGAAATGAAAGCTAGCGTTGATACTGAAATAAAGGATGCTGTTGAGTTTGCCGAGAATTCACCGCATCCGGATCCAGCGGAAGTAATGCTTAATGTCGATTCTGGAAAGTTAAGAGGTTAATCATGGCTGATCCAACATATTCTGAGGCTTACCAGTCCGGCATTCGCGAAGAGATGAATCGCGATTCACGAATTTTTATTTTAGGTACCGACCTACAAGAGCGCGGTGGTCACTTTGCTCAAGTAAAGGGAATCGCGCAAGAGTTTGGTGGTGAACGCGTTCGCGATACACCCATCTCCGAAGCGGCTATGGTGGCTGCTGGTGTGGGTGCCGCAATGTATGGCATGCGCCCAGTAGTTGACTTGAATTTTATGGACTTTGCCTTAGGCGCTATGGATGAAATCATCAACCAAGCAGCGCATATTAGATATATGTTTAATGGTTCGGTTCCGCTAATTGTTCGCGCAACTTCTGGTATTGCCATGGGTGGGGCCCATCACAACAACAGCTTTGAATCTTTCTTTGCCCACACTCCTGGTCTTTCGGTAGCAGTGCCGGGCACGCCATACGATGTTAAAGGCTTGCTCAAAACCGCACTGCGCGCTGACGACCCAGTTATCTTCATGATGCACAAGAAGTTGACTGGTGCTCGCGGTCCAATTGGTGGTCCAGAAGACCTGGTGCCATTTGGCAAAGCACGCATTGCACGTGAGGGCGCAGATGCAACTATTGTCACTTATGGCTATACGTTAGTTACCGCAACTAAAGCGGCAGAAATTTTGGCTGCTGAAGGAAAACAGATTGAGATCATTGATCTTCGCACCTTGTTCCCGATGGACATGGATGCGGTTATTGATGCTGTAAAGCGAACTGGTCGGATGGTTGTTGCTGATGAAGCTCCGCTGTTTGCATCCATTACCGCTGAGATTGCTGCAACCGCGAGCGAAGTTGCCTTTGATTCGCTTAAAGGACCAATTGTTCGAGTTGGTGCTAAGCGAGCCCCGCTAAGCGCTGATCCAGGCATGGTTGATGCGACCATTCCATCAGTAGACGATATGGTGGCCGCAGTACGTAAAGTGCTCAGTTACTAAACCTACGCGCTCAGGAGTTGGTCAATGCCAAACTTGCTACCGAAATTTCGCAAGCCTGAGTTCAGTGCAAAGAAACGCCGAGTCAAGCGATCATTAACTATTTATGATCTTCGGCTTGCGGCTAAAAAGTGCACGCCAGCACCAGCCTTTGATTACACCGACGGTGCAGCTGAAGATGAAATTAGTTTGCGGCGAGCTCGCGATGCTTATCGAGAGGTGGAATTTCAGCCGAATGTGCTTCGGGATGTGTCAAAGTTAGATACGACTATCGATTTATTTGGCAAACCTGCCGCATATCCATTGGGTATTGCGCCAACTGGCTTTACTCGAATGATGAATGTTGAAGGTGAAGTCGCTGGGA
>JBMTAF010000061.1:0-5177 GCA_049428425.1 Candidatus Nanopelagicales bacterium
TATTCCTTACTACTGGAACTACTTGCTTAGCTCGTTCAATATAGTCGAGAGAATTTATGATGTTGAGCCGCACTTTAGGCTTGATTCGCAAATCGCCTGCTTGAGCTCCAGCAATGACATTATCTATGTTATCGAATTCCTGAATTAAGAATTGTGCAGTTTTCTCACCAATTCCCAATACACCTGGTAGTCCATCACTGGGATCGCCTCGCATTATCGAATAATCGACGTATTGAAATGGTTTGATGCCATATTGATTTACAATGTCAGATTCGAATAAATGCTTTACCTCTCCTTTTGCGGTATACCTGAGGGAAACTCTCTTGGCATCATCAATTAATTGGAATAGATCTCGGTCACCGGTAACAACTTCGATTTCCCCCGAATGCATTTCACAATAAGTGCCGATTACATCGTCAGCTTCGAAATCTTCATGTCCAATAACTGGAATTCCCAGAGAGGTTAGCACTTCTTCGATTATCGGAATTTGGATGGCCAACGAATCTGGAACAGCGGACTCTGAGCCTTCCTCCTGCTCGGTTCCTAGAGACTCTTCTACGCGGTGAGCCTTGTAAGAGGGGAGTAGATCTACTCGCCATTGAGGACGCCATTCGGTGTCCCAAGCGGCAATGATTCGATCTGGGTTAGTTTGTCCTACCAATGTGGATATTCGATCCAATGTTCCCCGAATGGCATTGATTGGAATAGATTCATGATTTGTTAATGTCTCTGGTAAAGAGTAAAAGGCTCGATAATAGATTGTGGCAGTATCGAGCAATAACAGCTTTTCTTTCAAGGTATTCTTAACCGCCTACTAGGGGGACAATCATAATGCAGATGCCTACAGATGATCTTCGCCAGCGAATTCAACGGGCCCGTGATCTCATGACTGGTAGCGGTTTCGAGGCTATCTGTATCAGCCCAGGACCTGATCTTCGGTATTTTGTAGATTACGATGCTAAGGATTTAGAGAGAATTACCTGCCTTGTGTTAACTCCGAGTGGCGACCCGATGCTTCTGGTTCCGCGTTTGGAAAAATTACCGGCAGAAGCTTCGGGAGCCGGAAGATTAGGTATCGAAATCCAAACCTACGGAGAGTTTGACGATCCGTACCAGTTGATTGCAAAACGAATTGGGCGAGTAAGTCGGGTAGGGGTAGACGACCGAATGTGGGCTGTTAAGGCAAAGGGAATTGAACGTGAGGTTATGGGTGCAGAAGTCGCTGCCGCTGGGAAATTTACTCATGCATTGCGCAGCGTGAAATCTCAATACGAGCTTGAAGCGCTAGCCAAAGTTAGCAGCAGCATCGACGCAGTTCATCGTCAAGTGCCCAACCTAATTGCAGTCGGAAGATCCGAGTTAGAAATCTCTCGGGATATAGGGTCGCTAATCTTGTCTCACGGTCATGCGCGGGTAGATTTCATTATTGTTGCGTCAGGACCCAACAGTGCAAGTCCACATCACGAGCCTACGGATCGAATAATTCAACATGGCGACGTAGTTGTAGTTGATATTGGCGGAACGAGCCACGAAGGGTATTGCTCTGATTGCACCCGAACTTATGCAATGTCGGGAGTCTCCGAAGATTTCCAAAGATTCTATGACGTGCTTCAAGTAGCTCAGCAACGATCCTTAGATGCGGTCGCCCCTGGCGTTAAGCCAAGTGAAGTGGATCTTGCTGGACGAAATTATTTGAATCAACACAATCTTGGTGAATATTTCATACACCGCACAGGACATGGCATCGGGGTGGAAACACACGAAGAACCTTACATAGGTTCAGCGCTTCACGAACCCCTAAAACCAAATCAAGCTTTTAGCGTTGAACCAGGCTTCTATATAGAAGGTAAATATGGTGCGAGAATCGAAGATATTGTCATTACAACGGATGACTCTATGGAAGTCTTGAATAAAACTTCAAAGCATTTGTTAGTCATATAGCCTAGATGGTTTACTTAAAATTCGTAGTTAAAGTCCTAATCGCATCTTGGCTGATTTCACGAGGCGCAACTCCTGATCAAAATTGGGTACTGGTTTTATCTGGATTGATCTACTGGTTTTTCTTGCTATTCAACACGGAACGTAAATACCAGATTGGATACACATTCTCAATCTGGTATTTAGTGGCATTGTTCTCACTTGATTGGGTCGGGGTTCTCGGAGTTGATGCTCGATTAGCACTTAGTTTTGTGGCAGCAAGCGCGTGGGCACTCGCTATTTGGATATGGCAATTGTTGAATTCGTTCGCTCTACATCCTGGCATCCGAGCTTCTATTCTTGCGAGTTTGGCAGTTGCTCTAGAGTGGCTCCTTAGTTATCAACCATTTGGTGGATTTAATTGGTTGCGAATTGCTTATCTATGGAGCGATGCACCGATATCAAAGATTTCTTTCTGGTTGGGAATTCCAGCACTCACATTTATGGCAATTTTTTTTAGCAGTTGTATAGCATCACCTAATATCAGATTAATTCGCAAACTCGTTATATCTGCGATCTTTGTTACCCTAATTCCCATACTCAATGTATTACACAGTAATGCGATTGAGAATGTGGACGAACGGTTCAAAGTAGTGGTGATTCAAGGTGGGGTTCCAGAAGTAGGACTGGACTTCAATGCTCAACGTAATGCGGTATTTCAAAATCATTTAGTACAAACAAATAAGTTCTTAGATCAGGGCATCACGGTGGATCTCATTATATGGCCGGAGAATAGTGTTGATATAGATCCGTTTTCGAACCCTGAGATTGAGTCTGCCATTTTGGAATTGAGCACTCGCAGTTCAACTCCCGTTCTATTTGGAGCTGTGCTGAGGCAGGGGGAGGGGCTGGCGAATTCAGCAGTACTAGCAAATGAAGGGACAATTGAAGAGGTATATCAAAAACGCAAGCTGGTTCCGTTCGGCGAATATCTACCTTTCAGAAACTTATTGGCGCCACTAATAACCCGCTTTGATCGGCTTAGTACGGATTTTTACGCTGGGGATTTCGTTGATTTATTTTCCGTAAGGGATAAAGAATTAGGAATATTGATTTGCTACGAGGTCGCATTTGATCAGCTTTGGCAGGGCTATGCCGAATCAGCTGATTACTTACTAATTCTTACCAATAACGCAACCTATGGGGGAACCAAACAGCCCTGGCAGCAACTTAACATCACAAAACTACAAGCTATGTCAATTGGAAAACCAGTCGTTGTGGCATCAACTAGTGGTATCAGCGCCATAATTGATTCAAGTGGCGATATTCAACAAATAATATCCAAGAATGAATCGGGAACATTACTTGCAGATCTGCCGCGGGCACTAAATGTGGCACCATCTAATGTGGTGGCAAGAATCGTAAACTATTTTGCGCTTGGCTTTCTTTTATCAAATTTGATTTACTTTTCTATCCGGAATGTTGCTCGAAGAAGGACTTCGCAAGTGGCACCTCGTCCGTAACAACACCGTCAACACCAAGCTTTTTACATCTATCGAAACTTTCTAACTCATTTACTGTCCAGACATGTACAGGTATCTTTGATTCATTTAATAGCTCGACAATCCGATTACTCAGGAAACTCCTGCCGAGAAACTTATGCGGAACCATCGCATATTTTCCTTCTGGATTCGAAATTTTACCTGTAGTTTTAAGTCGTAGAATTTCTTTGACCGTCAGGGCAGTGTTCACTTCTGGCATCAATGACCGAAATTTTTCAACGCGTTTAGAACTAAAGGAGCCTACGATTACTCGCTCTCGATAATCAATATTGGATTCCAAAAGTTGAACCAATGGAAAGAGTGAATTAGGTGATTTCATATCAATTGATACTTTTGCAGTTCCAAAAGTTGACAGAAGATCTGATAATGTAGGCCAGCTTTCTTTACCTTGGATGGGGAATTGTTGTAGTTCAGTGTATTTAAGCTCATCAATATTTAAATCTCTTCCAGTTAATCTAGAGATGGATCTATCGTGTGCCAAGATCAGCTGGCCATCGGCGGTAACGTGAATATCGGTTTCAAAATGATCAACACCCAAATCCCACGCGGCCTGAAATGCGGTCAGGGAATTCTCCACACCATAGCCTCGGTGCGACCAAACAGTGGTCATGGATTCACTGGTTGATTTGGCGAACATTTATCGGGTGCAGATATCCAAGTTTGCCAAGTGGTCAGTCCGTCACGAGTACTTCCGGTTCGATTATGAAATCTTTCGCCCGTGCCACCCTTAGCAATAGACCGGAAGGCTGCGGTTTGGGCGTCGGAAAGGGGTTCGGCCCAAATATGGTCAGAACCTTGCCCCGCGAGCTTTGCTAACCAGTGTTGTTGAGCTTGGTTTAAATCACCGATATTTCGATGCGTACCCGGAGTTCTACCAGATGACGAAAATTGCCAAATCGCATAACCATCAAACAGTGACCAGGGTGCAATTGGTGCTGGCTCACGCAGGTGTACGCCGTAATGTGCGATCCACAGGGGATAGCGAGCAAGTGCTAAATCGGGCTCCATATGTTTGAGAAAGAAATTCGCATAGGAATAAATCATTGGCGGAGTGCCAATTAGATTTTCGGCCTCACCCAAGAAGGTCAGAGCCCAATCCGTCATTTCTCGTGGCGTCCATTTCGGTGTCGGTAGCACCTCATAATCCAGCACCAGAGGTAAACGACCAGGTTGCCATTTGCCATATTCCCGAGCCGCCTGTCTGGCCTGTTTAAGAGCATCCTGACGGCGTTCCATCGCGTTTTCACCACGAGGATAGGCATAGTGGTAGCCACCAACCAAGAAACCCGCCTTTTCAGCAGCTGGCCTATCTATACGCCACCATCTCTTGGCCGACCGGTTTGAGACGCTAGTAGCACCGTCAGAGAGCTTGATAATGGCGAATTCGAAGCTTGCCTGCCTGATGCGATCGAAATCCAACAATTTATTGCCTGGATGGTCCCACCGTGAGATATCTATGCCAAATGGTCCTGATACTCGTTGCGCGGCGGGCGTAAAAGCAAACGGTCGATTCCGATTGGCTGGCCGCTCAACAACGGCTGGCGCATATTTCGGCCTTACTGAACAGACGGGCAGGGTTTCATCCGATTCAGTTGCTGAAGTAGCGATTGCCGTCAAGGTCAATCCCAGAATAAGTGTTAGGCGTAAAACGAAGCCGATAATGTACATTATGTAAAGTCAAGTTCTCTCATGATGAGG
>JBMTAF010000062.1:0-5109 GCA_049428425.1 Candidatus Nanopelagicales bacterium
TTGGTGCAGCCTTCTTGGCAGCAGCCTTCTTACGGCGCTTTGGAGCAGCCTTCTTAGCAGCCTTCTTTGCGGCCACGTTACCTCCCTGGTTAAGTGCGTCAAATCCGGACCATGACGCGCTGGGGATAAGTTTTCCTTATCACACCTAGATAAATCCATTAAGTAGCGCACGAAAAACGCGGCGTGTCGCAGTTTTTTAGTAAAAAACTGCAATTTTTTTGCTTTTTTTACGTTAACAACACAAATTATCGCAAAAATGTCTACCAAATTTGAACTTAGTAACTGTGTTTTGTTTCTGGATATTTTTGCGTTTTAACATCATCGGCGAAATGTTTTACCGCCTGAGTTAACTCGGATCTGAGATTGGCATATCGCTTAACAAACTTTGGCGAGGGATCATTGGTTAGTCCAGCTAAGTCCTGCCACACCAATACTTGCGCATCAACATTACTGCCGGCGCCAATACCGATTGTGGGAATAGTTAACGCAGCAGTAACTTCGGCGGCTAATTCTGCCGGGATCACTTCAAGCACAATCGCGAATGCGCCGGCCTGCTCCAGTGCAATTGCATCTTGAAGCAACTTATCGCCAGCTTCACCTCGTCCTTGAACTTTATATCCGCCAAAAGCATTTACGGATTGTGGCGTGAGTCCCAAATGGCCCATCACTGGAATGCCCGCGGCAACTAAGGCTTCAACCTGGGGCAGCACCCGTTCGCCACCTTCTAGTTTTACCGCGCTGGCGCCGCCTTCTTTGATCATTCTGGTCGCGGTGACAAGTGCGTCGGCAACACTGGTCTGATAGCTACCGAACGGAAGGTCCGCAACAACTAAGGCTCGCTTGGTGGATCTCGTAACGGCTTTCACCATTACTAATAATTCATCTACGGTGATTGGAACCGTGGTGTCATAGCCAAGCATCACCATCGCTGCAGAATCGCCAACCAATAGAACCGGGATGCCAATTTCATCAAATAGTGATGCGGTAAGGGAGTCGTAACAAGTAAGCATGGGCCATTTATCGCCAGCGAGCTTTGCTTGTTTTAGATGCGATGTGGTAATTCGGCGCTGACTTCCGCCATATAGCGCAGCGTTATCTGCACTCATTTGTCCTCCATTGACTCGAAGCTCTGGTTAGAGTCTCCGTTCACCGACAATTATGCCCTATTGCCAAATCCAACATTAGTCAGCCGAACACTCCTATGCTTGCCTTCTAATAGATGAGGTTGATATGTCTACAACTCCGGTTTCGCCAACTGAAGTAAATCCAAAACGTTGGGCCATCTTGGCCGTTCTGGTGACTTCACTTGTAGTAGTAATTCTTGATAATTCGGTGCTGAACGTTGCGCTCAAAACCATTCAGATTGCGCTGGATGCGACCCAGTCAGAATTGATCTGGTCCATCAATTCATATGTTTTAGTTTTTGCCGCGTTGTTATTTACCTGGGGCGTGCTAGGTGATCGATATGGCAGAAAGCGAATCTTGGTAATTGGTTTGATTTTGTTCGGTTTAGCTTCTGCGCTCTCAGCTTTCTCCACTTCACCAGAGATGCTCATTGCAACTCGTGGCTTAATGGGAATTGGTGCGGCGTCAGTGTTGCCAGTGACGTTAGCAATTATCACGGTGGTTTTTCCACCACATGAACGCGGCAAAGCAATCGGCTTCTGGGCGGCTGCTGTTGGTGCATCGGTTGCGCTGGGACCAATCGTTGCTGGTTTATTACTTGAGAAATTTTGGTGGGGCTCGGTGTTCCTAATTAATGTGCCAGTAGTTGTTTTGGGCGTAATTGGCATTTTGTGGTTGGTGCCCGAGAGCAAAAACCCAAATCCAGGAAAGCTAGACCCAGTTGGTGTGCTGCTTTCCATCCTTGGTTTGATCTTGCTGGTCTATGGAATTATCCATGCCGGCGATACTGGCAATTGGTTAACTATTTCAAGCTTGGGTGCGATTCTTGCCGGTGTTGCCATTCTGGTGCTGTTTGTGGTTCTTGAGCATCGAAGCGATCATGCCACGTTGGATCTAGCGCTGTTTAAGATCAAATCTTTCTCCGTGCCACTAATTGCCACCACGCTTACCTTTGCAGCGATGAGCGGATCGCTGCTGTTCTTAGCGTTTTATCAACAAATTGTTCGTGGACTTACCCCGCTGCAAGCAGGATTGCAGACATTGCCGGTCGCAATTGGCCAATTGCTAGCCGCACCTAACTCGGCGCGAATGGTAAATAAGTTTGGTTTTCGCAAAGTAGTAATCACTGGATTAGTTATCACGTCAATCGCATTCACTATGTTTACGCTGTTAACTGAGGACACCGCCACTTGGCAAATGTTGATCATTTTCTTCATTCTTGGCTATGGACTTGGCAACACTATTGCACCATCAACGGCGCAGATGACCATGTCGATTCCACCAGCAAGATCTGGTGCCGGCTCAGCGGTGCAAAACACCGTTCGTCAAGTTGGTGCCGCGCTTGGGGTGGCCATTGTTTCAACCATCGTGGCAACCATTTACTCCAACCAAATGAAACTTGCACTTAGTAATGCTGCTATTTCGTTGCCCAATCAGTTAGCAAATGAGGTCACGGATTCAGTTGGCTCAGCTTTTGGCGCAACCGAAGCATTAGCTCAATCAGGACAATTGCCAACTGGCATAGCTGGCCAGATTCAGGAGTTGGCAATTGATTCCTATATGACCAGTTTTCACAGTGCAGTTCTAATTGGGGCAGCAGTGGTGCTGGTTGCGTTAATTGTGATGGCCTGGAAGATGCCAAAAGTTTCTGAAGTTGCTGCCTGGCAGAGCGGTGAAACTAAGAGCGACCCCACGCATTAGTTATTGGAAGTCGGCGATCGCGACCAAATGCGCGTGAGCTGATTTTCGTGCCAGGTGGGTATTGCCGCCGTTTATATTCGGCACGATCCACCAGGTTTATGACGCGAGAAACTAGCGCTGAATCAAATTGTGCCAACGTAGTTTGATCATTTTCCACATAGCTTTCCAGAATTTGGTCTAAAGTTAGGTAGTCTGGCAAGGAATCTGTGTCTTTCTGATCTGGTCGCAACTCAGCTGAGGGCTCTTTTGTGATGCTGTTTGGTGGGATTGGTGGGGTTTGATTTGCGGCGATTGCTATTTCATTTCGCCAGGAAGCAAGTTGCCACACCAGTGTTTTGGACACATCCTTGATCGGCGCAAAGCCACCAACTGCATCACCATAAATAGTTGAATAACCAACAGCTAACTCAGATTTGTTTCCAGTTGCTAATACTAATTGGCCCTCTTGATTGCTTATACCCATCAAGATTGCACCTCTAACTCTTGCCTGCAAATTTTCTTCAGCTAGGCCAGTAAATTGCAGTTGAGTTAGATAAGAATCCACAATTTCTTGAATTGGCTCTACTCGAAAATTAATCCCTGTTCGCTCAGCCAGATCCTTTGCATCAGCAATGGAATGCGCCGAAGAGTACTTACTGGGCATTGCTACCGCATGCACTCGATCTGCGCCAATTGCATCAACCGCGAGAGCGGCAACTAATGCGGAATCTATTCCGCCAGAAAGCCCCAGCAGCACCGACTTAAATTTATTTTTTTCAATATAGGACCTAAGCCCAACTTTAAGTGCTTCCCAAACTTCAGCTAGTGGCGAAAGTGATGCGGCGATTTGATTGGCAGCTTCGTGATTTCGCTCGGTTGTGGTGAGTGAAAGAGTTGATTTAGCAGTAGCAGTTGGCAACGTGAGATCGCTGATTAATAGATGAGGTTGAAAATATGGTGAGCTAGAAATTAGCTCACCGGTTTTGTCTGCCACAAATGAGCCGCCATCAAAAACTAATTCATCTTGGCCGCCAACTAAATTCACGTAAGCCACCGCGGCAGCAATCTCAGTTGCTCGCTGCACGACCAGTTTGAGTCTGGTATTTGATTTGGCTTGTTCATATGGAGAGCCATTCAAAACCGCTAGCAGACCCACTTGATTAGCTTTTGCTGCGGCGACGGTGCCACCGGCTTGCCAAATGTCTTCACAGATGGCAATTGCCACATCAACGTTGGCAACTCGAATCGTTACCGGCGTATCGCCTGGTGTGAAATATCGGTGTTCATCAAAGACGCCATAATTTGGTAAATGATGTTTGAAATATTTGGCAACCACTTTTCCCTGATGGAGCACAGCGGCAGCATTTCGATCTTGATCCAAATAACCAACTACAACTGGTAGGTCACCGCAGCCTGCCTTGGCAAGATCAGTTGCGAGTTGACTAACGGCGGCAACTGCCGCTTCTCGAAAACTTGGACGAAGGCTCAGATCTTCAATGGGATATCCGGTGAGCACCATTTCGGGTGCAACAAGTAAATCTGAATCTGCCGCATGAGCAGCCTGGGCAGCCTGAATAATTAACACAGAATTTCCACCCAGATCGCCAACGATTGGGTCTAGTTGTGCCAGCGCTAGCCTAAAATTGCTCACCAGGCGAGCGTAATTGGTCGGCTTCACCCTGCCAATCGAGGGCAGGTGGAGTTATCAACAAAGACAAGGCAGACTTAAGGCATGGATAAGCAAACAGAGTATGTGTTACGAGCAATCGAAGAGCGTGACATTCGGTTCGTAAGGCTGTGGTTCACCGATGTTTTGGGCTTTCTCAAATCAGTCGCGATCGCCCCAGCTGAGTTAGAGAATGCCTTCACTGAGGGGATTGGCTTTGATGGCTCCGCCATTGATGGTTTTACTCGATTAACTGAATCAGACATGGTTGCCAAGCCAGATCCCGCTACTTTTCAATTGTTGCCTTGGCGGGGTTCACAACAAGGTGTTGCTCGAATGTTCTGCGATATCAAATTGCCAGATGGCTCGCCTTCCTATGCCGACACCAGACAAGTGCTTAAGCGATCACTAGATAAAGCAGCAAAGATGGGATTTACCTTTTACACCCATCCAGAAATCGAATTCTTTTTATTCAAAGGTGAGCGCGAAGAAGGAAAACCGCCAACACCATCAGATAATGCTGGATTCTTTGATCACACACCGCAAGGTGCGGATAACGATTTTCGTCGTGCGGCCATTACTACGCTGGAGCAGATGGGAATCTCAGTTGAGTTCTCACATCACGAAGGTGCCCCAGG
>JBMTAF010000063.1:0-4961 GCA_049428425.1 Candidatus Nanopelagicales bacterium
GAGACATAGATCTCGCCCATATGACTTAAATCAAATAAGCCAACATCACTTCGAACCGTGCAATGCTCTGTGGTTTCGGAGCCATATTTAAGTGGCATCTGCCAACCGGCAAAATCAGTTAGTTGTGCTTTATGTGCTTGATGATGCTGATGCAGCGGAGTGTGCATCAGTTAACCGCAAACGCTTCTGGCGGTGGGCAAGAGCAAACTAAATTGCGATCTCCATAGGCCGCATCAATTCGTTGCACCGGCACCCAATACTTTGCTGCCGCATTTCCACTTGGAAATACCGCCAACTCACGTGAATAAGGATGGCTCCATTCACCAACCAGGTTTACTGCAGTGTGTGGGGCGTTTACCAGCGGATTATCTTCTTTGCTCCAACTACCAGAGCTAACTTGATCAATCTCGCCTTTAATAGCAATCATGGCATCAATGAATCTATTTATCTCAGTTAAGTCTTCGGACTCGGTTGGTTCAATCATCATGGTGCCAGCAACTGGGAAAGAAACTGTTGGTGCATGAAAACCATAATCCATCAGACGTTTTGAAACATCTTCAACCGTAATGCCAGTTTCTTTAGTGATCTCGCGCAGATCAATAATGCATTCATGCGCAATTAGATTGTTCTGTCCGGTATACAGCACTGGAAAAAAAGGATTCAAGCGCTTAGCAATGTAATTGGCCGAAAGAATGGCAACAGATGTTGCTCGAAGTAATCCTTCTGCTCCCATCATCTTTATATATGACCACGAGATTGGCAAAATTGCTGCCGAACCAAATGGTGCGGCGCTAATTGGACCAACGCCAGTTGCTGGACCAGCTTCCTTCACGATCGGATGATTTGGCAGATACGGTGCTAAATGAGATTTAACCCCAACTGGTCCAACGCCAGGGCCACCACCACCATGTGGGATACAGAAAGTTTTGTGCAGATTTAGATGGCTAACGTCAGCGCCAAATTTTCCTGGTTTAGCAACACCAACTAAAGCATTTAGATTTGCACCGTCAACATAAACCTGACCGCCAGCATCATGGATTTTGTCGCAGATCTCGGCGATTGCGGCTTCAAAGACACCATGAGTAGAGGGATAAGTAACCATCAGTGCTGCAAGCGAATCTCGATACTGGTCAATTTTGATATCTAGGTCAGCTAGATCAACATTTCCTTGCGCATCGCACGCAACTACAACTACTTTCATTCCAGCCATAACTGCGCTGGCGGCGTTGGTGCCATGCGCTGATGATGGAATCAAACAAACATCACGATTAACTTCGCCCTTAGCTTCAAGATACTTCTTAATTGCTAGCAAGCCAGCAAACTCACCTTGACTGCCAGCATTTGGTTGCAGTGATACGGCGTCATAACCAGTGATCTCAACTAACCAATTTTCTAACTCGCGAATTAGCGCATAACTACCAGCAGCTTGAGTAACTGGCACAAATGGATGCAGGTTGGCAAACTGCGGCCAAGTCACAGCTTGCATCTCAGTTGCTGCATTTAATTTCATAGTGCAGCTGCCGAGTGGAATCATCCCGCGATCTAGCGCGTAGTCCTTGTCCGCAAGGGATTTGATGTAACGCAACATCGCAGTTTCATTTTGATACTTACTAAAAACTGGATGAGTTAAGAACTCACTAGTGCGCATGATTTCGGTTGGGATGTGGTTATCGAGATTCAACCAGAGTTGATCAACATCAACCGATGCTTCAGCATAAGTTTCTAGCAAAGTTGTTAACGTTTGAAGATCAACAGTTTCATCAATAGAGATGCCAACTACGTCGTTATCAAGCATTAATACGTTGATGTTCTTTGCCAGCAATCGCTGTTGCCAAGCAGCTGCAATAGGAGTTTTGATTCGTAAGGTATCGAAGAAATTTTGGTGAAGCAGCTCGGCGCCAAGTTTGGTTAATCCTGCTGCTAACAAGGAGGTGTATTGGTGGATTCGTTGTGCAATATCTCGCAAACCATCTGGGCCGTGATAAACCGCATACATGCTCGCCATTACCGCAAGTAGTACTTGGGCAGTGCAGATATTTGATGTAGCGCGCTCTCGGCGAATGTGCTGCTCTCTAGTTTGCAGTGCTAATCGATAAGCCGGTTTGCCAGCCGCATCAATTGAAACTCCAACTAACCGGCCAGGAAGGGATCGCTCTAATCCAGCTTTTACCGCCATAAAGCCGGCATGTGGTCCGCCATAGCCCAAGCTCACGCCAAATCTTTGAGCGGAACCAACGGCAATATCAGCATCAAATTCGCCTGGTGATTTCAGCATCGTTAGCGCCATTAGATCGGTAGCAACAGCAACTAACGCACCGGCATCATGAGCTGCATTAACGATGTCTGTTAAGCCATAAATATTTCCGCTTGATGCTGGATAAGAAATTAACAGTCCAAAATATTCATAATCCAACGGCTTTGCTAAATCCGCTAATCTAATTTCAATACCCAGTGGATTAGCTCTGGTTCGAATTACTTCAATAGTTTGTGGGTGAGTATCGGCGTCAATTACAAAAACATTAGATTCAACTTTAGTATTTCGTCGAGCTAACGTCATTGCTTCAGCAGCGGCAGTTGCTTCATCTAGCATGCTGGCATTAGCAATCGGAAGACCAGTTAAATCTTGAACGGTAGTTTGAAAGTTAATTAACGCTTCTAGTCGACCTTGCGAAATCTCTGGTTGATATGGCGTATATGCGGTGTACCAGGCTGGATTTTCCAAAATGTTCCGCAAAATAACAGTTGGGGTGTAGGTGTTGTAATAACCCAAACCAATAAGTGATTGATTTACTTGGTTTCGGCTAGCTAGTGCTCGCAGCTCAGCTAGTGCTTCCGCTTCTGAAACTGCTGCCGGTAGATCTAGGGTTTCTTGCCATCTAATGGCACCGGGAACTACGGCTTCTAATAAATCAGCTAAAGACTTGTAACCCAGTTCATTGAGCATGACCTCAATCTCTGGCTGGGTAGGTCCGATGTGGCGATCTGCGAACGATCTGCCCCTCGTGGTGTAGCCAGCGCTCATACTTTAACTATCCATTTCACTCGCAACTGACGCCAAACTTAGTGGCAGGAGCCTTGCTAAGCATGCTGAAAATTTAGCGAGTAAGGTCTGCTGGTCGCGAAGGAGTAGTTATGAAGAGTGGAATTGACCTAAGCCATATCAACGTCGCCGTTCGGCCGCAAGATGACCTTTATCGCTATATGAATGGTAGCTGGATTGAGAATTCCGAGATCCCTGCTGATCGACCAATTCATGGTGCATTCCATGTGCTTCGCGACATCTCCGAGGAGCGAACTCGAGAAATTATTGAACAGGCTGACCCAAGTAAGGGCAGTGAAGCCGCACAGATTGCTGCGCTCTATCAGAGTTTTATGAACGAAGCTTTAATTGAAAAACTTGGCTACACGCCCATTAAAGACGAGTTAGCACTAGTAGATTCCATTACCGATAAAAAATCATTTTTCGAAGTTTTAGGAAAACTGCAGCGCCGTGGTGTTGCTGGCTGGTTTGGTTATTGGGTGACAACTGATGATGGCAATGCTAATGAAAACATTATGTATTTTTATCAGTCAGGCATTGGCTTGCCAGATGAAGCGTATTACCGCGAAGCAACACATCAAAAGGCACGAGACGCTTATCTGCCGCACATTACTCGAATGTTTGAGTTAGCGGATCAATCAGATGCTACAGGACTTGCAAAATTAGTTTTCGAGTTAGAAACCAAGATTGCCGCCAACCATTGGGACGTGGTGGCAGATCGTGACGCGGTTAAAACTTACAACAAGTTAACCAAAGCCCAATTAATTGAGTTGGGTCCAGAAATCGAATGGGATATCTGGCAGCAGGCATATCAGATGCCTGACATTGCGTTAGCGCAATTAGTAGTTCGCCAACCAAGTTATGTCACTGGAATTTCCGAGCTACTTAAGAACTTTGACTTAACTGCCTGGAAAGCTTGGCTGAAGTGGCGAGTTATTAACTCGGCTGCATCACTGCTAAGCAGTGATTTTGTGAATGAAAACTTTAAGTTCTATGGCACCACGTTATCTGGAATTCCAGAACTTCGTGCTCGCTGGAAGCGCGGTGTGGCAATGGTAGAAGGCGCTCTGGGTGAGGCGGTTGGAAAACTTTATGTTGAAAAACATTTCCCACCAGCAGCAAAACAGCGAATGCTGGAATTAGTTAATAACCTTATTGAGGCGTATCGGGTTGATATTCAAGCACTAGATTGGATGAGCCCAGAGACAAAAGTGAAAGCACTAGAGAAACTAGACAAATTCACACCGAAGATTGGTTATCCAGATAAGTGGCGAGATTATTCAACGCTAGAAATTAAGTCGGATGATTTAGTTGGCAATATGCGTCGAGCATCTGCGTTCAATATCGATTACAACCTAAATAAATTAGGCAAACCAGTTGACCGCTCCGAATGGTTTATGACCCCACAAACCGTCAACGCTTATTACAACCCAGGTATGAATGAAATTGTTTTCCCTGCGGCAATATTGCAGCCACCATTTTTTGATCTAGACGCAGATGACGCGGTGAATTACGGTGGCATCGGCGCAGTAATTGGTCATGAAATTGGCCATGGTTTTGACGATCAGGGCAGCAAATATGATGGTGATGGAAATCTAAACAATTGGTGGACTGATTTCGATCGTGCTGAATTTGAGAAGCGTGCAAATAAGCTAATTGCTCAGTATGACGAACTAGAACCTACTGAAGCGCCAGGCAATAAAGTTAACGGAGCACTCACCATTGGTGAAAATATTGGTGATCTAGGTGGTCTAACCATTGCGCATAAGGCTTATGAAATCTCTTTAGCCGGTAAACCATCACCCGAAATTGATGGGCTTACCGGTTACCAACGATTGTTCTTAGGCTGGGCGCAGGTTTGGCGAACCAAGACGCGAACTGAGGAAGTGATTAAACGACTTTCAGTTGATCCACACTCACC
>JBMTAF010000064.1:0-4869 GCA_049428425.1 Candidatus Nanopelagicales bacterium
ATTAGCCCAACTTATCGAAATGGGCTAGCACTCGTTTTTATCATTACCGTAATCTCCTACTTAATTTCACAGCAATTTGGTGCAATTAGTCCGCTAACCGCTGGGCTAGTTATTGCACTGATTGTTAGCAATCTAATAAATCTCCCTCAGTCAATTGCTCCAGGTGCGATATTTGCTAGCAAGGCGTTAATGCGCACTGGCATTGTGCTACTGGGATTGCGAATTAGTTATGGCCAGGTTGCAGAGGTTGGTTTAGCGGGATTAGTTTTAGTTGTTTGCGTTGTGGTTGGTACTTTTTTTGGCGCACTGCTTTTAGGTAAAGCGCTAAAGATCTCAACTAACACTTCGATTTTGGTTGGTGCCGGCTTTGCTATCTGCGGCAATACCGCAATTGCAGCAATTTCACCAACGATTAATGCCAAACGCGAAGAGACGGCATATGCGGTTGGCCTGGTCACGTTGTTTGGCACGTTATCTATCGCAACTCTGCCAGTTATTGGGGGCTTGCTAAATCTGACTGAGGCACGTTTTGGTGCATGGGCCGGTGCAGCCGTCCATGATGTGGGGCAGGTAATAGCAACCGCTGAAATTGTTGGCGGTGCCGCCTTGGCGGTTGCGGTAATTGTGAAATTAACTCGAATGTTGCTGTTAGCGCCAATGCTGATTGCGCTGAGTGCAAAATTCAATTCACAAAATGGCGCTAAGTTAAAGAGTTCTATTCCTCCTTTTATTCTGTTGTTCATCTTGGTGTTATCAATAAATAGTGCGGTTGAACTACCTACGACCATTATCAACACCGGAAAAACTGCTGCCACTCTGCTATTAACTGCTGGCATTACTGGTATGGGACTTGGGGTGAAGTGGCGATCGTTAGTCGCCGTAGGCGGCAGACCGTTAATTTTGGCTTCACTAGCTTGGGTGGTTGTCGCCTTTGTTAGTTTGGGTCTGATAGTTGTGCTTAATGTTGCGTAACTGGTATCAAATTTAGTTGAATAATCACATGGCCATTACCAACTTTAATTTGCAAGACTCGGAATTTGTTCGAAATCCATATCCCGTAATGGCAGAACTTCGCACAGCCGGCAAACCAATTTGGCATGAGCAGATGCAGATGTGGCTTGCTCCTAGGCATGCTGATGCCAATGCCGTGCTGCGGGCCAAAACGTTAGGCCGAATCTTTAAACCAAAGCAACCTGAAGAGTTATGGGAAACTTTCAATTGGTTGCACGCCGATTCAATCTTAGATAGTGAACCGCCTAAACACACCAGATTACGATCTCTTGTTGCAAAAGCCTTTAATCGAGGTCAGATCGATCGATTAGCTCCACGAATCACTGAAATAGTAAATGAGCTGTTAGCAGATTGTGAAACTAAATTGCGCGATAACGGAAATTTTGACGTTATTGCAGATTTTGCCGAACCACTGCCAGTAATGGTTATTGCTGAGTTATTAGGTGTGCCAGAAACAGATCGAGAACAGTTACGACCATGGTCGCAAGCAATTGTGAAAATGTATGAATACGGCCACACCGAAGCACAGCAGGCGCAGGCACGTCAGGCGGGCGCGGAGTTTGCGGAATTAGTAACGCAGATGGTTAACCACCGAAAACAGCACCCCACCAGTGACTTGGTAACTGAGTTAGCGCTAGTTGAAGAAGCTGGTGAAAAACTTTCACTGCGTGAGTTGATTGCCACTTGCGTCCTGCTGCTTAATGCCGGTCATGAAGCTAGCGTTAATGGTTTTGGCAACGGTTTTGTTGCAGCAATGCGGCGGCCTGATCAAGCAGCACTATTGCGAACCAAGCCTCATGAAATTGCTGCCACCGCAGTTGAAGAGTTCCTCAGATTTGATGCTCCGCTGCAACTATTTGAACGCACTGCGACCGCTGAAACTGAAATTGGTGGCGTTACCGTCTTGACCGGGCAGAAAATTGCGGCGTTACTAGGTTCGGCAAATCGAGATGAAGCGGTGTTTCAAAACTCAGATCAAATGGATCTAACTCGAGATCCAAATCCTCATATCGGCTTTGGCGGCGGCATCCATTTCTGCCTTGGCGCTCCACTGGCTCGATTAGAGATGACCTCCTCGCTGCCAACATTATTTGCCAAATTTCCCAAATTAGAGCTGGCTGAGGATCCTGTAATGCGCCCTACCTTCGTCTTGCGTGGATATGAGCGAGTTTCAGTTACCGCCTAAGGTTCACCCATGAGCAAAATTAATTCTGATGTCCTAATTATTGGTGCAGGTCCTGCCGGTCTCTATGCTGCTTATTACGCTGGCTATCGCGGCATGAGCGTTACCGTGATGGATTCCCTTGATGAAGTTGGCGGTCAAATCTCGGCTATGTATCCAGAGAAATTGATCTTTGATGTCGCGGGCCATCCTGGCGTTAAAGGCCGCGATTTGGTTAACAACTTAGCAACTCAGGCGAGTGCATTTAATCCAACTTACGTACTTGGGCACCAAGCGGAAGAGTTGGTGCAAACTGATGATGAGTTAATTGTGCAATCTCACAAGGGACAGCAGATTGCAGCTAAAGCAATAATAATTACTGGTGGAATTGGCACGTTTAAGCCAAGAGCCCTGCCGGCAGGAGAAGAGTTTCTGGGTAAGGGCTTGGTTTATTTTGTGCCAGATTTTCAACAACATGCTGGTAAGGACATTGTGATTGTTGGTGGCGGCGATTCGGCATTTGACTGGGCACTAAACCTTCATCCAATTGCGAAATCAATCACTTTAGTTCATCGACGAGAAGAATTCCGAGCGCACGCCACCACGGTGGAGCAAGTTAAGAAACTTGGCGTAAAAATAATTACCTCAAGTGAAGTAAGCGCAATCGACGGTGATGATTGGATTACTGAAGTAAAAGTTACACATAAAGTAACTAAAGAAGAAACCACTATGCCAGCACAAACCGTTATTGCCGCACTTGGGTTTGTGGCAAATTTAGGACCATTTACCAAATGGGGTCTAGATGTCCAAGGCCGAAAGATTGCGGTTAACACCAAGATGCAAACAAATCTAGATCGCATCTATGCGGCTGGCGACATCACCACTTACGAAGGTAAAGTGCCGCTAATTGCTGTTGGTTTTGGCGAATCGGCAACCGCAGTTAACAACGCCTACGTCGCAATAAATCCAGATGCTCATCTAAATCCACCACACAGCTCAGGAGATGCTGAGTAGTTAAGGAAGATTGCTGGCATGAAGCGCACCGTTTTGTTGCTCCCCGATCAACTTAACTTTGATCGCGGCGCATTAGCGCAATCTTCTCCAGCAGATACTTCGATTCTCTTTATTGATAGCGATCGATACTTAGCCAGTCGACCTTGGCATCGGCAGCGAATATTTTTGTTTTATTCTGCGGTAGCCCACTTTTTAGCTGAAGCAACTGCTGCGGGCTGGCAGGTGACGTGGTTGCGAGCCACAGATATGGCAACTGGAATATCCCAATATCGAACCGAGCATCCTGAAACTGAATTAATTGCTACCCAGCCAAACTCAATTTCGCAGCAATTTGCCCTTACACAATATGGGATTGAGTTGGTTGAGTCAGACTTTTTCCTTACCTCCAGACGCGAATTTAGTGCCTGGGCAACCAGTCAAAACTCACTCAAGATGGAGAACTTCTATCGGTTGCAGCGAGTAAAGCTCAATATCTTGATGAATGGCAACAAACCAGTTGGTGATAAGTGGAATTTAGATCATGAAAACCGATTACCACCACCAAAAGGCAAAACCGATTATCCAAAACCAAAGTCCTACCAACTTGATGAAATTGATCAGCGAATCTGGAATGAGTTAAATCAGCGAGATATCCAGCTTTGGGGCAATGAACCTACTGGCACATGGGCTACCACCCGAGTTGGCGCGCTAGCTCGCTTGGCAGAATTTATCGATACTGGTTTAGCTAACTTTGGCGCTTATGAAGATGCTATGCCAGCAAACTCATGGAATGTTTATCACTCACTACTAACCCCATATCTCAATATTGGACTATTAACGCCACAAGAAGTTTTGGCGGCAGCAGTAGCTAAATATGAAGCTGGCGGAATCCCACTAGCTAGCATTGAAGGATTCGTTAGACAAATAATTGGCTGGCGCGAATATGTCAATGGCACCTACTGGCACTTTGGCCCAGGATATGAAAAATCAAATGTGCTTGGTGCAACTAAGAAGCTGCTACCGCTTTACTGGGATGAAACTAAAACCAAAATGAATTGTGTTAGCACCATTGTTGGTGATGTGAAAACTCGAGGTTATGCCCATCACATTCCGCGCTTGATGGTGCTCTCAAATTTAGCGTTGTTAGCTGGAGTTGAACCGGCTGAATATCTAGATTGGATGACCAATACTTTTGTTGATGCGTTCGATTGGGTGATGGTGCCAAATGTCATTGGTATGGGACTGCATGCAGATGGCGGAGCCATGATGACCAAGCCGTATGCCGCAGGTGGTTCTTATATTTCAAAGATGGGCCAATATTGCAACGGCTGCAGTTATGATCCGAAGCTTCGGGTTGGCGAAACTGCCTGTCCATTTACGACGCTGTATTGGGATTTCTTAGATCGACACCAAGCCAGGTTCGAAACGAATCATCGAATGCGGCAGCAATACTTTGGGTTGCGAAAACTTAGTGATTACTCGGAGATGAAACAGCGAGCACAGCAAGTGCTCGACGGGTTAAGTGACGGAACAATCTGAGTGGGCCGCGAGGGACTCGAACCCCCGACACCCGCCTTGTAAGGGCGGTGCTCTAACCAACTGAGCTAGCGGCCCATTTGCTGGGCAACAAACCTTATCTGGTGACTATCCCAGGCTTGCTAAGGCTTCATGATAAGCGTTCACATCACGTGCCTCACCAGGCG
>JBMTAF010000065.1:0-4785 GCA_049428425.1 Candidatus Nanopelagicales bacterium
TGGAGTGAGTTTTGATCAAATCTGCTACTTCGCTGGGAGAATCAAACTGCCACTCGAGGTCATAACCAGATTCGGTTTGATAGAAGCCGGGAAACTTCAACGTCTGATATCCAACTACTAGCACGCCAAGCGTCTCTAATCTTTCAAGCGTTGCCGGAACGTCCAAAATTGACTTAACGCCAGCTGCGACAACAGCTATTGGTGTCTCTGCCAACGTACTCAAATCAGCCGACTCATCAAAACTTAAGTTCGCTTCCCGGTGCACGCCACCAAGGCCACCAGTTGCGAAAAGCTTTATGCCAACGCTGTGGGCAATTGCTGACGTAGAGGCAACTGTGGTTGCGGCGCTCTCATTTTTGCTTATTACTGCTGGTAAATCACGAGGGCCGATTTTTCGAATGCTTTCGCCATGTGAGATTACTTCTAGATCTTGCTCAGTTAAGCCGACCTTAATTTGACCGTTGATTACCGCGATTGTTGCTGGCACTGCCCCATTGGCCGCAACATCATTTTCCAATTGTTTAGCAACCGCTAAGTTGTCCGGATACGGCAAGCCATGTGCGATTAAAGTGGATTCGAGCGCAACTACCGCACCACCAGTATTGAGCGCTTCGGCTACTGCCGGGCTTAACTTTGCTTCAATCATGTTGCCTACTTGTATCGGTTTTTGCGGAATTGGTATACCAACAATATGAAACTACCCAGTGTTACCAGACCAAGAATCAGACCCAAGTTTGAACTTGACTCTTCTTCGACGGTATATGGCGTAGCCACCGGCTCCCCTTCAGTTTCATTGATCGGAACCGCCTCCACAGTTTCACCGGCATCAAAAACAAATTCATAACTATCTTCAACGACATGCCCATCAGCAGATATCACTCGATAGTTAACAAAGTAGGCACCAGGTTCCGTGTCGCTCGGAAGCGACACTGAAATTGAACTTCCAGATACGGTGGAATCGAGCAAATCTATTTGGGTTCCGGCAGAGTCAGCTACGGTTAAGAAATTTACTGGCTGCTCGCCAGTTGTTAGCAAATCCTCGTTAAACGTGAGCACCACTTGGGTTGGCCAAGTTGAAACTACCTCGTCAGCAGCAGGCATGGCACCAACTAATTCAGCGTGTGCCACAGCCGACGTACTAAATCCAAAACTTACTAATAAAGCCGATGCCAACAAAGCTAATGTTCGGCGAATAAACAATTATTTTCCTTTTCCTCGACCAAATAAAATGAAAAATGAAACTACTACTGATGCTGCAGTAGCAACTACCCGTTGAATTCGAAGATTGCCGGCAGCATCAAAGAAGAAATCCCGCGTGGAACTGCGAGCTTGGCGTTTGATACCTTCTTTAGATAGTGCCTCTGATACTTCATCAAGGCTCTCCGCTAATTTTTTTCGAGCCTGCTCTGCTTGATTTTCTAGGTCATCTAATGACATTTTTCCTCCGGCTGAAGTCTACGCCCGTTAGATTTTTGCCTGTGATGGATCTAGCTTGAAGCCAAATGGCAGCTCCAGTCGGTGCTGCTTAATTAAGGCATCATCTGCCAACAAATCATAGGTTTTTCGATCCGCCACAATGGTTCCGCTGCTCAAAATGACAGATCGGTCACATAGTTCCAAGGCATAAGGCAAGTCGTGGGTAACCATGAGCATGGTGATATCCAAGGAGTTAAGGATCTCAGCAATCTCTCGCCGAGCGGCAGGGTCCAGATTTGAACTTGGTTCGTCCAACACAAGTATCTCAGGTTTCATGGCAAGCACTGTTGCAATCGCAACTCGACGCCTTTGGCCAAAGGAAAGATGCTGAGGCGATCGATCGGCAAACTCCAACATCCCAACTGCGGCAAGCGCTTCATTCACGGTTTTTGTTAGCTCATCACCGGTGACGCCAAGATTGCTTGGCCCAAATGCCACATCATCTCGGACGGTCGGCATAAATAATTGATCATCTGGATCTTGAAACACCACACCTACCCGTGCCCGAATTTCCCTCAGGTTTTCTTTATTGACTGACATGCCGGCAATCCGAACTTCACCAGAACCCGGCAACAAAATTCCATTTAAGTGAAGAACCAACGTAGTTTTTCCAGCGCCGTTTGGGCCAAGCAGCGCGATCTTCTCACCTCGATGCACATGAAGGTCAACGCCAAAGAGTGCCTGATGCCCATCTGGGTAGGCATAAGCAACTTTGTTTACCTCAAGTACGGCATCCGACATTTAAATCCTCCAACTAATAACTAAAACTACTAGCGCCGCTATTGGCAGCAGCATTCCGGTTACCCAATTAGCTTTTGTTGCGATCGCAATTTGATAGCTAGGCATTTTTCCTTGGTAACCGCGCGAGAGCATGGCCAAATGAACTCGCTCACCGCGTTCATATGCGCGAATAAACAATGCGCCAGCAGCCTTAGCAATTACCGGCCACGATCTCAGCCCGGTTTCAAAATAGCCTCGACTTTGTCGAGCAATGCGCATGCGACGCATCTCATCTACCACAACATCAACATACCTAACCATGAAAGCAGCAATCTCAACCAACATATTTGGCACTCGCAGACGAGATAAACCTGATAGCAGTTCTCGCATCGGTGTGGTTGAAGCCAATGTAATTGAGCTCAGTACACCAATCGTTCCTTTAAACAGCAGGCCAATGCCGGCGGTAAGTCCAGGCTGGGAAACTTCAACACCAAAAACCTCGGTATAAGGGCCTGCTGAAAAAAATGGCATAAGAATTGCAAAAATAACAAATGGAACCTCAATCACCATTCGCCTTATCACCGTCAAGATCGGTAGTTTCGCAATCATGATGATTGATGCAATGATTCCAATGTAAAGGGCAAACAGCCACCAATTACCTAACGGAGTTAGCACTACTACAAATACAAAGAACAGCATGGAAAGCACTTTTACTTCAGCGGGTAATCGATGAACTACCGAATCGCGCGGAATTAGTAGCTTTCCAGCAATATCGTGTTGCTGACTAGAACCCAAGTAATTACTTTCGCTTTGCTAAGAATTTAAACATCAAGGAGGAAATAGCCAACATCAGCACCACCCCGACAGCACCGGCAAGTGCAACCGAAAGTCGGTCATCAATCACGCCGGAAACGCCATAATCTGCTAACGGCGAATTGCCCAAGCCATGTTCCGTTGCATCTTCAATAAAGCCTTTTTCTTCTGCAACTTTTTCCAAACCATCTGGATCACCGCTGGCATAGTATGAAACCACGCTAGCAAGCAACAGAGTTACAAATACTCCTATTGCTAAAAACTTATTCTGTAATTTCATTATCGCACCACACCTTCACGAATCTCTAGCTCAGTTTTGACTTTACCTCGCGCACCAAAAACTAAATCTGGGCGTAACGCCAGCACCGCTGTAACAGTAAGCGCCGTAATCAATCCTTCACCAATTCCAATCAATACGTGTACTGAGAACATTGCAACGAATACATCCAAAATATCTAGTGTTCCAGTGCCGCCGATTGCGTATTGGAATACGAACGCCATTGCAGAAAATGGCACCGAAACTAAAGCAGCTAGGAAGGATGCAACAATCACACCAGTTCTTCCCTTAACTAGCTTGGTAACTAACTTAAATACCAACCAGCCTGAGATCACGGTGATGATCGCCATATTGAAGACATTAAATCCAAGTGCAGTGAGACCACCATCAGCGAAGAGCAACGCCTGCAAGATGACCACCGTGCTAACCGCAATCATTCCGGTCCACGGTCCAATCAAGATTGCTGCCAGCGCACCGCCCATAAGGTGGCCGCTGGTACCTAGGGCAACTGGGAAGTTGAGCATCTGCA
This sequence comes from Candidatus Nanopelagicales bacterium, assembly GCA_049428425.1. Taxonomy (GTDB): domain Bacteria; phylum Actinomycetota; class Actinomycetes; order S36-B12; family UBA5976; genus AcAMD-5. The sequence goes on from JBMTAF010000065.1 coordinate 3,816, forward strand.
CCGCAAACACATATGCCGCCACCAAGCCAGCCATTGGCGCAGCTTTCTCATCGAGTTCAGCACGGGCCTTGCTTAGAGCCACCGCCAAGATGGAGGCGGAAACAGCTCCAGTTCCTAGCGATACTGGGGCATTGATAAAACCGTCGGGTGCATGCATCTGGTACTCCTAAATTGAAACTTTCCCCCAATCATAGGCTTGTTGCAAAAGGTTTGCAAAAAGCCCGCTGAGGTGGCGTTTTCCCCTCTGCATTACCCTTAGCCCCCTGCGGAAGTGGCGAAATTGGCAGACGCACTGGATTTAGGTTCCAGCGCTTTCGGGCGTAGGGGTTCAAGTCCCCTCTTCCGCACCAACAAAAAACCGAGTCAGTGTCGCTGACTCGGTTTTTGTTTTGTCCTGCTCAGGCATTCTCATTTTCCATAGTGATGATGCCGTAACTGTAGCCGCGTCGGCGATAAACCACTGATGGTTTATTCGTCTTAGTATCGACAAAGATGAAGAAATCATGATCAAGCATCTCCATTGCGTCGATGGCTTGCTCTCGCGTCAATTTTTCCGCATGATGCGATTTTTCTCTAACAATTTGATAATCGTCTGAAACCAAATCATGTGGTTCCTCAGCAGGAATTGCTAACGGCATTTCCTTTAGAGATCGGTGTTTTACGTCTTTACTTCGTTCATGAACTTTACGCAATTGAAGTTCAAATTTTTCAGCAGCAAGATCAAATGCTGAAATATTGTCACTATTTGCAGCTTCAGCACGCACTAGCGGACCGGCACCGCGGCTGGTTAACTGCACTTTATGCGCACCATCACCATGGCGAGGATTTTGTTCGAGGTTAACCTCTACATCTACGCGGTCAATCACCACACCGAATCGCTCCATTCTGGACAAGCGCTCATGCACTCGTTCCTTAAATGGATCACTTAAATGAGATGTCTTACTGTGAATTTGAATATCCATGCGCGCCT
>JBMTAF010000066.1:0-4751 GCA_049428425.1 Candidatus Nanopelagicales bacterium
CGAGCATTTCTAGTTGTGGAATCGGCTCTGGTTAATTTATGTAGACGGAGTAACTGATCTGCAGCATCCGTGACATATCTTCTAACCGCTGAGTCAGTCCATTCGCCACCACTAAAGCCATGAAACCGCAGATGTAGTTCAACTAATAAACTAACTTGATCTATTTCTTCATTGCTATAACGAAGTTCTTTCATTCGCTTCCGCGTCATTTTCGCACCAACTACTTCATGATGATGGAACGTCACTCGATTGTCTTCAAACTTTCGAGTTTTCGGTTTACCAATGTCATGCAGCAATGCAGCTAAGCGAAGAATTAAATCTGGCTCAAGTTTTGGCTCATGAGTTTGCTCTAACTCAATTGCTTGCTCCAGCACTGTAATGGAATGCTCGTAAATATTTTTGTGTCGGTTATGTTCATCTTCAGCTAATTGCAGCGCTGGAATTTCTGGCAAGAATAATTCCAGCAGACCAGTTTCAACTAATAAAATCAAACCTAGTCTTGGCTTGGCACCAAGAATTAATTTATTGAACTCGTCTCGAATTCGTTCAACCGAAACAATGCTAAGTCGAGATTTCATCTCGCGCATCGCGCTAATTACATCATCAGCTACGGTGAAGTTTAATTGCGCGGCAAATCTTGCGGCTCGCAACATTCGCAGTGGATCATCACTAAAGGACAACTCTGCGGTTTGCGGGGTTCGAATAACTTTATTTGCTAAATCATCCAACCCATCGTAAAGATCAACAAACTCTAATGATGGCAACTTAATTGCCATGGCATTAATCGTGAAATCTCTTCGACCTAAATCACCTTCGAGTGAATCACCAAAGTTAACTTCTGGTTTTCGCGATGCGGCGTCATAGCTTTCGCTGCGGTAAGTGGTGAGCTCTAACTTATAGCCGTTTTTATTTATGCCAATCGTGCCAAAGCGAGCACCAACATCCCAGGTGGAATCAGCCCAACCGGAAACTAGATTCAAAATCTGCTCTGGGGTGGCATTTGTAGTTAAGTCCAGGTCATTGCCAAGCCGACCTAAAAACGCATCGCGCACTGGGCCACCTACCAGCGCTAACTCATAGCCGGCCTCAGCAAAGATCTTTCCCAGCTCCACAGTTATTGGGGAGATGCGGATAAATTCCGCCAACGCTTGGCGGAGTTTGCTCTTGGCTGAACTGCTCACAGATAAAGCCTACGGGGGTTCGCCTACCCTTAGCAGGTGTCCGCATCGCGCCGCCCCAGATTGATTCCAGCCAAAGGGTTGGAACCAGTAAAAGCGCTGCGTAATGTCCGAGAAACTAGCGCCGGTGGCTTAGTGCTAAACCTGAATCATCCCGATCGGCCAGCAGCGCTAATTGGTCGATATGACCGAAAAAATCGACTTAATTGGTCACTTCCCAAAGGACATATTGAAAAAGGAGAAACTCGCGAACAAGCAGCAAAGCGCGAAGTTTTGGAAGAAACTGGAATTTTAGGCGAAGTGATTGCGCCACTTGGCACAATTAGATTCTGGTTCTCCGCAACTGATAAGCGAATTCAAAAAACCGTGCATCACTTCTTATTGCTTGCCGAAACTTTTGAGTTAAACGCTGATGATCCAGAGATTGATGAAGTTGCCTGGGTGCCATTTCTAGATCTTAAGAATCGCCTTCGCTACGACGATGAGATAAAACTATTGACTAAAGTTCCTGGCTTATTAGGAGAGCTTTGGTGAGACGCGTTATCGGCTTAGTTCTACTTCTGGTGGTTGCGTTAAGTGGAACCCCAACTCAAGCTGCCGTGCCAACTAATTTGTTAGAAATAACCCAAGTTAATCCTGGGGTGATTAAATCTTTTGGTTCAGTTACGGTTTCGGCAAATGTGAACTCTCGAGAAATTGAATCAGTTGAGTTATGGCTGAGTCGCTCACCAGTAACAGATCTCACTTTAATTGCGCAGGATGTAATTGCACTTAATCAAGCAGTGGTGCGAAACAATCGAGTTACCATCACTAAATCTTCATTACCAAAACTTTCTAATGGCGTTTATCAATTAGTGCTGCGGAGCATTAGTAAAAGTAGTGTGATTGGTGAGCAAGCGGTGCCGATCGTGGTCGGCAACATCCCAACTAAGCGCTTAGGTGTTTTTGTGCCGATCTCAGTTCCACCAACTAGTGATGAAGTAGCTCCGCTGCAAACCATGTTATTAGTAGGGGAACAGCGGAATGTGGATTGGTTCATCGATGCCATTACCTGGCCAAAACTAAATCGCACTGAACTTAATCTCACTGGACGGATAAATGGCATTGCTGCGGCAAATCCAGATCCAAACGTGACTAGCCGATTTAGATTAAACAATTTACTTGAGATGGCGGTTGCTGACGTAGTGAACTTAGCACCAACAGAAGAAGTGAAAGCGTCAGTTTGGCCGATCAAGCATCCGGTTGACGGCGATGGTATGCGCACCGCAATTGCTGCCAAACTTGATTACGTCGTTGCCGCCCGTGATTCGGCCGCAATCAAATACCAGTTTCGAAATCGGGAACTTACTGAACTTAGCATTGATCCAACTTTGATTGAGTTATTAGAAACCGCCACATCACCAGTAATGGTGCGGCAATATGTTTGGGCTAGCGCTGCGTTAACTTCGGCATCAGCAATCTCATCGCCGATTGGTTGGGCGCCATCACTTGATTTAGCAACCGCTTTTTTTGATAGCGCAACCAACATTCCCTGGGTGAATCAAGTATCTGCTGCGGCAATTACAGCACCACTTGACGCTAAAGCAACTTCGAACATCTCTGGCAAATCACCAGTATTTTCAATTAAGCACTTACGTAATCTCGATCAACTTAATCGATATTGGCGCTCACTTAAGGCCACCACTGCTGGCACTACAAATCTGGAGTTAACATCCAACGCAATTGAAGCTACTTCTAGTTGGTGGTGGCGAGCCCGACCAAGCGGTAATGCAGTTGCTCGAGAAACTAAAGCTGCGTTAGCTGCAGAACTTAATCAACTAAAGATTTCGTCTCGAAACAAAGTGGTATTGCCAGATGCAGTCGGCGTAATTCCAATAACTATTACCAACAATCGCAGCACACCGGCAAAGATTGAAGTTGCTGGCACTGGACTGGGCACGGCAGTAGTGCGAATTGATACCACAGCAATTGAGATTCCAGCTAACAGCAAACAAGTAATTGAGTTACCAATTGAGGTGATAACACCTGGCAGCATTTTTGCGCAGTTAGTAATTAATGGCCAAAATGGTGAAGACACCGCAATTGCCCCAACGGCACTCACGGTTGAGGTATCGCAATATCGAGCCGTAGCGCAGCTAGTAGTTTATGGCGCGTTTGGAGTGTTGGTATTGCTTAGCAGCATCTCGATTCGCGGTAGACTAAAAAAGCGACGAGAGATTGAGCCTAAGTCCGCTGTTAAAGGTGAGTGATGAATCAGTTATCTAAGTTACTTCGCAATACCAGCGCGATTGCGCTTGGTACTGTGCTTTCGCGAATAACTGGATTGATTCGAACTGCGGTGATTGTTGCCGCGCTTGGTTTTGGTCCGCTGGCAGATGCTTACGCGATTGGAAACACGCTACCTAACATTATTTATATTCTCACCGTTGGTGGTGCGCTTAACGCCGTATTTATTCCGCAGCTAGTTAGACGAATGAAAGACGATTCCGATGGTGGCAAAGCTTTCACAGATCGGCTGGTTACTGCCACATTATTGATTCTATTTGCAATAACGTTAGCGGTGGTGCTGTTAGCGCCTTGGTTAGTGAAGATCTATCTGCCAACTGATTGGGCGCAATCAGATAAAGAAGCAACGTTGTTGTTTGCTCGCTTTTTACTGCCACAAATATTCTTCTATGGCTTATTTACCCTAATGTCGCAAATCCTAAATAGTCGAGATAAATTCATTCTTGGCGCTTACGCACCAATTGTCAATAACATCGTGGTGATCATCACCGGTATGGCGTTTATCACCCAGGTGCGAGTAACCAATGCCAACATCATCTCTGATGCCTCAATGGTGGTGTTAGCAGTTGGCACCACGCTTGGCATTGTGCTGCAAGCATTGATGATGGTGCCGGTGGTTTATCGAAGTGGTTATAAATATCGTCCGAGATTTGATTTTAAGAACTCTGGCCTTGGTAAAACTTCAAGACTTGCAACTTGGACTGTGGGCTTAGTGTTAGTAAATCAAATTGGATATGCCGCAGTAACCAGAATTGCCGCCACCGCAAATGATGCCACGGTAAATACCGTTGGTGTTACGGCATATCAAAATGCGCATTTAGTAATGCTATTGCCACATGCGGTAATCACAGTTTCGTTAGTTACTGCGCTGCTACCCAGCTTGGCCCGCACAGCACATCAAAAAGATTTAGTTTCCGTAGGTGTTGATGTAGAGCGAGCATTGCGAATGCTGGCAATTGTGATTGTTCCGCTTTCGTTAATGGTGCTGGCGCATGGTAGAGACATTATGGTTGCGTTGTTTGCTCGCGGTAATGCGAACTATCTGCAAACCAGCTTAAGCGGTGTAGTGCTTAGCGCATTTGCACTTAGCCTGATTCCATTTACAATGTTTTATGTTTTATCTAGAGCTGCCTACGCTCAAGAGGACACTAAAACTCCGTTTTACCTGACCATATTGATGAACATCACCCAATTAGTTGTGGCGGCAGTGTTCCTATTAACCACTGCTAGACCATATTGGGTAACTGGATTGGCGATTGGCTACACCGCCGGCTACACCGCAGCAGC
>JBMTAF010000067.1:0-4720 GCA_049428425.1 Candidatus Nanopelagicales bacterium
GGCACTTCAGTATTTGACATGGCGCAACCTTAAAGGGTGGTGTGCATCAAAGTTGCGGTGCTACCAGCAGCTCGCGCCTCAAGTGCCTGGGTATACAACCGGCCAGCTCGGTAAGACGAGCGAACTAGTGGTCCGGACATAACACCAGCAAAGCCAATCTTGGTGGCAACATCTGCCAGCGCAACAAATTCTTCTGGGTGGACCCACCGTTCAACTGGATGGTGCTTTGGCGATGGTCGTAAGTACTGGGTTATTGTGATCAACTCGCAACCGGCATCATGAAGGTCTTGAAGTGCCGTTTCCACTTCAGATATCTCTTCGCCCATCCCCAAAATTAAGTTGCTTTTGGTAATCAAACCCGCGTTTCGCGCCTTCGTAATAACTTCAAGAGACCTCTCATATCTAAAAGCTGGGCGAATTCGCTTGAAAATTCGTGGCACAGTTTCGACATTGTGTGCTAGCACCTCTGGATTGGCGGCAAAAACTTCATTCAATTGCTCATCAATCGAATTAAAGTCTGGAATTAGCACCTCCACCTTGCAGCCAGGATTTACTTCATGAATTTGTTTGACAGTTTCAGCATAAAGCCAAGCGCCGCCGTCTGGAAGATCATCACGTGCCACGCCTGTTACCGTGGCATAAGCCAAGTCCATTGCCTTAACGCTGTCAGCAACCCGCCTTGGTTCATCGCGATCCAGAGCCAGTGGTTTACCAGTATCAATTTGGCAGAAATCGCATCTTCTAGTGCAAGCATCGCCACCAATTAGGAAAGTTGCTTCACGATCTTCCCAGCATTCGTAAATGTTGGGACATCCTGCTTCTTGACATACGGTGTGCAGGTTTTGACTTTGTACCAAACCGTGAATTCGATTGAATTCTGGACCGGTTCTAATTCGTCGTTTAATCCATTCTGGTTTTTTCTCAATTGGAACTGCGGCATTGCGGGCCTCGATGCGAAGCATCTTCTTCCCATCAGGTCCAATATTGATTAACGAATCGGTCACGAGATCATCCTACTTCAACATCGAATTTAATCGCTTGGCTTATTGCTGGCACCAATTTTTCTTCAATAACTGGTATGACATCGGTTACCGAAATTTCCCGACCCAATTCTTTGCTTAATGAAGTAACTTCAGCATCTGGTATCCCGCAGGGAATGATGCGATCAAACCAACTTAGATCTGGATTGCAATTCAAGGCAAAGCCATGCATGGATACCCCTTTAGCAACCCTAATTCCAATCGCAGCAACTTTTCTCGGTGTTTCATCGAGCACCCAAACTCCCGACTTACCTTTAATTCGATCAGCTGCTAATCCGAATTCGGCACATGTTGCGATCAGACCTGCTTCGAGTGCTCTAACAAAGCCAACTACGTTATAGCGTTCTCGAAGCGGCACAATTGGATAGCCAACAAGTTGACCTGGGCCATGCCAAGTAATTCTTCCGCCGCGGTCAACATCTATTACCCGAGAACCATCAATGGGTCGATCCATAAGTTGAGTTTGCGAGCCAGCTGTAAATACTGGTTGATGTTCGACCAAAATAAGGGTAGGTGGGGAAGAGCCAGCTGCTACATTTTCATGTAATTGCTGTTGCTTATGCCAGGCCAATTCATAGTCCATGGGGGCGATTCCTGCACCCCAATTGGTAACTTCTAAGCCCAGGGTCATGTGCCAAGATTAGTGAGTTTTGTCATCAATGGCCGATTCGATGCAATTAAGTGCAGGTTTCGGATGCCAAATTCCGCTAACCCCCTAGATTTAGCCCCTGAGTAATTTGCTTACCCCTGAGATAGGAATTTTGTGTCTAAATCCAAAGTAAAAGGTAGACGTCCACTGTGGCTTGCGGTTATTACGGTTGTGGCTTGGTTATTGGTGAGTGCCGGAACTGGTCCGCTGTTTGGCCAGTTATCCACTGTGCAAGAGAACGACAATTCAGCCTTCTTGCCGGAAAGCGCTGAATCAACGATCGCATCTGACATCTCAAATCGATTCGTTAGCGATGATTCTGATCAACTTCCAGCATTAATGTTGTTCTCCGGCGAGATAACACCTAGCGCACTTCAGGAAATCGGCGCATATTTAGCAGAGCTACCAAGCAAAACCATCCCTGGCACCTCGGAGCAGGTTGCTGATTTCTTAGTTTCAGACATTGCAATAACACCGATCCCAAGTCCAGATGGCAAAGCAGTGCTGGCCAGCTTGCCCCTTGATAATCAAGCTTTGGAAAGTTTATTGAGCAATGGCGAAGAAGCGCTGCCAGCAATTGTTGAATTCATTAGAGAAGATGCTGAAGGACTGGCTGGGCTTGAGTTTCACGTAACTGGAATTGGCGGCATCTTGGCCGACTTCTTCGGCGCATTCGGTGAAATTGACACCACCTTGCTGCAGACGACGCTATTGGTAGTTGCATTAATTTTGATCGTGGTTTATCGATCGCCTTTCCTTTGGATTCTGCCGTTAGCGTCAGCATTGTTTGCCCTAACTACTGCCGGTGGCATTGTTTATCTGTTGGCGAAAAATGACATCTTGGATCTAAATGGTCAATCACAAGGAATCTTGTTTGTTCTGGTAATCGGTGCAGCAACTGATTATGCGCTGCTATTGATAGCGCGATACCGAGAGGAATTGCACCATCACGAAACTCCTTATCAAGCTATGCGAGTAGCTTGGCGTGGCGTCTTCGAACCGATTTTGGCTTCTGGCTCCACTGTTGTTGCGGGACTAATGGTTCTGTTGGTTAGTGAGCTATCTAGCAATCGTGGCCTAGGTCCGGTTGGTTCGGTTGGAATTATTGTTTCAATGGCAACACAGTTGACGCTGCTTCCTGCACTACTTGTTCTTTTTGGCCGAAAGATATTCTGGCCAAAAATTCCAAAGTTTGATGATGTAGATGAGCGACTATCTGGTTTTTGGTCAAAGATCGCTAATTTGGTTGGCGTCCATCCAAAACGAGTCTGGATTAGCACTGGCTTACTGCTCTCAATTTTGGCTGGTTTTGCTACCCAGTTAAATACTGACGGAATTCCATTCTCCGAATCATTCACTGAGCGCCCCGATTCGGTGATTGGTCAAGAAAAACTTCAAGAATCATTCCCAGGCGGCCAAGGTCAGCCAACCGTAGTGCTGGTGCCAGTGGCAAAAGCTGCTGAAGTAACGCAGCGGTTGGAAGATTTCGATGGCATTGAGAGTGTCGTGCCGACACTCGCTGGCCCAGTAATTCCAGGTCAGCCACTGCCAGAGCCAAAGATTGTTGATGGCTTGATTCAATTGGAGGCCACCTTGTCTTTTGCTGCCGATTCAGTGCAATCTCGAGATTTGATTCCTGGCATTCGAACCGCCGTTAAGGAAATCGATCCAGCTATTTTGGTTGGCGGTACAACTGCAATTGGATATGACACGGATCAAGCTTCGTCCAGGGACGTCCGGGTAATCATTCCAATCGTGCTGTTTGTAATCGGCATCATTTTGGCCATGCTGCTTCGCAGCTTATTGGGAGCCGCATTACTGCTGGTAACAGTGGTGCTTTCGTTCTCAGCAGCACTTGGTGCATCACATCTGGTGTTCACATATTTGTTAGATTTCCCAGCTACCGATGCGGCTTTCCCACTGTTTGCCTTCGTGTTCCTAGTTGCGCTTGGTATTGATTACAACATCTTCTTGATGACCCGAGTTCGGGAAGAAGCCATCAAGATCGGTACCAGACCTGGCATCACCAAAGGTCTTACCGTGACTGGTGGAGTTATTACTTCAGCTGGCGTCGTCTTAGCATCAACTTTCGCCGTACTTGGCGTATTACCGTTGGTGTTCTTAGCGCAGTTAGGCTTTATTGTGGCGTTTGGTGTGTTGCTTGATGCCCTAATTGTTCGCAGCTTGTTGGTTCCAGCTATTGCGCATCAGCTTGGCGGAAAAGTTTGGTGGCCAAGCAAGCTGTGGCGAAATGAGAAGGCGAGCGCTTAGGAAATTAATCCAGGCGGCAATCTGGTCTCAACGACATCACCAGCAGTTTTTGTAATCCAATAAGCTGCTGGTGATGTTGCTGGATCAAGATCTTTGCGATCAGTGATTACCTAGATTGGCTGTTCATTTTGATATAACATCCCAACTCGGTCATCAGTTGCATATATTGTTTCGAAAACTTCATTCTTAATTAACTCGTGAACTAGCGGTCGACGCTGGGCCTCCGAGTCATAATGAACGCCATTGCCATACGGCAAGAAACCTAATGAGTTTGTAATCGGTTCTAGTTTTGGGCCAAATGAGTCAGTCGGACCGCCAAGATGCCAGCAGATGGAACCTGCGCTGACGCCACCAAGAATGGTTCCTTGCTGATATGCCTCCGCTAACGCTTGATCAACTCCGTGCAGTCGCCACACTGCAAGTAAATTGGCAACCGATCCGCCACCAACCCAAATCACGTCAGATTTCAAAATATGATCTCGAACTGGTGCGTTTGGTTGAGTAAATAACTGCAGATGCGTGACATCACAACCCAGATCACTCATGGCAGCATATGAGCGAGTTAGATAAGCCTGATCATCTCCGCTAGCAGTATGAATAAAGCAAATTCGAGGTCTAGTTTTTCCGGTTAGCTCCAGCATTCTGAGCACGGTTTGACCAGGCACAACTGCTGTCCAGCGATCGGTGGGTAGAAAGCCACCACTAGTTGCCATTATGTAACGGTTCTTCATTCTTATCCCTTAAGTTCAGTTAACAAGAT
>JBMTAF010000068.1:0-4571 GCA_049428425.1 Candidatus Nanopelagicales bacterium
CTTCGCAACACATCACGAACAGTTTCGCCCTCAACAAGTTCCATCACAATATATGGAAGTGATGCAGCATCAGTTCCAGAACCAACTACATCTTCACCTGAGTCATAAACTGCAACAATGGTGGGATGGTTTAAGCCCGCAGCGGCTTGAGCTTCACGTCTAAATCTGGCTAAGAAAAGTGGATCGGAGGCTAACTCACGTCGCATTAATTTAATCGCAACGCGGCGACCTAAGCGAATGTCGTTAGCGGCAATCACATCAGCCATGCCGCCCCGACCGATGATTGCGCCCAACTCATATCGCCCACCTAATAGGCGAGGTTGCTCAGTCACTTATTAACCCCTCTGATTTTCATTGCCAATCTTGCCCTACTTTGTTTCGAGCAGTTCTACTAGTAGCGACCTGGCGATCGGAGCTGCTAATTCGTTCCCCGAAACCTCTCGGCTCGAACTGCCAGCCGCGCCACCTTCCAGCACCACCGCGATCGCCACTTTTGGCGAGTTGGCTGGGGCAAAACCAATAAACCAAGCATGGGCAGTTCGGCCTGGTCTAGTTTGGGCGGTGCCGGTTTTCCCTGCAACCTCAATTCCAGCAATCCGAGCATTGCTGCCAGTGCCATTAGCAACTACTGCGCTCATCATCTGCGTTAACGCAGCCGCCGTTGTTGGTTTAACTGCCCGGTTGAACACATTCGAATCAGCTTGGCGGAGCAGAGTTAAGTTTGGCGCAAATACTTGGTCAATTAATTGTGGCGACATAACTACACCTTCATTACCAATTGCAGCAGCAAGTTGCGCCATTTGGAGCGCAGTTGCTCTCACATCAAATTGCCCAATTGCACTAAGTGCTAACTCGGTATTGTTCAATTTAGTTGGAAACACACTTGCGGTTGCACCAGGAAGTGCGAAGTTATTACCAAACCCAAAGGCGGCGGCAGTTTTTGCAATTCGCTCTTCGCCTAACTCAATTCCTAATCGAGCAAATGCGGTGTTGCATGACACCTCAATTGCTTGCAGCAGCGTGACTTCACCACTGCTATCACACGGAGCGTTTTGCCAATTTGAAATACTTCGCGAACTGCCTGGAATTTGATAACTTGCTGGTGCAGGAATTTTTGTAGTTAAGTTATATCGCCCTGATTCCAACGCAGCAGCAGCCACAATTAATTTAAAAGTGGAGCCAGGCGCCCAAGTTTGGGTATAACTTCGATTAAGTAATGGTTGTGCTGGATCGCTTAGCAATCGCTGCCAACTGGTTTGCATAGTTTCGGCATTTGTGGTGGCAAGCAAGTTAGCATCAAAACTAGGAGAGGAGGCACTAACTAGCAATCTGCCAGTTTTTGGTTCAATCGCAACTACCGCACCAGGTCGATTACCTAATAATTGAAATGCTAACTGTTGAGCTGCGCTATCAAGCGTTAATGAGACTGAAGCACCACGCCTGGCACCACCATCTAATAATTGGCGCAATCTATCTACTGCCAATGAATCTGCTGCACCAGAGAGCAATGAATTCTCACTTTGCTCAATTCCAGCCGCGCCATAAATTGACGATAAATAACCAACTGGATGAGTGAAAGCAGTTGAAACATAGCGACGTTCAAACTTAAATCGACCGGTAGTTTTAACCGAATAGGCAACTGGCTGACCAGAAACAATAATTGCGCCGCGATCAACATCATATTGTTTGAACAAACTGCGTTTATTATCAGCGCGATTATTTAAACTGCTAGCATCAAAGACTTGCAGATAGGTTAAGTTACCGACCAATAACAGCAGCAGCATGCCAAACCCAATGCTGAGTTTTGTTAGCTGTGACTTCATAGTGATATCGCTCTGGTTTGATCATCACTTAACTCAACTGGAAGTTGACCTAGGATCTGATCTTGATCTTGTAGGGCAAAAAGCAGCGCAATTAGCGCCCAAGAAGCAACTAACGATGAGCCGCCAGCGCTTAGAAATATCGTGGTAAGTCCAGTAAGTGGCAAGGCGGCAGTAACACCACCAATGGTGATCACTACTTGTAGGAAGATAAATATTGCAATCCCACCGGCGATCAATTTGTTGCCAACACTTCTAACGCTAACTGCAGTTTTCATTGCTTTACTAACAATTAAGCCATAAAGCAGAATTACTGCTGCAGCACCAACTAGACCCAGCTCTTCGGCAATAGCGGTAAAAATAAAATCTGATTCAACATATGGCACCAGATTTGGATTGCCCTGTCCTAATCCAGTGCCAAAAATGCCACCGGCAGCTAAACCATAAATTCCCTGTACGACTTGAAAACCGCTGCCAGAAATATCCGCAAACGGATCTAGCCAGATGCTAAATCGCGCTCGGACATGATCAAAAACCAAAGACGCTGCGGTGCCGCCAACAACTAATAACACGCTACCAATCACCAACCAACTGCTTCGGCCGGTGGTTAAATACAGTAACAACACCGCGGCACCAAAAAATAACAATGAAGTGCCAAGATCTCGCTGGCCAACTAGCAATAACAGCGATACCAACCAAACCACAATTAGCGGCAGAATATCTTTAGGCCGTGGCAGCTTGACGCCAAAAACTTTTCGATGAATAAAAGTTAATTGCGATTGATTTTTCGCTAAGTAACCCGCAAAACCAATGATTAATGCCACCTTGGCAAACTCAGCCGGCTGCACACTTAACTCGCCAATACGGAGCCATAACGTGGCACCATTTATGGTGGCACCAATTACTGGCATAAATGGCAGCGCTAACAAAATCAATCCAGTCACCATAAAAACTAGCGGTGTGCGCAGCAGCACTCTGGTGTTTGGTAACTTAACAATTATTACGCCAGCACCAATAACACTAACTAACACCCAAAGAGTTTGTTGTAGGGCACCGATACCGCCAGTTAATCGATAAATCATCGCAACCCCAAGGCCAGTTAATAAACTGACAGCAGGTAATAGCAATTGATCTGCTGATGCGCGATATTTGCTAAGCGCTAAATGCACTGCGGCAAACATGATCCCTAAGGAAAGTGGAATTACTAATCCAATTGGTGCGAAAAATCCTCGAGCAGCAAAATCAATAATTAAAAATGCTGCCAGAATTACTACACTAATTAAAACAAGTAAATTGCGTTCAGTTCGACGCATAGTTAAGGCAGACAACTGGTTGGATTGCTGGCACAAGTACTAGAGCGTTCGGCAAGCTCAAGCAAAGTTTGATTTGCTTCAGCAAGTGATTCAACAATTACGCCACGTTCGAGCTGTTGCTGTTCAAATAATGGTAGGGAAGCAGCTGGAATTTTTGAGATTAACTCAGTTTGATACAGCTTCAACCCAAAGATCTCTTGTGATATGCCTTGGTTTACCACGACAACACCATCTGCAGTTGCTACCTGCCACTGGCCAGCCCACCAACGCTGCAGGCCAAACGCGGTAGCACCAATTAATAGCAGGGCAATTAAGCCCACCAGAATTGGATTAAACCCAAAATGTCTTGGCACTTTTACAGTTGGCGCACCTTCCGCAGCAGCGCCAATCACAGTAACACCTCTAGCTTCGGCAGCTAACGTGGTGCTGACTAGATCAGCCACAATCACGGTTACGTTATCTGGGGCACCGGCTGCTTGCGCTGCCGAAACGAGATCATTAACTGCGCTATCTCGATCTTTTTGCAGTGCTCTTAACATGACATCTGGTTCAACCACGCCGCTTAAACCATCACTACAAACTAATAACCGGTCACCTGGTTCCACATCAACTTCAATTACATCCGGACTGATATTGCTCTGCGCATCTACGGCTTGGGTAAGCAGTGAACGCTTGGGGTGAACTCGAGCTTCTTCTTCGGAGATCTCACCAACATCTAGCAGAGTCTGCACATAAGTGTGATCGCGAGTTAGTGAAGTTAGGGAACCATTGTGATAGCGATAAACTCGAGAGTCACCAACATGAACTACCACAATCTTGTTTTCGTTAATCGCAACTGCACTTACGGTGGTGCCAAGTCCGGCTCGAGATTGATCACTGCGGGATAAATCCGCCAGCGCAACTTTAGTTCGTTCAATTGCACGAACTAAATTGTTATCGGCTAATGATCCCTTAACGGCAACCGCAGCTAACTCTCGAATAATTGTGGTGCTTGCAATTTCACCGGCAGCATGACCGCCCATACCATCGGCAACTGCGAGAAGTCGCGGCGAAATCAAGCCGGAATCTTCATTGTGACTGCGCACGACGCCAGGATCGCTTGAGCCAACCGCAAGAAAACGCAAACTCATGATTCCACCTTTCGGATGGTCATGGTATTTCGTCCCATCTTGATTCTAACTCCTGGCTTAATCAATACTGGCTCGCTAAGTCGCTCACCTTCAACCCAGGTGCCATTGGTAGAGCCTAAATCCTCCACCACATACCCATTAGATTGTGTGCTAATTCGTAAGTGGCGACTGGAGATGAAATCATCTTCTAAGGTGAGATCGCAGATATTGGCTCTACCAATAGTTATTGGCCGATTAGCGATTGCCACTTTGGCACCAGTTGCTGGCCCCTCAACCACCACTAATTCTCTTGGTTCTAGCTCAATTCG
>JBMTAF010000069.1:0-4552 GCA_049428425.1 Candidatus Nanopelagicales bacterium
CATAATCCCAGATCATCGCCACTGAATTAGATACCGTTGAGCCAACTACTTCAGTTAGTTTTTCTAAATTACCGCCAAGTTCAACTACTTCTCGCCAGGTTTTTGAATCTTTCCCAGCATGAGGGACTAAAGCCGAGTGAAATTTCTCTGAACCAGCCAGCGAAGCGCGCCATTGAAAAAACATTATGCCGTCTGCACCACGCGCAAAATGCTGGATTGAGTTACGTATCAATTCCTTGGGTTCCTTCGCTCGATTGCGTGGTTGCCAATTCACTGCGCTGGTTGAGTGTTCCATAAGCAGCCAAGGCTTTGCTCCAGCAAGACCTCGGGTGGTGTCAGCTTGCAATGCTAATTCAATGTGAGCTTCAGGGTCACTGCTCATCAAATAATGATCAGTGGAAACCACATCAACCGCTTGAGCCCATTTCCAATAGTCAAGCTTATTAAATCCACGTATCGTCATGAAGTTAGTCGTAACTGGCTTACCGGGTGAATATTGATGAATTATGTCTCGCTCAGCGATAAAGCACTCTAACAACGCATCTGAAGAGAATCTCGCAAAGTCCAATTGCATGGTTGGATTTGGCGAAGTGCCATCCGGTGT
Organism: Candidatus Nanopelagicales bacterium; assembly: GCA_049428425.1. GTDB lineage: Bacteria > Actinomycetota > Actinomycetes > S36-B12 > UBA5976 > AcAMD-5. The sequence goes on from JBMTAF010000069.1 coordinate 605, forward strand.
GATTCTGGGCGTATTTATCTCTTCCCATTGGTGGTAGCGCTGACTCCAAAAGTCGGTGCCCCAGGCACGATTTAAATCAGCAAGTGACCCACCATATTTATTTCTGAGCCAAGCACGAAAGGCAATACCAGATGTTTCAGAATAGTCACGCGCATTGTGACAGGCATATTCATTATGCACATGCCACATTGCAATTGCTGGATGATTGCCATATCGCTGCGCAATTTGTCTCGTCAGCTCTTGGGCTGCTCGTCGATAATTTGATGACGACGGACAGAAGTTTTGTCGACCGCCGTGAGATCTCACAATTCCATTCTGATCTGTGAACCGGGTATCTGGATATCTAATCCCTAACCAAGCTGGAGGAGAAGCTGTTGCGTTTGAGAGATCTATTGAGATTCCATTTTCGTGCAGTTTGGAAACTATTTCATCCAGCCAATCAAATGTGTAATTTCCTTCACTGGGCTCAAGGTTGGCCCAACTGAAAATTCCAAGTGAGACAACATTTACCCCAGCTTCTTTCATTAAAGCAACGTCTTCACTCCAAATTTGTTTCGGCCATTGCTCCGGGTTGTAGTCGCCACCGAACCAAACTGTGCTCTGCCAAGGTTTCACGCTGCTCCTAGCACTCGATTCTCACAATCTCACACATAAACGCACACCTTATCAGCCGCTAATCTTGCCTTTCTGCTCGTTATCAGATCGTTACCTTTGAGGTAACGATTCGGATATCTTGACTGTTTGGCTAGAAATTAGCGATTCGAGGCTCTAAAGTGCAGATATGTTCGGTTCTGTTAGAACCTGATAAATGAGATGGAGGTCTCGTATGACCACACCAGACAAGTTGTTGTCCCGACGCTCAGTGCTTAAGGGATCAGCTGCTGGAGCATTAGGAATCGCTGCCGCTGGTGGACTGGCTGCCTGCAGTAGTGATTCAGATAGCGCATCAGGTGGTTCGGAAGTTTCTGGTCCGATTGCATTTGGTGCTAGAACCGTAGATGAGTCGCCAACCAAACAACTTAAAGCTTTGGTAGCTGCATACACGGCAAAAACTGGAAATGAAGTTACCTACAATGCAACTGAATCAAATGCCTTCCAAAATAATTTGAGCCAGTATCTACAGGGAACTCCAGACGATACGTTCCAGTGGATGGCCGGTTATCGAATGCAGTTCTTCGCCGAACAAGGTTTGCTGGTTGATCTTTCTGATGTATGGGCCGAAATCGGTGACCAATATGATGAAAGCTACAAGATTGCTTCAACTGGTTTAGATGGCAAGCAGTATTTCATTCCACAATCTTGGTATCCATGGGGCTTGCATTTCCGCAAGTCAATGTTTGCTGAGCTGGGTCTAGATGCAGACAATGTAACTACTTGGGATGAATTCCTCGGCATGCTTGATGGCATGAAGTCCAAAGGCCTAATTGGTTTTGCAGCTGGCGATAAAGGCGGCTGGGAAGCAATGGGAACCTTTGACATCATTAATGCGCGAACAAACGGCTACCAATTCCACGTTGACTTGTTAGCTGGACGTGAGCAGTGGACTGACGATCGAGTGTTGCAGGTATTTAAGAACTGGGAGCAATTGCTGCCTTATATGAATACCAACGTGCTTGATCTTGAATGGGATGGCGCAATGCAGTTGCTGCTACAGCGACAAGCTGGTTCATTCTTGATGGGTTCATGGTTCGGCGCAAACTTCAAAGAGCAATCAGATGAAGACTACTTTGATCTTTCAATTATTCCTTTCCCAGAGATCAACCCAGAGCATGGCCGCAACACCATTGATGCTCCAATTGATGGTTTCTGCGTAGCCGCAAATGGTTCAAATAACGCAGGTGGTGCTGATCTTGCAAAGTTTGCCGGTGATATGGAAGGTGTTCAGGCAATGCTTGACACAGGTGTTCCAATGACGTCAGCTAACCGTGGTCAAGATACATCTTCATACGACGCATTCCAGCAGGAGCAACTTGCTGTGATGAATGAAGCACAGTTCATTACCCAGTTCCTTGATCGCGATACCAGACCAGACTTTGCTGGCCCCGTTGTTGGCCCGGCAATTCAGGAATGGTTCCGTAACCCACAAGATGTAAATAAGATTCTTGAAAGCTTGCAGGCGCAATGGGAGGCGCTCCCTCCGCTTTCATAATCGATTAACATCGAAAAGGTAACTTGATGACCACGACGGCGACGGATAAATCTCATGTCCGTCGCCGTCGTGCGTTTACTCGACGCGACAAACTGACCTTAGGGCTGTTCGTCGGCGTTCCTACCGCTCTGCATTTGGTTTTGGTTTGGATACCAGCGTTAGTAACTATTGGGCTTTCCTTCACCTATTGGACTGGAATTCGTTATTCGGATATCAAATGGGCTGGGCTGGGAAACTACCGGAATATCTTTGTCTCAACTCCAGCTTTTTGGGATGCGTTACAAAATAACATTATTTGGCTTGCTTGGTTTTTCTTGATTGCATCACCTCTGGGCGTGCTGCTGGCCTATCAGATAGATCGACAAATTCGTGGTCACAAGTTCTATCAATCGGCTTACTATTTGCCAGTAATTTTATCTCTTGCCGTAACGGGCATTATCTGGAATTTCATGCTTCGTCCGGACGGCTTTGTTAATGGCTTGCTGGGACGCGATATTGCCAATGCGATTTCCTTCTTTGGCAATTACGACATAAATATTTATGTGATTATGGTTATTGCATCTTGGCGCCACATTGGCTACATCATGCTGCTTTATTTAGCTGGACTAAAGGCTATTGATGCATCATTACGCGAAGCTGCAGCAATTGATGGGGCAACCGAATGGGAAACTTTCCGCAAAATTATTTTTCCCGCCATGAAGCCGGTTAATATCATCGTAATCGTAATTACAATCATTGAATCTCTTCGAGCCTTTGATATTGTTTATATTATTTACGGCACTAGTGCTGGATTGCCGATATTGGGCGTACTGGTCTTTCAGAATATCGCTGGTGAGGGCGCATCGATGAAGGGTGCTGCTTATGCCGTAATTCTTTTTGTATTATCGATTGGCCCAATTATTGCTTACTTAACTCAGCAGTTTAAGGAGGATGTGAAGTGACCTTAACGGCTGTGGTGGATAAAAAGTATCGCAATAAGCAAAAAATTAAAGATCGATACATCTCTTTGTTTATTGGCGTATTTGCAATTCTGTGGCTATTTCCAATTGCTTGGACTCTTTGGAGCTCATTTCGACCGTACAAAGAGATTAGAGCTAATGGCGTGTTTTCAGTACCTGAGGAACTGGGGATTTTCAACTACTCAACCGCAATTGAGCGAATGGAATTGCCAACCTATTTATATAACTCTTTCATAATTACCGTACCTGCAGTTTTTCTTACCTTGCTTTTTGGCTCCCTGATCGCATTTGTGGTTTCAAGATATTCATTTAAGTTCAATGTCGCGATGCTGTTGTTGTTCACTGCTGGTAATTTGCTTCCGGGACAATTGGTTTTCATTCCAGTTTTCAAGTTGTATCTACAGATCGGCGACTGGGTTGGCGACCGACGTTTCTTATACGACTCGCACTGGGGAGTAATTTTGATTCACGTCGCATTCCAGATGGGATTTGCGACATTCGTACTGTCTAGTTATATGAAGACAATTCCAAAAGAGATATCAGAATCTGCGTTAGTTGATGGGGCATCGGTATGGCGACATTATTGGAACGTGATGTTGCCGTTGCTGAGACCTCCGCTGGCTTCATTAGCGGTGCTGATGACGACATGGATCTATAACGACTTTTTCTGGGCGCTAGTGCTGATGTCGACTGATGCCAAACGGCCAATCACATCGGGGCTTGGTCGGTTAACCGGCGAATTCGTCACGGACTACAACCTGTTGGCTGCTGGCGCAATGATTGCCGCGATTCCAACCCTGATTGTGTTTTTGGTGCTCCGTAAACAATTCGTATCTGGCC
>JBMTAF010000070.1:0-4509 GCA_049428425.1 Candidatus Nanopelagicales bacterium
GCCGCGAGTTTGATTGCCCAAGCGCAAGCAAAAGAACAAGGCTGTGACCAAGTCATCTGGCTTGATGCAATTGAGCGAAAATGGATTGAAGAGATGGGCGGCATGAATTTGTTTTTCGTGCTTGGCAGTGGTGAAGACGCTCAGTTATTGACGCCAGAGTTAACGGGCACATTGCTTCCTGGAGTTACTCGCGACTCGTTAATTCAGTTAGGAAATGACCTGGGATACGACACTCACGAAGGCAAGATTTCTGTTGATGAGTTGTATGAATCAATTGCATCTGGCCGAATTACTGAAGTTTTTGCCTGCGGTACTGCAGCTGTTATCTCCCCAATTGGCGAGATCAAGAGTGCACAGCGAAACATCAAGGTGGGCGATGGTCTGCCAGGGGAAGTAACGATGCGAATGCGACAAGCGTTGCTAGATATTCAAACTGGCCGAGCCAGCGACTCGCATAACTGGATGTATAGGCTCGCATAATGACCACCGATGCATTTCATATCTACGACACCACATTGCGCGATGGTGCGCAACAAGAAGGTCTGAACCTAACGGTCAACGACAAACTTGCAATCGCCAAACATCTTGACTCATTAGGGGTTGGCTTTATTGAAGGCGGTTGGCCCGGAGCTATTCCCAAAGATACTGAATTCTTTAAGCGAGCGCAGACTGAACTCAATCTTAAGAATGCCACTTTGGCCGCATTTGGTGCAACTAGAAAACCTGATGTCAAAGTCTCTGAAGACGCCCAAGTTCGCGCATTATTAGATTCAAACGCAAAGATCGTGACACTGGTTGCAAAAACATACGATAGACATGTCGAGTTAGCCCTTCGCACTACGTTAGATGAGAACTTACGCATGATTGGCGACACCGTAAAGTTCCTTGTCGACGAAGGTCGCCGAGTATTTCTAGATGCCGAACATTTCTTTGACGGCTATCGCAGTAATCGTGATTATGCAATAGCGGTAGTTAGAACAGCGATGGAGGCCGGAGCGGATGTTGCCGTGCTCTGTGACACAAATGGTGGCATGCTGCCAGTTGAGTTAGCAGATATTGTGCATGACATTTCACAAACCACCGCTGCGAGACTAGGAATTCATTGCCATGATGATTCCGGCTGTGCTGTAGCAAATTCGCTTAGCGCAGTAGATGCTGGTGTAACACATGTGCAAGGAACGGCAAATGGCTATGGCGAACGATGTGGTAATGCCAATTTGTTTACTGTCATTGCTAATTTACAGTTGAAAAAAGATATGCCGGTTTTGCCACCTTCGCATTTGAAGGAGATGACACGCACCGCGCATGCAATTTCAGCAATCACAAATATTAATCCAAATCAACATGCGCCATACATTGGCGTTAGCGCTTTTGCTCACAAAGCTGGGCTACATGCAAGTGCGGTCAAGGTAGATCCAATGCTGTATCAGCATATAGATCCAGCATTGATTGGCAACGACATGCGAATGCTAGTTTCGGAGATGGCAGGACGAGCTTCGATTGAATTAAAGGGTAAAGAATTGGGTTATGAGTTGCAAGACAAAGAGATCATCACTCGTATTGTGGAGCGAGTAAAAGACCTTGAGGCTAAGGGTTGGACTTTTGATGCGGCAGATGCTTCATTTGAATTATTAATGCTTGATGAAATAGCCGGCAAGAAACAGCGATTCTTTACGGTTGAATCTTGGAAAGTTGTAGTGGAGCAAGATTCAGACGGTGAAGTTTACTCCGAAGCAACTGTTGCCATCGTTGCAGAACAGCAGCGGTTAGTAAGCACGGGAGTTGGAAACGGGCCGGTAAATGCGCTGGATAACGCACTGCGAACTGCGCTTACCTCTATATATCCAGAGTTGAGCAAGCTTGAATTAGTTGACTACAAGGTTCGAATTCTCGAAGGAATCAAAGGCACTGGTGCCGTAACCCGCGTTTTGATTGAAACTTCTGATGGTGAAACTGAGTGGGATACCGTGGGTGTGCATGAGAATGTGGTGGCTGCATCGTGGAGCGCAATTAGTGACGCGGTAGCCTATGGTTTGTTAAGAGCAGGAAGAAAACCTCAATAAGCTGAAGGCTGGTTTGATATAAATGCGCATTGCGCGATATTCCTATAAAGATTCGGTTGGTTTCGCTGTGGTCGAGCAAGACCAACTAAAAGTATTAAATGGTCACCCCATGGGTGAGCTTAATTACACCGGTGAAGTGATTCCATTAGCTGATGCCAGATTGCTCGCACCAATAATTCCCAGCAAAATAGTTTGTATTGGTAAGAATTATCGAGAGCATGCACTAGAGATGGGATCTGAGCCACCAACGGAACCGCTTTTTTTCTTTAAGCCCACTACTTCGATAATCGGTCCAGAAGATGTAATTCGCATTCCGCCGCAAAGTGATGATGTTCAGCATGAGTCGGAGTTAGCGATTGTGATTTCAAGGCTTTGTAAAGATGTCCCAGTTGAGCGAGTAGCGGATGTGATTTTGGGATTCACCTGTGCCAACGATGTAACTGCTCGAGATCTGCAACATCGAGACGGCCAATGGGCAAGATCTAAGGGATTTGACACGTTTTGCCCGCTAGGGCCTTGGATCGAAACTGATTTGCCAGCTGCACAACAGAGTAAAATCGAATGCCGATTAAATGGCAAGGTCACCCAGCTGGCAACCACGGCAGAGATGATCCATGGCATTAATGAGATCGTCTCTTGGGTCAGCCATCACATCACATTACTTCCTGGCGATGTGATTTTGACTGGATCGCCAGCGGGGATCTCAAAGATGGTTGCCGGAGATGCGGTTGAGGTTGAGATTGAAGGAATTGGTATTTTGAGAAATTTGGTTGCAAATTATGAGTAAGGTCCGGGTTCGGTTCTGTCCTTCGCCAACTGGAGATCCACATGTTGGCATGGTGCGAACCGCGTTGTTCAACTGGGCATATGCTCGGCATACCGGCGGTACTTTTGTATTTCGTATTGAAGACACCGACACTGCTCGCGATAGTGAAGATTCCTATTTGATGCTGCTGGATTCACTGCGCTGGCTTGGCTTAACTTGGGATGAGGGGCCAGAGGTCGGCGGACCATTTGGACCATATCGACAATCGGAGCGGTTGGATATCTATCGGGAAGTAGCAGCGAAGCTACTGGCCGCCGGCCATGCCTATAACTGCTACTGCTCACCGGAAGAATTAGAAGAGCGACGCGAAAAAGCAAAGCAAGAAAATAGAACGCCGGGCTATGACGGCAAATGCCGAAATCTAACTGATGAAGAGATTGCCAACTTCAAGTCGGCCGGACGCGATCCGGTGCTTCGATTCAAGATGCCCGGAACTCATTTCACATGGAATGATTTGGTGCGAGGCGAATTAACTTTTGCTGCGGAGCATGTGCCAGATTATGTTTTAGTTAGAGGCAATGGTGATCCGCTGTATACGCTGGTAAATCCAGTTGATGATGCGTTGATGGAGATAACACATGTGCTGCGGGGCGAAGATTTACTATCGAGCACACCTCGACAGATTGCGCTATACGCTGCGTTAAAGGATATCGGCGTTGGTACTGGCATTACGCCGCAATTTGGTCATCTGCCATATGTAATGGGCGAGGGAAATAAGAAGCTTTCAAAACGCGATCCAGAATCTAGTTTGTTGATGTATCGCAATCAAGGTTTCTTGCCAGAGGGATTACTGAACTACCTAGCCCTACTAGGTTGGTCAATGGGTGATGATCAAGAGTTTTTCAGTTTAGAGCAAATGGCAAAGGCTTTTGAAATTTCTCGAGTCAATCCAAATCCAGCAAGATTTGATTTAAAGAAATGTACTGCAATAAATGCGGACTGGATTAGGAGTTTAAGCCAAGCGGATCTACTCGATCGACTACTTCCTTATTTGCAAACGGCTGCGGTGCTGCCAGAGAAACCTTCAGCTGAGCAGAGGACGCTCTTGGCAAATGCTATTGAATTGGTTCAGGAGCGAATTGAAACGTTGTCGCAAGGCGTGGAGATGCTCAGGTTCTTGTTTGTTTCCGAAACTGATTTTGCTTTAGACCCAACTGACAAAGCAGCGGTGCTCGATAATGCTGGTATTGAAGTGTTGACCGCAGCTGCACCTGCACTGGAATCTTTGGAAACTTGGGATCGCGCTGAATTGGAAAAGTGCTTGCGAGCAAAGTTGATTGACGAATTAGGCTTGAAACCAAAGACAGCATTCTCACCGCTGCGCGTTGCGGTTACCGGTAAGCGAGTCTCGCCACCGTTGTTTGAGTCGCTGGAATTGCTAGGCAAAGCCAAAAGCATGGCTCGAATCAATGCCGTGCTCAGCGCTTGATCGAAGCAAAATCCGCTCAGGTATGCTTTCGCAGCTTTAAGTGTCAAATGGGGTATGGGGTAATTGGCAGCCCAACGGTTTCTGGTTCCGTTAGTCTAGGTTCGAATCCTGGTACCCCAGCGGATTCATCCACTTGGCCCCGTTGTGTAGCGGCCTAGCACGCCGCCCTCTCAAGGCGGTAGCGCGGGTTC
>JBMTAF010000071.1:0-4447 GCA_049428425.1 Candidatus Nanopelagicales bacterium
GGCTCAACATCAGCGGCGTTGCCATCAGCGAGCAACATCCGAAAAAGTCCGGTTTTAGCTGATCCAAAGCATTCTGAGTTAAACCAAACCTGCGGACCCTTTGATGTAGTTTGTATTCTGGCTTTGCAATTAAGTGGTAGCTCGCTACTTGCTTTTACCAATATCATCTCGGTGCCATCAACGATGCAGCCAGTATTAAATTCGCCATATTGCCAAACAAAATCACTTCCCAGCTTTCCATCCAGATCCAGCCGTGCCTCAATGAATCCGCTCGTGGTCATTGAACAGGCATCCCACGCTCCAACATTGCTTGCGGTTAGGGAAACTGAACCGTATGGCTGTGGTGAGAGATATGAATTTACCGTCAGCATTGAGATATCAATTTCGTTATTTGGTAAGTCACCAGTTACTAGTTGCACTGTAGTTTGCAAGCTTGCGCCAGTTTGAGGATTTGCGACTTCAACAACTGGCAATGTTTTACCGCCAGTTAGATAAAACGGTTCTTTTGAAATCTTTATTTTGGTTGCGTGCTGCGATCTCATCTCACTTCTAGTTGTAGTTAGCCATGATCGGAATGCTGAGATCTTGGTATGAACTGTGGGTGCTGATGTGTTACAAATTCTTGCCCCATACGACACAACGCCTATTAGGTAATCAACTTTGCCCAATCGCTTTACCAGCGGGCCACCAGAATCCCCTTGGCAAGCTCCAGCATAAGCATCTCGCTTTGAATCAAACCATCTAGTAGCGATCTGTATTTCTGGGTCATAGCTATCAAAATTGCTCGAAATTGAATTCTTTGGTGCTAGTTTTTGCGGTGCAACTCGCAGTTCAGTTGACAACTGCCCATTTTCATTATTGCCCCAACCAAACAGCGAAAATTGACCGGTAGTAAACCGTGATTGGGTTCCAGCTAACTTTAAGTGGTTAGATGCGTAGGCCGGATAGTAAAGATATATAACTGCCAAATCATTCGTTGAAGTAACTGGATCGTAATCTGGATGAATTTTTGTCTCGAGCGCAGTTAAGACTCGGCCGCGATCGGTCAACTTATCTCTACCCTGAATAATCACCCAGTCTTGATCACTTAGTGCTATCAAACAATGCGCAGCAGTAATTACCGTGTAATCATCGATAAGGGCGCCGGTACAAACATGTTGATCGCGATCTCCCTCGGCAGTGCTGTAGAGCGAAACCACCCATGAGTATTTGGTACCACTAACTGGCTTTGACGTACTTTGGACTAGACCGAAAGCAGCTGAGGTTACTGAGGACAGCAGAATTGCGAGGAGAATCGAGATGAATTGCCGGCCGCGCATTTCAGAAATCTACTCACTTTCATTGTGAACTAAGTCCAACTCTAGGCTGTAGCTAGCAATCTCGCGAAATCTATTCAAACCACCCCACTATTGCGCGGCTGAATTGTCGGAACTGGTAACTTCCCCTACCTGATGAGTTTTCAACTTGGAACCAATTTGCCCGGTCGGCTTGGTCGAAGTGGCGTGATCAATACACCACACGGAGCTATTCCAACCCCAGCTTTTATCCCGGTTGGCACTAAGGCGACGGTTAAAGCGATGTTGCCGGAAACTGTGGCAGCAATTGGCGCCCAGGCAGTGCTCGCAAATGCTTATCACTTGTATTTACAACCAGGGCCCGGAGTAATTGATGCCGCCGGTGGAGTTGGTGAATTCATGAATTGGCCGGGACCTACCTTCACTGATAGCGGCGGCTTTCAAGTATTGTCCCTTGGTGTTGGATTCAAAAAGGTGTTGGCCATGGATGCTGATACCGTACAAGCCGATGATGTCATGGCTGATAACAAAGATCGACTTGCCTTAGTTGATGATGATGGGGTCACTTTTAAATCTCATCTTGATGGCAGCATGCACCGCTTTACCCCAGAAGTGTCGATGCAAGTTCAGCATCAAATCGGAGCTGACATTATTTTTGCCTTTGACGAATGCACCACACTACTAAACACCCGTGAATATCAAGAACGTTCACTAGAACGAACTTATGAATGGGCAAAGCGTTGTATCACCGAACATGAGCGACTCACTAAGGAACGAAGTCATCGTCCCTATCAAATGCTTTTTGGCGTAATTCAAGGAGCACAATATGAGGATCTACGGCGTAAGGCAGCTAGAGATTTAAGTGAATTAAATTTTGATGGATTTGGTATTGGTGGAGCGCTAGATAAGAATGAACTTGGCACCATAGTTACTTGGGTAAATGAAGAGTTGCCAGAAGAAAAACCTCGCCACCTGCTTGGAATCGGTGAGCCAGATGACCTATTTGTTGGAGTTGAAAATGGTGCTGACACTTTTGATTGTGTTGCGCCAGCACGTATCGCTCGTACCGGCACAATTTTTAGCAAATTTGGTCGAGTCAACATTACAGTTGCGGCATACAAGAATGATTTTTCTGCCGTCGACGAAGACTGCGATTGCTATACCTGCACCAATTACACTAAAGCTTACCTAAATCACTTATTTAGAGCTAAAGAGATGCTGGCATCAACACTTGCCACAATCCACAATGAATACTTTATTGTTTCACTCGTCGCAAAAATGAGAGATGCCATTATTGATGGTAGTTTCTTTGATTTTAAAGCAGAATTTCTAAACAACTACTACAAGAAAAATAGCTAGCGGCTTGAGGTTCGCTTGTATTTTGCAGTGCTTACTGGAATTAACACAATCATGATTACGGCGATATAAACCAGTGACATAACCACCGGGTTTTCGCTCGGGAATGAACCAGCAGTAACTCCGAACTGATTTTCTAAACCAAATAATTCTCGACAGGCTGCAACCATGGTCGAAACTGGGTTCCACTCAGCAAAATATTGCAAGACTCTTGGCATTGCAGCAGTTGGAGCAAAAGCGTTAGATAGAAATGTCATTGGAAAAACAATCAAGAAAACCAAATTATTAGCGGTTCGTGCATCTCGAACTGAGATACCGATCAACACACCTATCCAACTCATGGCATAACCAAATAACATCAATAACATAAATCCGGCGAGAATTGAGAGCACTCCGCCCGATGGGCGCCAGCCAACAATAAATCCAGTCAGCGCCATTACCACTAATACCACGATGTTTAATGTGGCATCACCCAACGTCCGGCCAAGTACAACTGCAGATCGCGCAATTGGCAAGGAGCGGAAGCGGTCAATTAATCCCTTTGTCATATCCATGGCAAGTCCAACCGAAGTGGTTGCCAGGGTAAATGCGACAGTTTGAACGAAAATGCCAGGCATTAAGAACTGCACATAATCTGTACCAGGGGTATTGATGGCACCACCAAACACATATCTAAATAACAACACAAACATCACCGGTTGTATGGTGGAAAAAATTAATACTTCGGGTACTCGACTTAATTGAAGTAATTGGCGTTTCGTAATAATCAAGCCATCTTTAATTGCGCTCATCGCCTTCGACCCTTCACTTCAACTTCTGGTTCTTCTTCTGCCACATGTCCAGTTAGCGCCAAAAACACATCGTCCAGTGATGGCCGCTTCAAGGCCAGATCCACAATTTGAATCTCTCGGCTGTCCAATGCGCGAACCACTTCAGTTAAAGCGCTGCTTCCGCCAGTAACTGCGACTGCCACCCGATTAAATTGTTCATCAACAATTGCGTCATGTCCGGCAATCAATTCCAAAGCTGCCTTGGTTGCCATTAATGAAGACGGATTCACCGTAACTTCAAGTTTTTCGCCACCTACTTGAGTCTTTAACTCATCTGATGTGCCATTGGCAATAACTTTGCCGTGATCAATAACTGCAATTCGATCAGCAAGTTGATCAGCTTCTTCAAGGTATTGTGTTGTCAGCAACAGTGTGGTACCACCTGCAACCAGATTTTTGATTACATCCCACATATCTAGTCGACCACGCGGATCAAGACCAGTAGTTGGTTCATCCAAAAATAGAACTTTTGGTTTCACAATAAGTGCTGCTGCTAAATCCAATCTTCGTCTCATGCCGCCCGAATAAGTTGTTATCGCACGCTTAGCACTGTCGGTCAGCTTGAATTGTTCGAGCAGTTCAGTTGCTCGTTGTTTAGCTGCTGAGTGTGACAAGTGATAGAGCCGGCCAAACATCACCAGGTTGTCCCAGCCAGTTAGCGATTCATCGACTGCGGCATATTGACCAGACAGGCCGATTAGTCGTCGCACTTGGTCAGGGTGCTTGATCACATCAACCCCGGCCACCATGGCACTTCCGGAATCGGGCTTAAGCAGCGTGCTCAGTACTCGAACACAGGTGGTTTTACCGGCACCGTTTGGGCCAAGTACGCCCAACACAGTTCCCTCCTGAACACTAAGGGAAAGACCATCTAAGGCTCGAACTTTGCCTTTTGGATAGGTTTTTACCAGGTCTGTTGCCGAAATTGCTGTGGTCATAGTTTCCCTCTTAGAGGAAGAAAACCTA
>JBMTAF010000072.1:0-4348 GCA_049428425.1 Candidatus Nanopelagicales bacterium
TACCACTAAACTTAACGCTGTGTTCCAACTTAAATCTGTTGCTGAAACTAGAACTTTTCGCTCCTTAAGACATCGAAACTACAAACTACTCTTCAGTGCGAACCTATTCTCAAATGTTGGCACTTGGATGCAGCGAATTGCCCAAGACTGGTTAGTACTAGAACTTACGGGTTCAGGGACAGTTTTGGGAATAGTTACTGCACTGCAGTTTTTGCCCGCACTGTTCTTAAGTTTGCCTAGTGGAAAATTAGCTGACCGAAGAAATAAGCGAAAGCTGTTGATCTTAACTAACACCATCGCCGGCACTTCCGCATTAATTCTTGGCTTGTTGGTGATTACTGAATTGATTCAAGTTTGGCATGTGATCGTTCTTGCGATTATGTTGGGAATATCAAGTGCGGTAGATGCACCGATCAGGCAGTCTTTTGTGCCGGAATTGGTAGGTAAAGAAGATCTGCCTAATGCAATTGGCTTAAATTCGGCGAATTTCAACGCTGGCCGATTGGTGGGTCCTGCAATTGCTGGCATCATCATTGCTGCGGTAGGAACTGGTCCGGCATTTATTATCAATGCACTGACTTATCCAGTAGTGATTGGCGCATTGACTTTGATGAACCCAACCACACTACATAAATTTGATCGAGCGAATAAAAGGGATGGAGTTCGTTCAGCGCTGCGATATGTAAAGAATCGAGCTGACCTTATCGCTGTGATGACTTTGGTTTTAATTGTTGGTGCATTTGGTTTCAACTTCCAAGTTGTAACTGCCTTGATGGCACGAGTTGAATTTAACGTGGGGGCAAATGGCTTTGGCCTTTTTGGCACCATGATTGCAGTTGGAACTGTAACTGGCGCGGTCACTTTGGCCAGAGCAAAAGAATCACCACGACTTGATTTCATTTTGAAAGCTGCAATTGCTTTTGGGTTGATTGAAATTCTGGCAGCGCAGATGCCCACCTATTGGATGTTTGCGGGCGTGCTACCACTGGCTGGCTTTGCTGCCATGATGGTAATGGCAAATGCCAATGCTTACATCCAATCATCAGTGCCAGACCACCTGCGTGGTCGAGTACTTGGGCTATACCTAATGGTTTTTCTAGGCGGCTCGCCGCTGGGCTCGCCAATCATTGGGAAGATTTCGCAGGATCTAGGAGCGCGATATGGATTATCTATCGGGGGCTTTATCAGCGCCGCGGCCGCGCTAATCATTCTGCTGTGGGTGCGTAAGCGAACTGTGGCACGTGATTCGAAGGCTGAAGCACAATCTGACTAGATCAAGACACTTCTTCGCGGATAACTCTTGACGCTGCCACTAGCATTACAGCAAAACGAAAGGTTCTTCGGTTATGACTACGCCAGATCCAGCCCGCGGCAGTGAGGTATTCGACCTAGACCGCAAACACGTATTTCATTCTTGGTCAGCTCAGGGGCAGATCTCACCATTGCCAATCGCAGGTGGGCAAGGTTCATATTGTTGGGATTTTGACGGTAAAAGGTATTTAGATTTTTCAAGTCAGTTAGTTTTTACCAATATTGGTTTTCAACATCCACGAGTAGTCAAAGCCATTGCGGATCAAGCTGAAATCCTGACCACAATCGCACCACAACATGCAAATGAGGCTCGAGGTAAAGCGGCAAAGAAGATAACCAATCACACTGAGGCATCATTAAATAAAGTCTTTTTTACCAATGGTGGCGCTGATGCGGTAGAGAACGCAATTCGAATGGCACGCATTCACACCGGACGACACAAAGTGTTATCTACTTACCGTTCGTATCATGGCAATACTGGTGCGGCAATATCAGCAACTGGAGATCCAAGGCGGTGGCCAAATGAATTTAGTTATGGTCACATTCATTTCTTTGGACCGTATTTATATCGCTCACCATTTTGGTCAACTAGTGAAGAGCAAGAAACTGAGCGAGCGTTAGCACATTTAGAACAAGTAATTATTTTTGAGGGACCAAACACCATTGCTGCAATAATTTTGGAGTCAGTAGTTGGCACCAATGGAATCTTGGTACCACCGCCAGGATATCTGGCTGGTGTTAGAGCGCTGTGTGACAAATATGGAATTTTGTGGATTGCCGACGAAGTAATGGCTGGTTTCGGCCGAACGGGTGCCTGGTTTGCCTATCAGCATTGGAGTGCGGTGCCGGATCTAATCGTGTTCGCTAAAGGAGTTAACTCAGGCTATGTCCCGCTAGGTGGTGTGATCATCTCTGATCAGGTTGCAGCAACCTTCGATCAACGCGTCTTCCCAGGGGGACTTACCTATAGCGGACATCCGTTGGCGTGCGCTTCCGCCGTTGCCGCCATTGAGGTAATGGAAGATGAAAAAGTAATTGAGCATGCAAAAGATATCGGTGAAACGGTAATTGGCCCGGCACTAACTGAGTTGGCGAATAAGCACAAACTGATAGGCGATATCCGAGGTGTGGGAGTTTTCTGGGGAATGGATCTAGTGACAGATCGAGAATCTAGAGCACCGCTTGCGCCATATGGCAGCTTAAGCCCCGCAATGAATGAATTAGTTGCAGCCTGTCGCAAACGAGGCCTATTGCCGTTCGTTCACTTCAATCGAATGCATATTGTTCCGCCATGCAATGTGTCGGCGGCCGAGATTGTCGAAGGTATCGCAATAATTGATGAAGGCTTAACTGAGATATCTCATTATTACACTGGGGTTTAGGGTTTGCGACTAATTAATTTATCAACGCCAAGATAAATTAATGCGATTGCTAATCCAATCAAGATTAACACTAAGACTGTAATCAACACGGGCAGATATCCCAGCGTAATTACATCTAAAAAGTCATATGGATAGCGGTTTATTACTTCACCTCGCACCAAGGTGTAGCCAAGCCAGATGATGGGTATTACTAATGATGCGAAAACAATTTTGATCGATGTCCACCGACGTGGTCCTACCAATAGCCAGATTAATACCGTCAAAATTGGGGTAATGGTGTGTAGAAAAACGTCAGAATAAACATTCCAACTTATCGGGGGATAGTAAGGTCGAATTAGCACGTGGTAGACCGCGCCAGTAACTGTAATCATCAGCACGCTATCTAGCCGCAATACCCGAAACCGAAAACTATCTCGTGCTGGATTGCGATATAACGCAAACATCACTGCTGCCACGATCAGATTGCTCCAAATAGTGAAGTAACTGAACGAATCAGTAAGTCGGCCGGCAGCACCAGCAAGGCCAGGGGCGTGTCCGCCCAATAGTGTCGGGAATTCCCCTTCAACTGGAACCAGATCAAACAGGTTTATGACAAATTGAATTGCGAAACCAATAAAAGCGGCAAGCGCATTGCTGCCATACACCAACCGAAGCTGGGAATTCGTTAACTGCATGGCAGCACCGTATCTCAGTGGCCGCGGTTACTTGCGGGTTTTACGGGAGTTTTCCAACTGGCGTAATAAATCCATTCACCGCAAAGCCCCAGTCAAACAGCTCAGTTGCCACTTTATCCCGACCAGAATAGGCCCCAAGAAATGAAATAAGAATGATTTGGCCATCTCGCCTAGCTGCCCCGACATAACAGTTTCGGGCTTTGGAAGTAAACCCAGTTTTTCCGGCAATTAATCCTGGATAACTAGTTAGCAGTTTGTTGGTGTTTGCAATTTCTACATCAACTGCGTTTCGCCCCACCCTGGGAAATACATATCTGGTGGTGCGAGAGTATTTCCGATAAACCTCATTATTTATTGCGGCACGACCAATAAGTGCAAGATCAAATGCGGTAGTAACTTGTCCGGTGATATCTAAGCCGTGCGGAGTTTTCGCAACGGTGTTCTTTGCTCCAAGTGCTTGTGCGGTCTTGTTCATCTCTGACACAGTTTTGCTCACGCCACCATTTGCATTGGCTAGCGCCATGGCGGCATCGTTAGCGGAAGGCAATAACAATCCATACCAAAGTTGTTCAATGGTGTATTTGCGCCCTTGGACAATGCCAACCTCAGAGCCATACATCTGCGCATCACTACGCCTTACGGTGTAACTGCGAGCTGGATCAAGCTTATCTAGCAGTGTTATTGCCGTTAGTGCTTTGATCGTGCTGGCTGGCGGCAATTGTTTATGTGGATTTTTCGCAGCCAATACTTCGCCGGAACTTAGGTTGACGATTAAATATGATTTAACTTTCGCTTTTGGCAGCGGCGGGATAATTTCAGTGTAATTAACAATAATGCCAGTGCCATTCAGTTGATCAGTTGTGGTGTCAGCTGCATTAGTAGGGCCAACTAGGCCGATGCCAAGGCAAAAAGCGATAACCGAAATAAGCGTGATTTGGATTTTTTTCATTTGCGGAAGGATACTGCGGCACCTCAGGAAAG
>JBMTAF010000073.1:0-4255 GCA_049428425.1 Candidatus Nanopelagicales bacterium
TTGAAGATCCTGCAGTAAGTCGAGGAATCGGGCCTGAACCGAAACGTCAAGCGCCGAAGTTGGCTCATCGGCAATTAGCAGATCTGGCGTGAGCGCTAAGGCTCGCGCAATACCAACTCGTTGACGTTGACCACCAGATAACTCATGTGGGAAGCGATTTCGGTAACTGCGAGGAAGCTCAACCTGTTCAAGTAGATCTTCAACCCGGTGCGCTAATTCTTCCCCTTTAGCCTCGCCAGCTAGGAAAATTGGCTCGCCGATGCTCTCACCAATTGGAAGGCGAGGATTTAGCGAGCTTGCTGGATCTTGGAAGACAATTCCGGTGTGACGACGAATGGTAAAGAGTTCTTTACTTTTTGCCCGGCTGATGTCTTTGCCGACTATTTCGATTCGACCTTCTTTAATTGGCAGTAAACCAATTGCTGCACGACCTACGGTAGTTTTGCCTGAGCCAGATTCGCCAACTAGACCAACAATCTCACCTGGATAAATTTCTAGTGAGAAATCTTCCACTGCCCGAAAAGCAGGAATTCGACCGCGTTTTGGATACTCGATGGTGACGTTTTCCAACTTAATGACTGGAGCAGGCTTTGTAGCTTCGGTATAAGAAAGAGTTCGCTTTGGACTATGACCAAGTTTTGGAACTGCCGCTAGCAATTCCTTAGTGTAAGGATGAGTTGGTCGATTAAAGATTTGATCAGCTGATCCGTGCTCAACCGTATGACCATCTTTCATGACCAAAATTTCGTCAGCGATATCTGCAACAACTCCCATATCGTGGGTAATTAACACGATTGCCGAATTCAACTTGGTTCGAAGATTTCTCATCAAATCCAAAATCTCAGCCTGAACCGTTACATCGAGGGCAGTGGTTGGTTCGTCTGCAACCAGCAGGCCTGGATCACAAGCAAGTGATTGGGCAATCATTGCTCGCTGGCGTTGACCGCCAGAGAGTTGGTGTGGGTACTTGTTGATTGAGCGCTCCGGATCAGGAATTTCAACCATGGTCAGCAACTCAATAGCTCTTGCCTTTGCTTGTGAAGGCGACATATCAAAGTGATTTCGAAGCGTCTCAATTATTTGGAAACCAATTGTGTAAACCGGATTTAGCGCAGTCATTGGCTCTTGGAAGATGTAGGCTACTTCTTTACCACGAAACTTTCGTAGTGTTGCAGAATTAGCGCCTAACATTTCTTGCCCTTTAACCTTTACGCTGCCGCTGCTTCGCGAGTTACTTGCCAAAAGGCTCATCAGACCAAGGCCGGTGGTTGACTTGCCAGACCCAGATTCGCCAACAATTGCCAGCACTTTTCCTGGCACGACTTCAAAGTTCATTTCCACTGCAGCTGGATACCAAACTCCATCCACCCAGAACTCAACGGTGAAGTCTTTAACTTTCAAAATTGGCTCGGTCATTATGCTGCCGTCCTTGCTAGTTGTGCCAAACTTGTGTCGTGACTAACGTAGAAATCTTCCGACCCAGAAGTAATCTGGTGATGGGAGTGATCAGTTTTCTGATGTGCGCCTTGATGGTAGTTGCGATCTCCACTCAAGGAAATCAGCGAGATACCCTGGTCACTTTTGCTTGGGCAGTTGCTATTTCCAGCATGGCCCACTTGGTCTTTATTAGACCCAGAGTCATCTTGTTTGATGAAGGCATAACGATTATTAACCCATTCCTGACCATTACTACTGGATGGGACTTGGTGGAAAACATCGAGGCTAAATTCACCATGTCCATTCAAGTTGCCGACAAAGTAATTTACGCTTGGGCAGCCCCTGCCCCAAGCAGATATCACTCTAGATCCATCCATGAAACGGACCTTCGCGGCATGCGTATAGGCAATGAGGGCATGATTAGACCCGGCGAATCGCCGCGAAGTCATTCTGGCGCTGCAACCTATTTGGCTCGCACCAAACTGGAGAACTTTCGCAATCAAAACCTGACTGGAATTGCTAGTAGCGTCAGTTATAACAGCTCTGGTGTTGCTTTGCTGTTGGGTAGCTTGCTTACTGCAATCGCGCTTACTTACGTTCAATTCTGAGCACCAGCCTTAGCTGCAATTCGAGCCTGTTCTCTATCTTTTCGAGTGATTCTTCGCCGTTGTCTTGGATCGAAGGCATCGCGCAATCCGTCACCAATAAAGTTAATACTCAACGCAATTGCAATGATAAAAATACCTGGATACCAGAATAACCATGGCCGTGTTGTGAACGAATCTTGATAATTACTAACCAATAGGCCCAGCGAAACGTCAGGAGGTACCACGCCAAAACCCAAGTATGAGAGTGCGGTCTCCAGCAAGATGGCACCGGACATCAAAAGCGTTACCGAAACAATAATTACACCAACTGCATTCGGCAAAATGTGCTTGAAAATAATTCTTCGATTAGTCGCGCCAGCAACTCGAGCAGCATCAACAAACTCTCGCTCGCGCAGTGTGAGGAATTCACCTCGAACTAATCGAGATAGGCCAGTCCACGCAAACAATCCTAAATAGAAAGCTAAGAATGGTACGCCTAGATTGCCGAAGTTATAACCTATGACTGCACCGATAATGATTGCAGGAATAACGATTACGAAATCAGTAAATCGCATCAACACAGCATCAATCCAGCCGCGGAAAAATCCGGAGATCGCGCCAACCACAGTTCCAATTACACCACCGATAAATCCTATAATTACCATCACCAGAATCGAGCGCTGAGCGCCGCGCATAACTAGCGAAAAATAATCACGACCGATGTCATCTTGGCCAAACGGATGAAGTCCCATACTTACGCCATCACCATCGAGGAACGGAATAGCGTCGAGAGTAGGACATCCGACCACCCCGCCTGGGCACTCTTCAAACCTGAGCTCCGGTAGATCGGTAATTGAATAACGCCACCAGCCAGGAATTGTGATTGGGCCAACTGAAGTATCTAAGGCAGTGAAGACCATTACGACAATAAACAGCAGTACGAAAACTGAGATCATGGCAGCGCGGTGTCGAACGAATCGACGACGAACAATCTGACCTTGACTTAAGCCTTCAGTTTCTTTGTTGAAAATGGCATTTTCCCCACCATCAGTGGTTGCAATCTCTAAATCTTTCTTTCGTCGAAGTTTCATTACTTTCCACTTCCTACTCGAATGCGAGGATCGAGAGCTGAATAGAGTAAATCTGCAACAAGATTGGCAAACACTGCCAAGAAGCCGGTTACTATGAAAACACCCATTAGCAAGTTCAAATCAAATTGAGTGATCGCACGGTTAAATAAGGTACCCATTCCAGTCCATCCAAATACGCGTTCTGTGATAATCGCACCACCAATGATGCCTGCGAAATCCACTACCATAATTGTGGTTAGAGGAATCATTGTGTTTCGAAATGCATGGCGCATAATCACCGTTCGCTCGGTTAATCCTTTGGCGCGCGCAGTTCGAATGTAATCTTGATTAAGAACCTCGAGTAAGGTTCCGCGGGCATATCGGATATAGCCAGCGAATGAAATTAGAGTCAGCGCAATAGTCGGCAAAAACATGTGGACCAAAATGTCTAATGTATCAATCCACCATGTTGTGTCTTCAAATTCAAGAAGCGTATTTCGTTGTCCGATTGTTGGAATGGGCCGATTGTTGATGGCATCGGTGGCCATGTAGGGCGCCCACGTTTTCATGAATTTATCGAGGAAGATCAGGAGTGCAATTAGGAATGAAGTCAACAAGCTAGTTCTAATTACAGGCCCTCGATCAACTTTAGCAAAAATTAGTGAGGCGGCTATTGAGACTAGAATCATTATGACAAAGGCAATTAAAACTTTTACCCTTCGAGAATCCCCATCAAATACGGCTTGCATCGGAAAGTATGAAATGAATCCCGCGAATGCCATTGCCAGCGAGGCGTAGAGTGCACTTCGGTTACTAACTCCAGTTGATAATTGCGTGATGCCAAAGGCAACACCGATATTCAAAAGTAGTAGCGTAATTGGACCTAAGCCTGGGTTACTAAACCAGTTAATAGTGTTTAGGAAAAATATCATGCTACCCGTAGCGGCTGAAGCAACCATGAAAATTACCGCGACTCGCTGTCTGGTCCCACTTATTAAGGCCGCCCAGAAAAGCCCAACGAATGCACTAATACCTATCAGCCACGGGATCGCAATATTTGGATTTGTCAAAAAGTCATTAAATTGAATAGCCATGTACTGCTTTAGCAAAACTGCAACCCAAAATATAGGGAGAGAAAAGAGCAAGAAAGCTACAAATGTC
>JBMTAF010000074.1:0-4246 GCA_049428425.1 Candidatus Nanopelagicales bacterium
GCAGTGTTTGCGCCAGGTGAAGGTGTTTTGGTTTATGCCGGGACTGGAGCAATTGCTTCACAAATTGATAAAGCTGGAAAATTTGTTCGAGCTGGCGGCTGGGGATTTCATGTTGGCGATTTTGGTGCAGGCTATTCCATCGGTGCTGCAGCACTGCGTTATGTCACTGGATTGTGGGATAAAGGAAAAGAACCGCTGGATGATGAGTTTGCGGCGGCAATAATGAATTTTGCAAACTGTAAGAATTGGCCAGATTTACGGGTATTTATTTATGGTAATGGCCGGTCTGCTATCGCATCCATTGCGCCAATAGTTGGAAAACTTGCCGATAGCGGTAATAAAATAGCACAGTTACTTCTGCAGGATGCTGGTATGGCCTTAGCTGAGCTAGCGCAACACATAATTGATCGAACTGGTGCCAGTAAGGTGATTGCGATGGGCGGCACTTTCAAAATCTCAGATAAATTATTTGCTGAGTTCAAATCGGCGCTCGGGCTGCCAGTTGATTTTGTTGATGAAGATATTGCCAAGCTTTGGTTAACTAGGAACAGCTAATGGAATTTGAAACTGTACTGGCAAATCAGCAAGTGGTACCAGTAATCACGCTTGATGATCTTGATTTAGCTATGCCAATGGCAGAAGCATTGCTGGCAGGTGGCATCTCGATTCTGGAGATCACCCTACGCACGCCAAACTCATTAAAGGTATTAGAGGTTCTGGCTCAAGATAATCGCTTCACAGTTGGTGCTGGATCAGTTAATACCACCAAACAACTTGATGAAGCGGCTAGTGCAGGGGCAAAATTTATTGTTTCACCAGGTAGTTATGAACCGTTAATTAAGGCAGTGCTGTCGACGAAACTGCCATATTTGCCAGGAGTGGCAACGCCATCGGAGATTTTGCTTAACTTGAATCTTGGGTTAGAAATTGTGAAATTTTTTCCGGCAAAGATTTTGGGCGGACCAAGCGCAATAAAAACTATTTCGGCGCCATTTCCAACCATAAAATTTATGCCTACTGGAAGCATTACCGCTGCCGACTACAGCGAATACCTAGCACTGCCAAATGTGGTTGCGGTTGGGGGCAGCTGGATGGTGAAGCCCGAGTTGATCAAGGCGAAGAATTGGTCGGAGATCACCAGGCTGGCTAGCTTGCGGGACAACTGATGAAATTCAATTCAGCAGATAAAACCAAGTTTGATCTTGTCTCACTAGGCGAGGTGATGCTGCGACTCGATCCAGGTGATGGGCGCATTCGCACTGCCCGAGAATTCAAAGTCTGGGAAGGCGGCGGCGAATACAACGTTGCGCGTGGCTTGCGAAAGTGTTTTGGCATGCGAACCGCCATCGCCACCTCTTTAGTTGATAACGAAGTTGGTCGATTAGTTGAAGACCTAATTTTGACCGGTGGGGTGTCAACTGAATTTATTAATTGGGTGGAGTTCGATCAAGTGGGTCGGGCAGCACGAAACGGTTTGAATTTCACGGAGCGTGGTTTTGGTCTGCGCGGTGGTGTTGGTATTTCAGATCGCGGACATACCGCGGTGAGCCAACTTAAGCCTGGCATGATTAATTGGCAGCAGATATTTGGCGAGTTTGGGGTGCGGGTATTTCATACCGGTGGAATTTTTGCCAGGTTATCTGAAACCACACCTGAAGTTATTTTGGAAGCAATGCAGATAGCGAAACAACATAACGTAGTTATTTCTTACGACTTTAATTATCGTCCAAGTCTTTGGGCTGGTTTAGGTGGCAAAGCAAAGGCGCAAGAGATCAGCAAACAGATTGCTCCATTTGTGAACATCATGATCGGTGGCGTTGATGACTTCACGCAGTCGCTTGGAATTGAGCTGCCAGCAGCCACGTTTGAAACTATGGTGCCAGAAGTAGTTAAGCATTACCCAAATATCGAGATAGTTGCAACCACAAAACGTGATCTGAAATCGGCATCACAAAACAATTACAGCGCAATTGGCTGGAGCAAAGAAACCGGTTTTGTCAGCAGCACGCTTGACCTCGAAGTTGAAGTGCTCGATCGTGTTGGTGCTGGCGATAGTTTTGTTTCTGGATTGATTTATTGTCTGCTAGCCGAAAAACCACTTGGCGTAGCGCTGGATTATGGGGTGGCGCACGGCGCATTAACCATGACTACACCAGGTGATAATTCAATGGCGACTATTTCAGATGTTGAAGCAGTAATTACTGGCGGCTCAGCTGCCCTTAAACGTTAATCGAATTACTTAACGCGACAAACTCAGCGATATGCATAACTTTAGTATTGATCTTGCGTTTACGAAGCTGAGTTGCTAACTGTCTAGTGCAGCCAGGATTAACACTAATTATGAAATCGAGATCTAATTTCTCAATCTCCGCAGCCTTTTTAGCAAACACTTTGTTGGAATCTTTTGGTCGCAAAATCGCATAAGTGCCTGCCGCACCACAGCAATCACTTGCGCCAGGTAGCTCAACATAATCCGCAATTTGTTTCAAAATCTCTCTTGGCTGTTTGAATATTTGCAGGCCATGGCGCAGGTGGCAGGAGTCTTGGAGCGCAACTTTGGCACGTCGGCCATTAATCATTACTGGTTTAAGCGTTGTAGCTGAATCAGCTAGCGCTTCGGAGTATTCAAAGACTCGATCTTTTCCAAGCACCGCGGCTAGGTGTGCAGCGCAACCACCGCTAGTAGTGAGAATTTTGCCTGGCAGTTTTTCACCTAATTGCTTTGCCATCTCTTTGCCGCGTTCTAACTCACCATTATGGGCATGCAGCGCTCCGCAGCAGCCTTGATTGCCAGTTGCTGCCACCGGCAGGTTTTCCTGCGCTGCTTTTGAAACTCCAGGAAACAAACCTCGTTCAAAGCAGCCCAGCATTAGTGAATATTCAGCAGGTTCTGATTTCTGCCAATTTCGTTTGTTGAAAAATCCAATGAATCTAACTCGCCATGCTTGATTAACGGCAAATAGAAGTAGTTTCAGAATTGGTTTTCGATTGCTGCCTTGCCATGCTACTGAGCGCCATTCTTCTAACAACGTTCCATATTCAACGCCAGCTGGACAAACACTTTCACATGCGCGACAGCCAAGACAAAAACTTGATTGCGGCAAGGTTTGCTCCAACGACAACTCACCGATTTGAACCGCGCGCATTAAGTTGATTCGGCCACGAGGCGAAGATTCTTCTTCTTGGGTTAGCGCATATGTTGGGCAAGCAGGTAAGCAGTAACCGCAGGAAATACATCGTTCTAATAACTTAGGTGTAAAGGGAAGATTTTGGGTCATGAGCCAGTCTTTCCTGGATTCAAAATACCGTTTGGATCAAATGCCGTCTTTATCCGACGAAACAACTCCATTTGTTCTTTGCCAACTTTGCGCTCTAGATATGGCAGTTTGGCAATCCCTACGCCGTGCTCGCCCGTGATGGTGCCACCCATATCGAGCGACAGCGTAAATATGTCATCAAGTGCTTGATGCAATCTTGCTACTTCATCCGGATCGTTGATGTCAGCTAATACTTTTGGATGGAGATTGCCATCGCCAGCATGACCAAACACACCAATTTTTACTCGTCGATTCTTACTAATCTCACCAATTTTTGCCACGGTCTCGGCAAGTAGAGGTCGTGGCACACAAATATCTTCACTCACAGCAAGGGACGCTTCTCGAGCAAGTGCTGGTAGCGCACAGCGGCGAGCAAATAGCAGCTGATCTGCTTCTACTACGGTTTTTGCTCGCGTAACCGAGATCACCCCAGCAGTTGCACTGCAGATATCTGCCATCTGCTGGGTCTTCACTTCAACATCATCGCTGTCGCCATCTTCGCCAAATAGCAGCAGTGCGCCAGCAGAAGTATCAAGGCCAATCTGTGCAAATTTCTCTACCGCATTAATACAAACGTTATCTAAAAACTCTAACGTCGCTGGCAGAATTCCAGCTCCGACAATGTTATCAACTGCAACCGAAGCATCGGCTAGAGTTTTGAAATAAGCAACACCATATTTTGAGATTGTAGGTCTTGGCCTGAGTGCCACGGTTGCTTTAGTAATTACGCCTAGTGTTCCTTCAGAACCAACAAGCAATCGAGTGACGTCGTAGCCAGCAACATCTTTCACCATTCGAGATCCAGTATTGATTACTTCGCCTGTTCCCAGAACTACTTCAAGGCCTAAGACATAGTTACGCGTTACACCATATTTCAACCCACGTAAGCCACCAGCACAGGTAGCGATGTTGCCACCAATGGTCGATAC
>JBMTAF010000075.1:0-4223 GCA_049428425.1 Candidatus Nanopelagicales bacterium
CCTCACTGTTTTGAGGGGAAATTCCCACCCACACCCTGTAGATAACAAATAGTTGAGCAGTATTTTTGGCTTTACTGATTCTTATTGCAATCGAGCGCAAAAAAGGGCGCCCCGAAGGGCGCCCTTTTGTTAGATCTAGCTGTTAGCCAGCCACAATCTCTACGTTGGCATGGCCAACAATGTCATGATGCAGTTTTAGTGGAACTTTGTGAGTTCCAGCTAATTTAATTGGGTGCTGCAGTTGCACGATTCGCTTATCAAGCTTGTCGCCACCGGCACGATAAATTGCTTCCACAATATCGTTAGCTCCAATTGAGCCAAACAACTTGCCGGATTCACCAACACGAGTCTTAATGGTGACTTTGTTGGCTTTCAACCAAGCGGCAACTTCTTGGGCATGATCTTTGCTTCTCACTGCCCGCTCGGTTCGAGCGCGACGAATTGCCGATACCTGATTAGCGCCACCTTTAGTCCAAAGCACTGCCAAGTTTCGTGGGAATAGGAAGTTACGGCCATAACCTGGCTTTACTTCAACGACATCGCCCGCATCGCCTAAACCTTCAATGTGATTAGTCAGAATAACTTTCATGGTTTCTCCTTACCGACCACTTGAGGCGTATGGCAACAGCGCCATCTCGCGTGCGTTACGAACTGCGGTTGCTACTGCGCGCTGCTGCTGCACGGAAAGTCCAGTTACTCGGCGAGCACGAATCTTGCCGCGATCAGAAACGAATTTGCGCAGCAAGTTCACGTCTTTGTAGTCAACGAAAGTGACATCCTTTGGTAGTGCTGGACTTACTTTCTTAAATACTTTCTTGTTCTTATCGTCATCTTTACCGCGACGACGATTGGAATTTGATTTACTGTCTTTTGCCATTAGTTCTCCTTAAAACGGTGGCTCGTCAGCGAAGCCGCCGCCCCACGAATCGGTTTGATTGCCAGCTGCCCAGGGATCATTTGCGGCAGGTCCGGCGTTGGAAGTTCCATTGTTGTCACTGCGTGACATGCGAGTTACTTTTGCGGTGGCATTTCTTAATGCGGGACCCACATCATCAACTTCTAGCTCAACTACCTGACGCTGCTGACCTTCTTTGGTCTCATAGCTGCGTTGCTTTAGTCGGCCAGTGACAATAACTCTGGTGCCTTTAGTTAGTGACTCTGCGACGTTCTCAGCGTATTGTCGCCAAACGTTGCAGCGCATAAAGACGGTATCGCCGTCTTTCCACTCATTACTGGTGCGATCAAAAATTCGACTTGAAGATGCAACTGTGAAAGATGCAACTGCTAACCCATTTGGGGTGAATCTCAGTTCTGGATCGTTTGTTAAGTTACCAGTTACGGTAACTGTGACATCGCCGGCAGCCATTATTTTTCTTTGTCTTCGCGACGAATAACTTTGGTGCGCATCACAGCTTCATTCAATTTAAGCTGGCGATCAAGCTCAGCAACTGCATCAGCGGAGCAAGTTAGCTCCATCACCGCGTAGATGCCTTCGCTTTTCTTTGCGATGTCGTAAGCCAAGCGGCGACGACCCCACACATCAACGCCGTCAACTTTGCCGCCATCTTTCTTAACTACGTTAAGAAAGGTATCAAGGCTTGGCTTGACGGTTTTTTCTTCTAGATCCGGGTCAAGAATGACCATGACTTCATAGGCACGCATACCTAAATAAGCCCCCTCTGGACTAAGCGGCCACTGACCTGTTTCAGTGGCAGGAGGTAATTGGGTTTCCCCAAGAACGAGGAGAAGGTTAGCAAGGGGAAATTGAGTTCAGCCGTGGGGGCAGTTTGGTTGATTAGGCCGCAAACTTCACTACCCACATCCAAATAGGTATGCTAAGCGTTAATAACGCGCCGCGTTACGTTTGGGGGCATTTCGTGGCTGAATACCTAAAGGTGAAAGTAGATTCGGAATCGGAGTGGCTTGATCCAGTAACTCCTGGCGAGTTGCTCCTTGAAGAATTTCTTAAGCCGATGAACATCACTAAATATAGATTGGCGAAAGAGATTGGTGTTCCGGCTCAACGCATTGGTGAAATCATTAAAGGGCGAAGGTCAATTACTCCAGATACGGATTTGAGACTCTGCAAATTTTTTGGGTTATCGGATGGATATTGGTTAAGAGCGCAGGCAATACATGATCTTGAAATTACCAGGCGTCAGCTTGGCGAAGTTATCGTCAAAATTGAACCGTGGACTCACGGTAAAAAGGTGGTAAAGAAACCTTAGGACTGCAGTTCTGGTCGATCCTTAAACCAACTTAGACTATCTGGATTTGCCAGTGCTTCTAAGTTCTTTACTTCCCGATTATTTATTACTTCAGTCACCGCTAACTCAACTAATTTATTGCTCTTAGTTCGCGGTAGCTCTGGGGCAGCAATAATTTTTGCTGGCACATGCCGTGGACTTGCTTTTGCTCGCAGTTGATACTTAATATCCGAAATAAGCGAATCGGTGAGCTCATAACCATCTCTAAGCTTCACAAACAAAATCACTCTAGTGTCGTTATCCCACTCTTGCGCTACCGCCATAGCTTCTTGAATCGGCACAAACTCTTCAACAATGCGATAAATCTCTGCCGTGCCAATTCTGACCCCACCACTATTTAGTGTGGCATCAGATCGGCCATAGATGACATAGCCGCCATGTTCAGTAATTGCGGCAAAATCACCATGGGCCCAGATGCCATCAAACTTTTCAAAATAGGCAGCCTTGAACTTTTTATTGTCTGTATCATTACCAAAATAAAGCGGCCGTGATGGGAATGATTGCAAACAGACCAGTTCTCCTTTTTCATTAACTGGGGCTGGCTTGCCATCATCAGTAAATACTGACATCTGCATGCCAAGTGCTGGGCCTTGAATTTCGCCGGAATAAACCGGCTGCATTGGATTGCCCATCACAAAGCAACCACAGATATCAGTGCCACCAGAGATGGATGCTAAATGAACATCAGCTTTTATTGCTTCATACACATAATCAAAACCTTCTGGACTTAGTGGCGAACCAGTTGAGGTGATGGTTTTTAGTTTGCCTAAGTCATGAGTTTGATTTGGTTTTAGATCAAATTTCCGCAGCGAATCAATGTATTTGGCAGAGACGCCAAACAGGGTGATTTGTTCTTCCTGCGCTAAATCAAACAATCTAGTTGGGCGAGGAAAAACTGGATTGCCGTCATACAGCACAATGGACGCGCCAGTTGCTAGCACCATGAACAGCCAATTCCACATCATCCAGCCACAGGTGGTGTAGTAGAAGACGTTGTCATTGCGCTGAATATCTAAGTTGTATCTGGTTTCCGATAACACTTTTAGCATAACTCCTGCTGCGCTATGCACAATGCATTTTGGTTTGCCAGTAGTGCCAGATGAGAACAAAATAAATCCGAGCTGATCAAAGGGCAGCTCTACTGGTTTGTGTTGTGCGGAATGTTTGCTATACCAAGTTTCAAAGTTCTCGGCGTAATCAGTTTGGGCGCCAATTAGTAAAACTTGTTTTAAGGAAGGCAGGCCAGAGATAATTTCTGGTAAACGATCTAAGCAGTCGTTATCTTTACCGTTGTATTGATAATTCGGAGCAGCCAATAACACTTTAGGTTCAATCTGACCAAAGCGATCCAGCACGCCAGTTGTGCCAAAATCAGGTGAGGCGGTTGAAACGGTGGCGCCAATGCTTAGCGCACCAAGCGCATAAATCACTACCTCGGCCACGTTTGGTGCCCATGCTGCAACAACATCACCTGGTTCAATGCCAAGGGAAAGCAGCCCATTGGCAACTTGCTTTACCGCAGTTTTAACTTCATCGCGAGTTAGTTTTCGTCTTATCCCAGCTTCAGTAACCCCAGTAATAATTACTTGATCATCATCGCCCTGCAGCAAAGTATTTACTACATTGAGTTTGGCGTCTGGAAAAAATTTAGTATCAAAAAACCCGCTACCAGAAATAGTGGTTTCCCCAATTTCCCCAACCACTTCACTGTCTTGCCAAACATAACGCCAGAGTTGATCTGGCTTAGTTATGGACCAATTAAGCAGATCTGGATAAGTATCAACGCCAGCAAAATCAGCCAGGCGATGAATTGCTAAATCAGTTTTAGTTGGGGACCAAAGTTGTTTTGCCATCAGGCAAATAAGTTTACTTGACGCTTGAGCCGAACTTCATCTTTAGTCGATACAGCGCACCAGCAATACCGCCCGGGGAGAACATCACGACCAAGATAAAAAT
>JBMTAF010000076.1:0-4204 GCA_049428425.1 Candidatus Nanopelagicales bacterium
CGATAAATTAGTGACATCCAGCCAAGTTGAGTTGTCACAAATCTGCTTTTTTGCTTGATACTACCTTTAATTTGATGGCATTTGATGTGGACTCATTTATCATTCGGAAGCACTGTTCCTATAAAGTATTTTTAAGTGCATTTATTGCGGCAGCAATTCCATTGACCATATCCTTTAGTGGCATAGTTGGTTGGTCTGGAAATTCTGATTGTTGCTCAGTGACTAGTGGTAAGTGAATAAACCCACTGGGAATGCTTGTTGTTTTCAAAATATTTTGCATTTGATAGAAAATATAGTTACAAACAAAAGCACCAGCAGAATCTGATTCACCAGCTGAAATGCCCGATTGATTTATCGCCGAAACCATCTCGGTAATTGGCAGAGTGCTGGCAAGTTGATCCTTACCATATTGAAGGATTTGTTCGTTGACCTTTATTCGTCCAGAGTTATCAGCTAGCTTTGCATTTGCCAAATTAACTGCAATGCGTTCAATTGAGATTTCACTTCTACCTTCAGCTTGCCCAGTTGCAATCACTGCTGCTGGCTGATGCTGATTAATTAGGTCAAGCAATCTAAAGCTTGCGCCTAGGTATTCAACTGGCAGAACTTCAGTAACAATTTCTAAATCTGCAAACTTCAATTTTTCGACTTGCTCAATTAGTAGCTGAGATGGGTTAAGACTTGCGCCGGCAAAGGGCTCAAAGCCAGTCAGAATAAGGGTTTTAGTCACGCTGAATCTTAGTATTTGCGGGCTAGTGACTCTGTAATCATTTTGTTATCAAACTGTGGTGGGTGATGTAACAGGATGTACGGAGTTGCTGGATTGTAACCCGCATTTTCTAGTTGTTTATGAGGAAAATTTCTAGGATTTAGCCAAACCCCAGTAGGGGTAAGAGGAGAGTTTTGCCTCACTTTCGAAAGGACAATTGATGTCATTATTTCGTCGACGTGCAATGGGCTTAGGCGCTGTTGCAGTTGCGGCATTGTTAGTACTTTCTGCTTGTTCATCTGAATCAGATACTGCAACCGGTGGTGCAGAGAACTGTGATGCTTATGCAGAATATGCTGGCAATGAAGGTACTGAAGTAGAAATCTATACCACAATCATTTCACCAGAAGCAGACCTGTTCGTGGAATCATTCCAAGAATTCATGGATTGCACTGGTATCACAATTAACTGGAACGGATCACAAGAGTTTGAAGCTCAGATCTCAGTTCGTGTTGAAGGTGGAACCGCACCAGATCTTGCGATCTTCCCTCAGCCTGGTTTGCTAGCTAAGTTTGCCGGCAATGGACTAGTGCCAGCACCAGCGAAGGTTGCTGACTCAGTTGATGCCAACTACACCGCAGACTGGAAGGCATATGGCACCGGTCCAGATGGTGTCTTCTACGCAGCACCACTTGGTGCAAACGTGAAGTCATTCGTTTGGTACTCACCAAAGACATTCGCAGAAAATGGCTGGTCAATTCCAACAACTTGGGACGAACTGCTAGCCCTATCTGATGAAATTGCAGCTGGCGGAAATGTTCAGCCATGGTGCGCAGGCTTCGGCTCTGGCGATGCAACAGGTTGGGTCGGCACTGACTGGATGGAAGACTTGATGCTTCGATTCAACGATGCTGAAACTTACGATGCATGGGTAAGTCATGACATTGCATTCAACGATCCAAAGGTGCAGACAGTTATTGATGAAGCTGCCAAGATCTTGAAGAACCCAGATTATGTTGGTGACGTTGCTTCAATTGCTACCACTACCTTCCAGGAAGGTGGCGCAGGCATTGTTGATGGTACTTGTGCAATGCACCGTCAGGCATCATTCATTGGTGGCATCCTTGCTGGCGATTACGGTGCGACAATTGTTAGCCCAGAAGACACCGATGTTGAAGGCGGAATCACAACCTTCTACTTCCCAGGAGTTTCAGCTGATCAGCGTCCAGCACTAGGTGGTGGCGAATTCGTTGCCGCATTTAGTGATCGACCAGAGGTTCAGGCAGTTCAGCACTACCTAACCACGCCAGATTGGAATAACAAGAAGGCAGCTCTTGGTGGCTGGTTCTCAGCTAACTTGGGATTGGATACTGCAAATGTTGCAGATCCAGTAAACCGAGTTGCAGTTGAGATTTTGCAGAATGCAACCACATTCCGATTTGATGCATCAGATGTGATGCCAGCAGCAGTTGGTGCTGGTTCATTCTGGAAGGAAATGACTGCTTGGGTAGCGGAGAACAAGTCGAATAAGGCTGTTCTAGATGCTATTGAAGCGTCATGGCCGTCTGAGTAATTCAGCGTAAATCTGCTTCGGGGGCTTGCCTAGCAGGCCCCCGAAGTGTTTACTAGGGAGCAGCATGAAAGTAGCAATGATTCCGCAGCGATCGTTGTGGGACACCGTGCTTCCGAATCTCTCCACACTGGCAATCGCGATTGCTGCCTTCTTAGGCATCATTGTGTTGATTTTTGTGCTCGCAGAACGGGCATCCAATAAGGTACAAAACATACTCAAATATGTAGTTTTCCTAGCACCGGCTGCGCTGCTGCTATTAATTGGATTGATCTACCCATCCATCAGAACGCTCATCTTGTCATTTATGAATGCAAGTAGTACCGAATTTGTCGGCTTTGACAACTACACCTGGGCATTTACTATTCCAGAAATTCGAATTGTGCTCCGTAATACCTTGATCTGGACCCTATTGGTGCCGATTTTTTCAACTGCACTTGGCTTGGCGATCGCCTACATGACCGATCGAATGAAACGGGCTGCAGTGATTAAGTCGCTGATTTTCATGCCGATGGCAATTTCATTCGTTGGCGCTGGCATTATCTGGCGATTTGTCTACACCTATGAACCCAATTTGAAACGACCCGAAATAGGTCTGCTTAGCTCAATCTGGCGAGCAATGGAGTGGGAGCCCCGCAACTGGTTGCTTGAAGCACCGCTAAATACTTTGTTGCTGATCATAGTGATGGTTTGGATTCAAACCGGCTTTGCGATGGTAGTGCTCAGTGCTGCCATGAAAAATATTCCAGATGAAATTATTGAAGCATCACTGCTTGATGGCACTTCAAATTTCCGAAGATTTACCCGAATTACCATCCCGATGATTCGAGCAACTATTGTGGTAGTGCTTACTACAATCACAATTGGCACGTTAAAAGTATTTGACATTGTTCGAACCATGACTGGTGGAAATTTTCAAACCAACGTAATTGCAAATGAGATGTATACCCAGTCATTTAGGCAAATGAACTATGGCACAGGTAGTGCGCTAGCAATTATTTTGTTTGTTGCCATTGTGCCAATAATTATTTATAACGTAAGACAGCTCCGGCTAGAGCGGACGGAGCGATAATGTCAGTAATTAATCGATCCAAAGCCAAATCTGCATTTAGTTCACCTATTGCGTCAGCTGCTGCTGTAGTCATTGCGACTTTGTGGACGATCCCCACCTTTGGGTTATTGATTAGCTCAATTAGGCCAGAGAAGGAAATCAATACATCAGGCTGGTGGACATTCTTTACTAATCCAGAAATTTCATTCGAAAATTATGACAAAGTGTTGTTCCAAGGCACCTTGATTCAACCACCGATGGTGCAGTATTTCTTTAACAGTTTGGCAATTACGCTCCCAGCTGTGGTGTTTCCAATCACGCTGGCGGTTTTTGCAGCATATGCCTTGGCGTGGTTTGATTTTAAAGGCAGAGACTTCATTTTCTTCTCGATCTTTGCCTTACAAGTAGTTCCACTACAACTCACCTTGATCCCATTGCTACAGTTATTTGCAAAAGGTTTAATCATTAATGGCGTAACGATTATTCCGAACTTAGGAATTACTGGAACTTATATCCCAATCTGGATTGCCCACACGATATTCGGCTTACCGTTAGCAATTTTCCTACTACATAATTTCTTACGGCAAATCCCTAGAGAACTTGTTGAAGCAGCCAAAGTGGATGGTGCCGGTTGGTTCACGATGTTTCGAGCATTGATCTTGCCGCTTAGCATTCCAGCCATTGCTTCGTTTGCGATTTTCCAGTTTCTATGGGTTTGGAATGATCTGCTCGTTGGTTTGACATTCGGTGCTGGATCCAAAGAAGTAGCGCCAATGACAGTGCGTTTGGCGGAGATGGTCGGCACTCGAGGTGGCGGTTGGGAAGTGCTAACCGCTGGGGCATTTGTTTCAACTGTGGTTCCGCTAATCGTGTT
>JBMTAF010000077.1:0-4111 GCA_049428425.1 Candidatus Nanopelagicales bacterium
ATCGCCGAATGGTCTTTAATGAAATTACTAAAGATGCAATCCGTGGCGCACTCAAAACCACCAGAGATTTAGATCGCAAATTAATTGATGCGCAGGAGTCACGACGAATTATTGATCGACTTTACGGATATGAAGTGTCGCCAGTGTTGTGGCGAAAGGTTCAACCAGGCTCAAGTGCTGGTCGGGTGCAATCTGTTGCGACCCGATTAGTTGTTGAACGTGAGCGTGAGCGTATTGCATTTAAGTCGGCTCAGTATTGGGATATCTCGGCAATTTTGGCTCCCGGCAACTTCAAAGCCAAACTACTAGAATTAAATGGTGTTCGAGTTGCAGCCGGAAATGATTTCGACGAAACTGGAAAACTAAATCGAACTGATCGAGTCGTCTTAAGCGAAAATGAAACTAACCAATTAGTTTCTGGTTTAGCCGGTGCTGAATTTGCGGTAACAAGTGTTACCGAAGAGCCAAGAACATTTAAGCCACCAGCGCCGTTTATTACCTCAACTTTGCAGCGAACTGCCAGCAGCAAAATGGGTTGGGGATCTCGCCGAACTATGCAGATAGCGCAGGGACTTTACGAGCGCGGCTACATCACCTATATGCGAACCGACTCAACGAGTTTGTCAGAACAAGCAACTACTGCAGCACAAACTCAAGCTCGAGAAATTTTTGGCGCAGAGAATGTGGCGGATGCACCGCGTAAATATGCAAATAAAGTCAAGAATGCCCAGGAAGCTCACGAGGCAATTCGACCAGCCGGTGCAGTTTTCCGAACACCAGCAGAACTGCAAGGTGAGATTCGCGGTGATGAGTTTGCACTCTATGACCTAATTTGGCGGCGAACCTTGGCATCACAAATGGCAGATGCACTTGGCTTTAACACCCAAGTGAGATTAGAAACAAAGACCACCACTGCAAGTTTAGTTTTCTCAGCATCAGGCACGGTAATCACGCGGCCTGGATTTAAAGCAGCATTAGATGAGGTAAAAGAAGAGCTGACCGACGAAGAAGACACTGCAGTTTTGCCACCACTTAATGTTGGGGATAAGTTGTCGGCAACCGAACTTACTGCTGATGGCCATAGCACCAAACCACCAGCGCGCTACAGTGAAGCATCACTAGTTAAAGAGCTTGAAGAGCGCGGCATTGGTAGACCATCAACGTATGCCTCAATTATTGAAACCATTGTTGCGCGCGAATATGTTCGACGCGTTGGCAAAGCACTTGTCCCTACCTGGCTGGGCTTTGCCGTAACCAGATTATTAGAAGGACACTTTGGTCGATTAGTTGATTACGACTTCACGGCAGCAATGGAAGAAGAGCTTGATCAAATTGCAAATGGTGAGCTAGATCGATTGTTTGTGCTTCGTAGTTTCTATTTTGGCGATAACAATCTGCAATTTCCAGGATTGCACCCATTGTTGGAAAGTGCTGGTGAGATTGACGCGCGCGCTAACTCAACGATCGCAATTGAAGGAACAGATATCAACGTTCGAGTTGGCCGTTATGGTCCATATGTTGAACGAGGCGAAGAACGCGGCTCAATTCCGCCAGATATGGCACCAGATGAATTGACGGCAGAAGTTGCTGAAAGATTGTTGCAGCAAAAGTCAGATGAGCGAGAGCTAGGAATTAATCCGGCGACTGGTCGAATGATGGTTGCCAAAGCTGGTCGATTTGGTCCATATGTAACTGAGGTCATGCCAGAAGATTCAGAAGAGAAAGCACCTACGGCATCACTGTTTAAGTCGATGGATTTAGGCTCACTAACTGAAGAACAAGCTATTCAACTTCTTTCACTACCACGCACCGTTGGTGTTGATCCAGAGCTAGATCTACCAATTGAAGCCCGAAATGGAAAATTTGGTCCTTACCTAACCCGTGGAAAAGATTCACGATCACTAACTAGTGAAGAAGAAATTTTCACTATCACCCTAGAGCAAGCGCTGGCGATTTATGCCCAACCTAAGACCAGACGTGGTGCACAACCAAAAGCACCTCTTAAGGAACTTGGTATTGATCCAAATTCGGAAGCTTTAATCACCCTGCGTGAAGGACGTTTTGGTCTATATGTAACTGATGGAGTTACCAATGCTTCGCTTCGGAGTGGTGACTCGATTGAATCAATTGATCATGAGCGCGCAGTCGAGTTGCTTTCAATACGGCGAGCTGCGGGGCCGGCGAAGAAGCGAACTAAGAAAGCCACCAAGAAGGCAGTTAAGAAAACGGCAAAGCCGGCAAAGAAGTCGGTTAAGAAAGCAACTGCTAAGCCAAAGAAGAAGGCGAAGACTTCAGCCGAGGCTGAAGTGGTTGATTTGACCGAGCTGGAAACACCCAGCCCTCAAGTCTGATTCTGGCCCTAAAGTTGAGCCTGTGAACGCCTCATTACCGCAACTGCCAATCCGCTCGCCTCGGCCTGGATTTTTCATTTCATTTGAAGGCGGCGAAGGAGTTGGCAAGAGCACTCAAATTGAGTTGCTGAAGCAACAACTTATCGCGTCAGGTAAATCAGTAGTGACCACTCGCGAACCAGGTGGCACGGATGCGGCCGAGGCAATTAGAAAAGTTTTGTTAGGAAATGAGTACGCTGATTTATCGGATCGTTCTGAGGCTCTGCTTTTTGCAGCAGCTCGTGCCGATGTGGTAGCAAATGTAGTTGATCCAGCACTAGCTGCAGGGCAGGTGGTGCTCGCTGATAGATATTTAGATTCGTCGGCGGCTTATCAAGGTTATGCTCGAAAATTGGGAGTAGCGGAAGTCAAGTCGCTTTCGCTCTGGGCAACCCGAGGACTATTGCCAGATCTCACAGTGGTGTTAGATCTTGATCCAACTATTGGCATTAGCCGCGTGGCAAAACCAGATCGACTTGAATCACTGGCGCTGGAATTCCATAAATTAGTTCGTGAGGCATTCTTAACGATGGCAGCTGAAGAGCCAACTAGATTCATTGTTGTTGACGCGTCACAATCAACAGATGAAATTAATAAGATTATTTTTGATCAAGTTAAGACTAGATTAGCAATATGACAGTTTGGCAAGAAGTAGTTGATCAAGAGGATGTAGTTGAACAACTAAAACTTGCGGTTATTGATGTTGCAAAAGCAAAAACTAATTCGGCATCAGCAGCGTTTACCCAAACTTGGCTAATTACAGGCCCTCCTGGATCAGGTCGCTCTACGGCAGCACGAGCATTTGCGGCGGCAATTCAATGTGAATCAAATGGCTGCGGAAGCTGCAAGAGTTGCAATCAGGTGTTGAGCAATTCGCACCCAGATGTACAGGTAGTCGCACCCTCGGGGTTAACTATTGGCGTAGAAGAAACACGAGATTTGATTCAGCGAGCATTTTTAGAGCCATCAATTGGAAATTGGCAAATATTTGTAATTGAAGATGCTGATCGATTAACAGTGCCAGCCGCAAATGCACTACTGAAGATTCTTGAAGAGCCACCAACTCGCACTTTTTTCTTATTATGCGCTCCAGCTGCGGAAGATGTCTTACCAACAATTAAAAGCCGATCACGTCATCTTGGTTTGCGCCTACCACGTACAAATCAAGTAGCTCAACTTCTAGTTACCAGAAATGGAATTGAACCGGAGTTAGCAAACTTTGTCGCTAAAGCAGCGCTGGGACATGTTGGGGTTGCTAAAGCGCTGGCCACTAACTCGCAAGCTCGAGAGCGACGCGAGCAAACTTTGCAAATCCCATTGCGGCTAGACAGTTTGCCGGCTTGTTTCGTTCAAGCACAGTTGTTGTATGACAATATTTTGGAACTAGTCGATGAAGTACAAGACGAGCGTGATGAAGCAGAACAATCTGAGCTGCTAAATGCCTTTGGTGCAGGTACTGAAGGCGTTAAAAAAGGTAGAGTTGAGTATTTGGCCCGCTCAGCAATGAAAGAGCTTAAAGATGATCAGAAATCTAAACGAACTCGTGCCGTTCGTGATCAATTAGATCGCTCTTTGCAGGATTTATTGAGTTTGTATCGGGACGTATTGTTCGTTCAACTTGGCGTTGAAGTTGAGTTAATCAATGACGAACTTCGCTCAACGATTGAACGGCTTGCCAAGCGGGCTACTCCTACCGCGACAAGAAAAGCACTTGACGCCAT
>JBMTAF010000078.1:0-3900 GCA_049428425.1 Candidatus Nanopelagicales bacterium
GCTAATTGTTCGTAATTGGAAACATCCGCCACCATTGGGACGACATCTAAATTCTTTGCCAACAACTCGTCGCTGGTTTTTGTTACCGAATCTGGATTTTGGCCAATGATCACCACGGTCGCCCCGGCAGTCGCCAATTCCTCAGCACAATAGCGGCCAAGACCGCGCGAGCCGCCGGTAATAATGGCAACTTGGCCGGATAAATCTGGTAGTTGGGTCATGGGAGTACCTTGTAGCGATTGCCCTGACCGCGCCACCTGAAGGCAGGTAGGCTTATCTCCTAAGCACAACCGCAGGAGAAAAAGTGTCTTCTGACACCGGAGCAAGAGCAACCGATCCCCGCCTAGCCGCCTTTGGCGCAAATGAATGGCTAGTAGACGAAATTTATGAACAGTATCTAAAAGATCCAAATAGTGTGGATCCGGCTTGGCATGAATTTTTCGCGGACTATGTGCCAGGCGAGCGCACTGAAGTTAAGTTAAAAACTGATGGGATCGCAATTCCCGCACCACAGATAACACCAATCACTGATCAAGTAAATGGCAATGCGCCAACGCCAGCACCAGCTGCCGTAATTCCGCCGGCGACAGTTGCTCAATCTGCGGTTGAACCCGAAGTGTTGCGCGGACCTGCTGGTCGAGTAGTGACAAATATGGAAGAAAGTTTAACCGTGCCAACGGCTACCAGCGTTAGAACAGTGCCGGCTACGTTGCTAATTGAAAATCGCACTTTCATTAACGAACATTTGAACCGAACTCGTGGTGGCAAAGTTTCATTTACTCATCTAATTGCTTGGGCAGTAGTAAAGGCGATGGCAAAAATGCCAAGCATGAATGCTAGTTATCTTGCACATGATGGTAAGCCCGCAATCTTGAAGCACCCAAACGTAAATATTGGTTTAGCGATTGATCTAACCAAGCCTGATGGCACCAGACAGTTGCTAGTGCCAAACATTAAAGCGGCAGATCAAATGGAATTTGCCACTTTTTGGGCAACCTATGATGACATTGTTCGTCGTGCTCGCGACAACAAACTTGCGGTTGATGATTTTGCTGGCACCACAGTTAGCCTGACTAACCCAGGCACTATTGGCACGGTGCATTCAGTGCCACGATTGATGAAAGGCCAAGGCGCAATTATCGGCGTTGGTGCGCTTGATTACCCAGCTGAATGGCAAGGTGCCGCACCAGAAGTGCTGGCTAGAAATGGTATTGGAAAAGTTCTAACGCTGACCTCAACTTATGACCACCGAATCATTCAAGGTGCAGCCAGTGGTGAGTTTTTGAAACTCGTTGGTGAGATGCTGCTTGGCAAACATGATTTCTATGAAGAAGTTTTCCAATCACTTCGCATCACCTTTAAACCATACCTCTGGGTTAGCGATGTTGATGCCGATCATGAAGATGCGATTAATAAAGTTGCTCGAGTTCAGGCATTGATTCATGCCTATCGAACTCGTGGCCACTTAATTGCTGACACCAATCCGCTGGAATACAAGCAACGTACTCACCCAGATCTGCGGATGTCAACCCATGGCTTGTCAGTATGGGATTTGGAGCGAACTTTCCCAACTGGTGGCTTTGGTGCCAAGCCATTTATGAAACTGCGCGACATTTTGCTAACGCTTCGTGAGGCATACTGCCGATCAATCGCAGTTGAATACATGCATATTGCCGATCCAGCACAGCGGCAATGGATGCAAGATCGAGTAGAGCGAGCTGATGTAAAACCGCCTCGCGAAGAGCAACTACGAATTTTACGCAAACTAAATGCTGCCGAAGCATTTGAGAACTTTCTGCAAACTAAATATGTTGGCCAGAAGCGATTCAGCCTTGAAGGTGGCGAATCTGCAATTGCATCACTTGATGCAATTTTGTCTGACGCAGCAAATTCGAGTGTGCAGGAAGTCGCAATTGCAATGCCCCACCGCGGCCGACTAAATGTGCTGGCAAATATTGCTGGCAAGTCATACAGCCAAATCTTCCGTGAGTTTGAAGATGCGCCAAAGAACAAGATGTCAGTTCAAGGTTCGGGTGACGTGAAATATCACCTGGGTACTGAAGGTGAGTATGAAGCGCCAAATGGTGAAAAAGTTAAGGTTTATTTAGCAGCAAATCCATCGCATTTGGAAGCGGTAAACCCAGTGCTAGAAGGAATTGCCCGAGCAAAAACCGATCAGCTGGATCGCGACAATGGCTTCCCAGTGCTGCCAATTTTGCTCCACGGCGATGCTGCATTCGCCGGCCAAGGCGTAGTGGCGGAGACACTACACATGTCACAACTTCGAGGTTATCGAGTTGGTGGCACGATTCATTTAGTAGTGAACAATCAAGTTGGCTTCACTACTTCTCCTACCGAATCACGTTCTTCAACTTATGCCACCTCGGTAGCACGAATGGTGCAAGCACCAATCTTCCATGTCAATGGTGATGACCCAGAGGCGGTAGTTCGAGTATCCCGATTAGCTTTTGAATATCGCCAAGAATTCAATAAAGATGTGGTGATTGACCTAATTGTTTACCGTCGCCGCGGTCATAACGAGGCGGATGATCCATCATTGACACAACCGTTGATGTATGAAGTTATCGACAATAAGCGCAGCGTCCGAAAGCTTTACACCGAAGCACTTATTGGTCGAGGCGATATCACGCTTGAAGAAGCCGAAGCTGCGCTAAAGGATTATCAAGATCAACTAGAGCGAGTGTTTGCTGAAACCAGAGAAGAACTGGCAGCTGGCAGCGCAGAAACCTCACCAGTTGATACCAAACCATTCCCGCAGCCAGTAAATACTGCAGTCGCTTTGGAAACTTTAGAAAAGATAGCCAAGACTCAGATCGAACTTCCAGACAACGTAACGCCACACCCAAGATTGCTGCCACAACTTCAAAAACGAGCAGCAATGCTTTCGGATAATGCAGTTGATTGGGCTACCGGTGAAATGTTTGCCATTGGCTCGTTACTGTTGGAAGACCGGTTAGTTCGACTATCCGGTCAGGATTCACGTCGCGGCACTTTTGGTCAACGACATGCGGTAATTGTCGACAAAGTAACTGGGGAAACCTACTTTCCGCTTCGCGAAATGAGTAAGCGCGAAGGAAAAGGTCAGTTATATATCTATGACTCGCTGCTGAGTGAATATGCCGTTATGGGATTTGAGTATGGCTATTCGGTCGCAAACAAAGACGCACTAGTTATGTGGGAAGCGCAGTTTGGTGATTTTGCCAACGGTGCACAAACCATTATTGATGAATTCATCTCCTCTGGCGAGCAAAAGTGGGGTCAGACATCACGAGTGGTTCTGCTCTTGCCACATGGTTATGAAGGTCAAGGACCAGATCACTCTTCGGCTCGAATTGAACGCTTCTTGAGTTTGTGTGCACAAGACAACATGACTGTTGCTTACCCTTCAACTCCAGCTTCATATTTCCATCTACTTCGTTGGCAGGTGAGGCAGCCGCATGCGAAACCACTTGTGGTCTTTACGCCAAAATCATTACTTAGAAGCAAGCTGGCCGCAAGTGCTGCAGCTGATTTCACCTCTGGTGAATTTGAAGCAGTAATTGATGATGCAACAGTTACCAAGTCGAACGTGCGACGAGTGGTGCTTTGCTCTGGCAAGGTTTACTACAACTTGTTAACTGAGCGCGAGACCCGCGGCATTACTGATGTTGCGCTGGTTCGAGTTGAGCGACTTTATCCACTGCCAGCACCTGAGATTGCTGCGCTGCTAAGTCATTACCCAGACAACGTTGAACTCGTTTGGGCGCAAGAAGAACCGGCGAATCAAGGTGCCTGGCCATTTATGGGACTGGAGTTCCCAGCACAACTTGGCCGAGGCATCAGCGTGGTTTCTCGAACTGCAGCGTCATCGCCAGCAGTAGGTTCGCACAAACTTCACGA
>JBMTAF010000079.1:0-3876 GCA_049428425.1 Candidatus Nanopelagicales bacterium
CATCGCAAAAAAGCATGGTCCCGAAATCGCAATCGATTTTCAGCGCTACCTACACAAATTAGTTGATGAGTTTGGCCAGGAGATTTCAGCGGCCGGAATTGATGCTGACTTTAATAAAGCCGGCACAGTTAACTTAGCCAGATCAGCAGCACAAAAGCACCGGCTGCTTGCAGAGTTAGATAAGTACCGCTCGCTTGGGTTTACGTCAGCCGATTATGACTTCACCCTTGAACTTTCTAAACTGCCAGCTGCCACAAACGTGCAAGGGGGCTTGACCTCGCCAAACTGCGCCACTATTCATCCCGCCAAATTGGTTCGAGGTCTTGCCGAAAAAGTTCTTTCTCAAGGAACCAAAATATTTGAAAATAGTCGAGTTAATGAGGTTAGTTCAAACCAGCTGAAAGTAAATGGCAAGAATATTTATGCAAAATACATTTTGATTGCCACTGAAGGTTATCGGCACGAATTGATACCTCGAGCCACGGCGCCGATTCATTCTATTATGTTTATGTCTGATCCAATTCCTAAAGAGTTGTTGGATGAGCTGCGAATAAAACCAGGGCTAACCTTTAACGACGCTAGGAATCTGATTATTTATGGTCAGCGAACTGCCGAAAATCGAATTGCGTTTGGCGGAAGAGGTGCACCATATCGATTGGGCAGCAAAACTGGAACAAATGTTGAGATGTACCAGCCAGCATTTAGTTATCTGAAGTCAGCTTTGGGTGAAATGTTTCCACCTCTTGTTGAATACCTCAACCAACCTTCACACACCTGGGGTGGTCCAATTGGTGTTGCCCGAGATTGGCAGCCCAGCATCTGGATTGATCGTAAGTCTGGCACCATCTCAGCGGGCAACTATGTCGGCGACGGAGTTGCCGCTTCATTTCTAGCCGGTCAGACCGTGGCAGACCTAATCACTGAACAAAAAACTAAGCGAATCAGCTTCCCCTGGGTGCAGCATCGCTCACCAAAATGGGAAGTTGAACCAACTAGATATTTTCTTATTAATGCAGCCCGAACTGCAATTGAGCTAAGTGATCGTTTGGAAGCAAAAATGGGTTCGCAAAGTATGGTGTCAAAATTATTGTGGCGAATCCTGAAACGCTAATCAGCTTTGGCAGCTAACTGTCCGCAGGCGCCATCAATTTCTCTACCCCTGGTGTCGCGAACGGTAACTGGCACACCATGACGTTCAATTGCAGCAACAAAAGCTGCTTCATCTTCTGGTCTTGAGGCAGTCCATTTAGAGCCTGGCGTTGGATTGAGCGGAATGAGATTTACATGCGCCAAATGGCCGCGCAAGATTCGACCCAGCCGATCACCTCGCCACTCCTGATCATTGATGTCACGAATCATCGCGTATTCAATTGAAACTCGACGTTTTGTTTGTCGAGCAAAATACCAAGCGGCATCTAACACTTCACGGACATTCCATCGGTTATTAACTGGAACTAATTCATTTCGTAGTTCATCATCTGGTGCATGTAGTGAGACAGCTAATGTCACCGGAATACCTTCGTCAGCAAGTTGGCGGATGCGCGGTACTAAGCCAACGGTAGATACCGTAATTCCCCGAGCCGAAATACCAAGACCAGTTGGCGCAGGTTCAATCATTCGCTTAACTGCAGTAAGAATTGTGTTGTAGTTGGCCAATGGTTCGCCCATTCCCATAAAGACCACATTAGATAATCGTCCAACACCGCCGGCAA
The DNA here is from genome assembly GCA_049428425.1 of Candidatus Nanopelagicales bacterium. GTDB lineage: Bacteria > Actinomycetota > Actinomycetes > S36-B12 > UBA5976 > AcAMD-5. The sequence continues at coordinate 1,713 of JBMTAF010000079.1, forward strand.
TTCGGCCATATGCCATATCAGCAGCTGCTTGTTGCACCTGTGAAACGATCTCGCCTACTGATAAATTTCTAGTAAGTCCACCTTGACCCGTTGCGCAGAATGGACATGCCATACCGCAACCTGCTTGAGATGAAATACACACGGTCGCACGATCGGTGTAGCGCATCAACACCGATTCCACCAGCGCACCATCATGCAAACGCCAAAGTGACTTCGCCGTAGTGCCGTTATCGCAGGTAATCTGCTTAACCTCAGTTAATAACTTAGGAAGTAACAGCTGCAAAATCTCGTCCCGTTGCGTTGCTGGTAAATCAGTAAATGCCGCTGGAGCACTTTCAAATCTGCCATACCAATGCTTGGCAACCTGTTGTGCCCGAAACTTCGGATAGCCATGCTCGACACAGAGCTCTTGGGCTTTTGCTAAACCTAAATCCGCTAGATGTGTTGGCGGTGGCTGTCGACGAGGTGCGACAAACTTAAGTTGCGGCAGTTCATTAACATCGGTTAATTCGTTGGTCATGGCAACAACCAACCAAACAGCACCCAAGCAACTAGCGCATTCGGAATCAGCGAATCTAAGCGATCCAATACGCCACCATGACCTGGCAATACTCCGCTCATATCTTTTATTCCAGCATCGCGCTTGATTGCTGATTCCAGTAAGTCGCCGAGAACCGCAGTAATTGTCATCAAAAATCCAGCGAGTAAACCAAGCCAAATTGATGCGCCAAAAAAGGCTGGGAAAATCACTGCGCCCATTACTAGCTGCAGCAACAAGCCACCGACAAATCCTTCCCAAGTCTTTGCTGGCGATATCTCTGGCGCCATTGCGTGCTTGCCAAACAAGATACCAGCAAAATAGGCACCTGTATCACTAGCAACCGTTAGCAAAATAAAGGCCAACACTCGAAGTGCTCCGTCAGATTGATTAAGCATCAGTAACACGAAGGCAGCCATGAACGGTAAATAGGTTAGAACTAAAATTGATTTGCTAATTCGTTCAATGAAGTTAACTGTGCCTGATTTGAGTGATGCAATAAGTAGCACAAAGATGCCAAACGCATAACTGGCAGTTAATTCGGCTAAGCCACCAAAGTATGCAGCTAAAAACATTATTGGAATAACTAATTGCACTGCTCGCTTAGATACGGTGATACCGTCTCGATTGAGAACATCAATTAATTCCGATGCTGCTAACAGGACAAATAATGTGAGCAGCGGCAGAAACAGCCAGTTAGCGACAAAGGTGCTTAGGAGGACTAGTCCGAATAAGAACAGACCAACTGCGGTAGCTAGTGGAAGATTTCTACCAGTCTTAATGTCCCGTCGAGATCTCACTGCTAAACCTCTAGCAGTTCTGCCTCTTTGTGCTTCAGTAATTCGTCGATTGCCGCAACATGCTTTGCGGTCAATTCGTCGAGTGACTTTTCGGCACGGCGGCCATCGTCTTCGCCCGCCTCGTGGTTTTTTACCGATTTATCAATTGCTTCTTTAGCGGCGCGTCGAATATTTCTAATGCTGACCTTCGCATCTTCTGCTTTAGCTCTCGCTTGCTTGATGTATTCCTTGCGACGTTCTTCAGTTAACTCTGGTAGCGCAACTCGGATAACGCTGCCATCTGAAACTGGATTGACGCCTAGATCGGAATCGCGGACTGCTTTCTCGATTGCACTAACCGCACCTTTATCAAATGGTGAAATTAAGATAACTCGTGCTTCAGGTACTGAGAAGGAGGCGAGTTGCTGCAGTGGTGTTGCGGTGCCGTAATACTCGGCAACAATCTTGTTGAACATGGATGCATTAGCTCTACCAGTTCTAATTGTTGCTAAGTCCTCCTTAGCAACTTCAATAGCTTTGTCCATCTTGGTTCCGGCGTCTGCTAATGCTTGATCAATCATGATTTCCTCACTACTTAAACTGATACTAGGGTACCGATGCGCTCGCCTGCTACCGCGCGAGCAATATTCCCTGAAACGGTTAGATCAAAAACCACGATTGGCAAATTGTTGTCCCGTGCCAAACCGATTGCGCTGGCATCAGCCACCTTTAAGTCTTTAGCCAAGACTTCGTCATAACTTACTTCGTCATAACGAGTAGCTTTGCTATTCTTCTTTGGATCAGAGTCATAGATGCCGTCAATAGATTTTGCCATCAGAACTACTTC
>JBMTAF010000080.1:0-3873 GCA_049428425.1 Candidatus Nanopelagicales bacterium
ATACCGCACTCGTTACGCGGCGATCGAAATTCTCTTCCACCAGATCCAATCGCAGCGAAGAAATCGATTAGTGAATTTCATCAGGAAGTGAAACGGTATTCGCTAGATGAGGAGCTTCGACTTTTCTATGTTGCCCTGACCAGAGCTCAATCCTCGGTTACCGTAACTACATCATGGTGGGGAGATACCCAGAAGAAAGTGAGGGGGCCATCCGAGTTTTTCAATGAGTTGGTGCCAACTGCAACGGAAGTGTTAGTGAATACCCCCGTACCTGCTGATACTTCGACAAATCCCTACTTGGTAGAAGTGGATGTATATCGAAATCAGGCAACCTCCTCATATCGGGAGCAACTACGCCAAATAGCTGATGCGGTGATGTCGAACAAACAACCGGTAACACCGGAAAACTTGAGCGAAGCAGAGCGGCAGCAGGTGGCAGCTTGGGATCAATCAATTGGTTGGTTGCTCAATAACTCTGCTGAACGCCAGGTCCAGCTACCAAGTTTGGTAACTGCGACTGGCCTAATTAAGGCGATTGAAGCGCCAGAAAAATTTGCGCAAGACTTTTTCCGTCCCCTCCCTACCGCGCCTAATCGTGGTTCGAATTTTGGTACCGCAATTCATCGAAAGATTGAAAAGTACTATAACGAGGCTGCACTTTTTGATTTGGACGAGTTGCACGATCAACCAAAAATTCTTGAAATCGATGCGGCAACTGCTTTTGCCGCATTTGAATCTTCCAAATATGCAAAACTTCCAGCAATTGCGATCGAGCAAAGTTTTCAGTTGCCGATAGGTGGGATTCTGGTATCTGGTCGAATTGATGCGGTATTGCTTGCCGGTGGCAAACCTTTACTAATTGATTGGAAAACTGGCAATCCAAAAAATGCTAATCAACTGCAGTTATCACTTTATCGCCTGGCTTGGTCGCGACTAGCTGATCTTCCAATAAATGAAATTCAAGCACGTTTTGTATTTTTGCCAAATTTGACTGAGGTGGAATCAGACCAGAGTCTGAATGAAACTGATATCGAGCAATTACTGCTTAACGCGATTGACCAATGACTGCTGAAATAGCCAGGTGATCACCAACCAGCATTTTGCTGGTTGATGGGTTAGAGATAATTAGTTCTTTAGTGGAAAGAATGTGGTCAAACTGAGCTTTAGGATTATTGATTGGGAAAGTTGGCGTGGTTGGAGTTCGGCGCCAGGATGTAACAAGTTTTATTGCTGTTGCTGGCAAATTCAAATCGCCTAAGAAAATTTTTGGTAATTCAAATTGAGCTAACCAGCGCAAAGTGGTTCTAAGTTGCCGCAGGTTCCTACCAGGCACAAATGAAAGATGAGTTGTGGCAACCAGAATGCTTCCAATTTCGGTATCTAATTCAGCCGCTAACACCACCCGCGGTTCATCGTTAATCCAGATAAGTCGTGGCTTTCCATTTTGATCCGGAATTGCAATAGGTGTTGTTATCTTTGCACCAGGCAAATCCAATTGGTACCAAGACTTGACCGGATATCTGGTAAACAAGCCGATTCCATATCGGGGCTCCATAGCGGTGTTTGCAAGATCCAACTCGACTTCAGCTGCAGCCTGCCAGGATTTTTTCCCTTCGTCTGGATTGCCGAGAACGGTCGGCACAAAACGGTAATTGGGCAGTTTGGTTATCTCGCTGATCAGTTGAGCTTGGTCAATATTTGAGCTACGTAGTTGGAATTGATCAATTTCTTGAACTGCCAAAACATCTGCAATTACTTCACGGGCAGCATCGATTAGGTCTTGCGTCTCGATACGAGGGGCTCCAGCAATACCTGGTTGTTGCAGGTTGATCCCATGCATGATGTTCCAGCTCGTAACCCGCACCAAGCCCCCTTTGGCTCACTCACCAAACCTAACTTGGTTTAGTGCTTTAGGCTTGGGGAAATGAAACTCGACTCAATGCTCACCTCACTGCTGCTATCGCGTTCGCAACTTCACCGGCGGAATCGCGAAATCTGGACTGATCTGGATTGGCAGGCGGTAATAACTGATTCCAAGACCAAAGTCCTAGAGTTAAAGGGTGGAAAAGTTAAGGTTGTAAATGGTCAGTTAAGTTTGATTGAGATAGCAGATGCCGACAAGAACCTAGTCTGGCTGGATTTAGGCGTCGATCAAGACCAGATTAATTACATCGCAACACTCGATGAAACAAGTTCACCAGAAGACTGGCAAGACCTTCGTCAGGTTGGAGCTACGTTATCTGATTTACACACTGGTTTGTTGGTTACCAGTTTAGCAATGTTTAATTGGCATAAGAAAAATAAATTTTGTGCCAATTGTGGCGCACAGACCATAGTTGAAACTGCCGGTTGGACTCGTCGTTGCGAGTCATGTCAGGTGGTTCATCATCCCAGAACTGACGCGGCAATCATTTGCTTAGTTGTCGACGAGTCAGATCGCATATTGCTTGGCAGTCGAGTTGATTGGTCCGCTGACTTCTTCTCAACTTTTGCAGGTTTTGTAGAGTCTGGCGAATCAGCTGAAATGACCGTGATTCGCGAGTTGCGAGAAGAAGCGGGAGTTGAAGTTGCATATGAAGACATTCAATACCGTGGATCGCAGGTGTGGCCATTCCCGCAATCATTGATGCTGGGATACCGCGCATTAACCAAAACCAGTAAAGCACAAGCTGATGGTTATGAAATATCTGAAGTTCGCTGGTATAGCAGGGCAGAGTTGGCGGCTGATTGTGAAAGTGGAAAACTCAAGTTGCCGTCGAAAATTTCAATTGCTCGCGCATTAATCGAAGAGTGGTTTGGTGAACCACTTAACGATGCTTGGTTACGACCCTAGCGCGTCAAGTAACTGGTTTATCGACGGATTAGTCATAGCCCGTCCATCTGGAAGCACGACAGTTGGCACGGTTTGATTTCCACCATTGACACTTTCCACAAAAGCGGCTGCTTCAGGTGAATACTCAATATCTATTTCGGTGTATTCGACGCCAGCTCGATCTAGCTGTCCTTTGAGTCGCTGGCAATAGCCGCACCATTGCGTGCTGTACATAGTTAAGGTCATGGTGGCAGTCTAAATACTTCTGGCTAAACCGCCCAATGAGACAGATCTGACCGCGCATTACGCTCATCCGGTGAGCGATTTACTGGCAAACCTGGACCCAGAGCAACGGGCTGTTGCTACCGCGGTTTCGGGTCCAGTAATCGTGCTGGCTGGTGCTGGCACTGGGAAAACCCGCGCAATTACCCACCGAATTGCCTATGCCATTTCAACTGGTGCACATCAAGCTGAAGCCACCATGGCAGTTACCTTCACAGTTCGGGCGGCTAACGAGATGAAAGCTCGACTACAACAGTTGGGTGTCGTTGGTGTTCAAGTAAGAACGCTTCATGCCTCCGCGCTGCAGTTAATTCAGCATTTCTGGCCCGAGATCGTTGGTGGTTCACCGCCAAATGTTTGTGACGATCTGGACTCCGTAATAAGTCGAGCTATGCAGAAACATAATCTGACACCTGATCGAGCGCTAATTCGAGATTTCGCAACTGAAATCTCGTGGACTAAAGCAATGAGGTTTTCCTATGAGGACTACCTAAGTGCCTCAGCTAACCGAAATCTAACGGCACAACTATCAGCCGAGCAGATTGCTGCCGTGATGCAAAGTTACGATCAATTATTAACGTCAAACCATGAATGTGATTTATCTGATGTCGTGCTGCTAGCAGCAGCGATGATGGAAGATCAACCAAGAATTTCTGCCGCGTTTACTAATCGCTATCAACATTTCACGGTTGATGAATATCAAGATATCTCACCAGCTCAGCAGCATTTATTGAATCAGTGGTGGTCAGATCGAGACTCAATTTGCGTAGTTGGCGATC
>JBMTAF010000081.1:0-3845 GCA_049428425.1 Candidatus Nanopelagicales bacterium
TTAAGCGAAGCCCTAAACCTGATGGAGAAAAGCGAATTAGTTGCTGAAGCGTTAGGGGAGCATGTGTTTGATTTCTTCTTACGTAACAAACGGGCTGAATGGAATGACTATCGTCAGCAAGTTAGTGAATGGGAATACAAAAAATATCTGCTTCACTAGTGAGTCAACGTGACGCGTGATATTGGGCTAAATACCAAACTTATTCAAGCTGGCGTATTCGATCTGGTTACGCTGAATTCTCGAATATCTTCGGCAAACTTATCAACACCGAAACTAGATCAGATTTTGGCGCTAGCGGCAACAGCGGCCAATCCTGACGCAGTTATCTCAGAATTGATGGATAATCCAACTTGGTTAGAACTAGATTCCATCAAGTTAGCTAAGTTAGTGCTGTTGCTTGGCGCATCGGACGCAATTGGTAACTGGTTAAAACATCGGCCAAATTTGCTTCCAGCACTTGAACTGCCCCGGCCTTTGGACAGTGAAGAATTAATTACTGATTTTCTTAACTCGGTAGCTGGACTAGTTGATGCGCCAGCCCGCTCTGCCTTAAAGCAGCGATACCAACAACAGGTAGTGGCTATTGCGGCTAGAGACTTATCCGGTGAAAACGATTTTGTACAAGTTAGTGAAGAGTTAACCTGGTTAGCCGATGCAGTGCTATCGGCGGCATTAGATATTTCGCAGCGGGAGCAGCCACAATTTGCAGCCCAGGGAACATTGGCAATTTTGGCCTTGGGCAAAACTGGCGGTATCGAACTTAATTACATATCAGACGTTGATGTGATTTTTATCGGCGCTGCCTCTGCTGGGGTCGCTGAAGATGTTGCGATGTCGGCGATGGCAAAGATTGCCAGCTCAGTTATTCGGATCTGTAGTGAACCAACCGCTGATGGCGTTATCTGGCCAGTTGATGCAGCGCTTAGACCAGAAGGAAAGGCAGGTGCTCTAGTTAGGTCGATTTCTAGCTATGTCAGTTACTACGAGCGCTGGGCTGAAACCTGGGAGTTTCAAGCACTATTGAAGGCTCGCTTCAGCGCTGGCGACCAGGATCTTGCAACGCAATTCATAAATCGAACTTCGCCGTTAGTTTGGGAAGCCGTGAGTAAACCTAATTTTGTAACTAATGCTCGAGCGATGCGAACTCGAGTTGAAGAAAATATTTCAGATAAAGAACAAGGACGCCAACTAAAGCTTGGTCGTGGTGGCCTTCGGGATATTGAATTCACTGTTCAACTTCTGCAATTAGTTCATGCTCGAGCAGATGAGACGCTGCGCACTGGAAATACGCTGCAAGGGCTGGCTGCATTAGCCAAGGGCGGCTACGTCGGCCGCAAAGATGCTGAAGTTATGCGAAATCACTACATCTGGCTGCGCACATTGGAGCATCGACTGCAACTACGGCAGTTGCAGCGCACTCACGTGCTGCCAACTGCAACAAGCGAACTGCGAATAATTGCTCGCGCGATGGGCCTGAAACAAGAACCTGCACAAGAACTAATTAACGCATGGGAGAGCACGGCGAATCAGGTGAGAAACCTGCACGAGAAACTTTTCTATCGTCCATTGCTCGATGCTGTAGCAGTCTTGCCAAGTGAAGCAATTCGGTTAAGTGAATCAGAAGCGTTGACTCGATTAGCTGCGTTGGGTTATCAAGATGCCAGATCTGCGTTAAGGCATATCGAGGCATTAACAAATGGATCACAGCGCCGGGCGGCAATTCAACGCACACTGTTACCGGTAATGCTCCATTGGTGGTCAAGTGGCCCAAATCCAGATCGATCACTGCTGGCTTTTAGGCGGCTGAGTGAAGCGCTCGGTGACAGCCCGTGGTTTTTGAGTTCACTGCGCGATGATGCCCAAATCGCTGAGCGAGTGGCGCGAGTAACTGGCGCAAGTGAGTTCTTGGTTGACTTGTTGCTTCGCGCACCAGAATCACTAGCCATGTTGTCAAGCGATGAGGAGCTTCTACCTAAAGAATCTGCCGAGCTACAAGTTGAGGCTAAGGCAATTGCCGATAGGTACGCAGCAGACACTGCAAGAGCCATAGGTGCGCTTCGATCCTTGCGACGCCGGGAATTGGTTCGCATTGCTGCTGCATCTATTTTGGATTTAGTGCAGATTGAACAAGTGGGTAGTGCAATAACCACGATTAACAAAGTGGTGTTAGATGCTTCACTAAGCGTAATCATCAATCAGGTTGCTAATGATATTGGTGGTGAAATTCCAACCGATTTTGCCATTATTGGAATGGGTAGATTTGGTGGCGGCGAGCTTGGCTTTAGTAGCGATTTAGATGTGGTCTTTGTTCATCAACCAAAGGCGGGCGTTGATGAGACGGTTGCAACTCCAATTGCGACCAAAATTGCCTCCGAGCTGCGCTCAGTCTTAATGGCACCGCATCCAGATCCGGCAATCGAATTAGATGCTGATTTGCGACCAGAAGGGAAAAAGGGAGCTTTAGTTCGTACCTTGGATAGCTACCGGGCTTATTACCAGCGCTGGTCAATTACCTGGGAGAGTCAAGCCTTGCTTCGGGCCGATTATGTTGCCGGAAGTCAAAGTGTCGCTGACCAATTTCTGGCAATTATTAATCCACTCCGTTGGCCAAAAACTGGATTTAGCATCGATCAAGTTAGAGATGTCAGATTGCTCAAAGCTCGAATGGAAGCAGAACGACTACCCAAGGGAGCAGATCCAGCGTTACATTTGAAGCTGGGTAAAGGTGGCTTAAGTGATGTCGAGTGGGTGGCGCAGTTAATTCAGTTACGCCATGCGGCAACCTACGCAGAGCTTCAGCAAACTAGCACGATTGGAACCCTCGAAGCAGCAACCAAACTGGGATTAATTTCTGCAGAAGATACTGCATTGCTAATTGCAGCCTGGCGACTTAGTAGCCGGATTAGAAATGGCTTCATTTTGAGTATGGGTAGAAGTTCAGATTCAATTCCGATTGATCAACAAGAATTGCGAACTTTGGCTTACCTGTTGGGATATCAGATAGAAAATAGCAGTCAGTTAGTAGAGGAATATTTGCGCACCGCCAGGCGAGCCCGTGAGGTTTTTGAACGTTTGTTTTATGATTCTTAATCTGGGATCTGATCAAGAAGTTCTTGTGGCAGCGGAGTTTTCAGTGCCAAAATTGCTTTTAATCTAATTGGCAGTGGCAACCTGGTGTAGCCGGAAGTTTCAAGGGCTCCCTGGCCTTCGCCGCGAATTAAGAATCTAGCAAAGGGCAGTGCGCCATTATCGGTGCCAGATTCACATGCCATGACATGAGCTATTCCTACTGCTGGCCAGCCGGACTTGAAATTCGATGGATCGATCAGCGGATCTGAAAGTGACTCGTCTACTACTCCGCCATACCCAATTGAGGCGAACATCTGGTTTGGATTTGATCGATCAATAGTTGAAGTTGCGATACCGCGCATGGTGTAAACCGGCTCTGGCACCAAAATATCACCATCATTAACCACCATATTGGCAACGTTTAAACCATTGATAACTGCAGTTCCGAGCGGCACAATCCCGAAAGCACCTTCAATATTGAACATCTCGGAGGCCAGATCGTAGAGTGTTGGAAAGTTTTGTTCACCGGTAATGGAATCGGTAGGTCGAAAATTGCCGCCACCGATCTCACTTGCCCAGGTTGTCATAGCCAATATCGCGGAGGACTTCTGTGGAGATCCAAGTTTGATAACTGGAACTGAATCAAGTTGAAAATCCGGATTTAATTCTTGAATTATTGGATCATTCCAATTGGTAATAGTGCCATCCAATAAGCCACCAATGGCTCTAGCGTCCAGCGCAAGACCTTCAAGGCCAGTAACTTGCAATGAAATAGT
>JBMTAF010000082.1:0-3788 GCA_049428425.1 Candidatus Nanopelagicales bacterium
GCCGCATCAAAGAAAGCGAGCACGGCATCTAGATCTCGATCGGCGTTACGTCCTAACGCAGATAGTTGGGCAGATTGTTGAACTAACCGTGTCGGCCAATTCTTCCAATTCTCATCCCGGTCATACCCAATTTGACTTGCAATCTGCGGTTCCACTTCCGCTTGCCAAATTGACCATAACACTTCTCCGATGGTTGCATTTAGGCGCGCTTTAGAAATTACTGAATGCAATATCGCTGATGCCCGTTTTATTGGTTGCAGGCGGGGATCAAAAGGTAGTTGACTTAGCAGAGCCGGTGAGGCGATCGCAGTTGCTACTACCTCGTCAGTTGGACCAAATAGATCTAGTTTGCGAAGCTGTTGAGCGCTATACCTGAGATCTGCTGCGTTCATGCCAACGATTTCACTTCGCGCAAATTGGATAAGTTGGGTAATTGGAATTGGGTCCAATGGATTAGTTGCAAGACTTAGCGCCGTGATTAGCTGTGCTACTGCTGGATCATGTGCCAACGGCACATTGTCTGGCGCATACTCAACTGGTATGCCAGCTTCTGCCAGAGCACGGCGGAGGTTGGTTAGCGTTAAAAATGATCTTCCAATAATGGCAAGTTGAGAGAATTCGAGTCCCTGCTCAACTCTGGCATGCATGATCTGATCAACAATCAATTGATCACGGATTGCAGTGCTTACCGATACCTGGTAACTCACTTCCCCAGCGTCACTATCGATATAACTTGGCTTTCGAATCGCAGTAATTTCATCAGTGTTTAAATCCGGAGCAAATTGCGAGGGTAGAAAATTTCGAGCCAAATCACCAATCTGCGCCCCGTGTCGATAAACCGTGCGAAGAAGATGAACCGCTGGCTTTAGTTGATCTCGAAATGTCTTTGTGATTCCAATGCCTACACCTCGAAATCCCAGCACCGCGGCATCTGAATTTGAGGTAGAAAACGAGTAACTTACTTGATTCAATAACTGAATCAAAAATTCCAGTTGAGATGGATCAAAATCGTGCAGGTCGTCAACCAAGACCGCATCTGGCAGCCGAACCTTACCTAGCGACAACTCTTGCTTATGCAATAAATTTGCTACTTCATAATTGGCGTCTACATAAGTTAGCTCTTGATTAGATTCAATTTCACTAAAGAGTAATTCGGCAAACTTTTCAACAGATTTTGCTAACTCAACACTTGCCGCATTTTGGCGTGAAACATCCAAAAACCTTCTTAAATCACTTGCAAAAACTTTAGTCTTTATAGCTTGCTGCCAATTTGCTGGCCATAACTCTGTGTGATCTGAAATCAAGCCGCGAATTCTGGCTTCTTGTTGTGGACCAGTTAGCATGGTCAACTGAATTTCGCCTGCCGATTTAATAAATGAATCAGTTCGCAGCAGGCCATATGCCAAAGCGGACACAGTCATTACTTTTGGCGTCTTGGCTGGATTTAACTCAACTAACTCTCCACGCAGTGATTCGGCATTAGTTCGGTTAGCAGCGATCACCCAGGTCCGCTCTACACCCCAATCAGTCGCAGCCGCAATTGCAGCCTGCAGCAACACGGTAGTACGCCCAGTTCCGGCAGCACCAAGCAATAAGTGATGCCCGCGCTTTTCATCTAGCGCTGTTTGCTGCTCTGCTGACAGCACTATTTGGGACGCTGCTTCTGGTGGGATCAACCGAAGATTCACTGGCATATTCTGGCTAAATCCGCCGACATCTGCGGGGTTTTACCTGCCAGCATGGCACTATCAGGGAGTGAGCTCCAAATCCGCGCGAGTTAGAAGACCAGTCGATCTTGCCCGACTCTTCGTCACCTTGGCTATCGGAACTGGGATCTTTGCTGCGGCCAATTTGGCTGCTCAAACCACTACGGGGTTGGAATCAGATCTAGTTCAGGCATCGCGATTATTGCCTAATCTAATCGTTTTAATCATCACCGCTTTGGGCGGCTTGTTATCCGTTTTACTTCCCGCAGCCTATGTTGTGCAGGGCCTGCTTGAAAGAAAAATTAGATTAGTTATCGAATCGCAAGCTGCAGCGATTATTGCTATTTTGACTGGAATTTCGGTAAATAATTTAATTGAGTCAACAACAGAGCCACGGCTCTACGCAATTTTTGTAGGTGGTGCCGCAACCGATGGCGTTAGTCCAATAAATATTTTATTGGCAGTAACGCTTGCCATAGCAATTGTGCTAAGACTCACCGAACGAAAACCCTGGCTGATTGCAACCGTTGCAATCACCACAATTCTTGGTTGGTCTAATGTGCTTGCCGGCGCTGCAACTTTGGTATCTCAGGTGTTAAGTGCAATCGGAGGCATCACGGCTGGTTTATTAGTCCGTACCCTTTTAGGAACGCCAAGCACTAGGCCAAGTCTTGAACAGGTAATTTCTGAGATTCCAGAACTAAAGTTAAGTGAACGAGATATAACCCAGACTGAAAATAATACTTTTGTGGCGCGATTGAGCAGTGGTGAATTGATTGAGCTTGAAATTCTTGATCGCGATTCTGATCGAGCTGGTTTTCTAGCTTCATTTTGGCGAACCATTCGATTGCGTGGCATTGAATCTGGTGCCGGACTGCCCATGCGAGTTAAGGCTGAGCGATTGATGTTGGCTAATCTTGCAGCTCGAAATGCCGGAATCAATACCGCCAAACTGTTCAGTGTTAAAGAAATTAGTGCCGACGCAATATTGGTTGTGCGGGAAAGATTGGAATCTGATCCAATTAATGACGAAACAACAAATTTAGGCGAAACATTAAAACAGGTTTGGCAACAACTTGATCTGATGCATCAGGCAGATATCGCTCACCGCCATGCTTCATTAGATTCGTTTGGCTTAGTAGATAACAAAGTAGTAGTTAAAAATCTAGATGCTGCAGTGGTTGCCTCCTCTAAATTGCTGATGGCTCTTGATATCGCTGAGTTATTGCTAGCTACCACGCAACTGATCGGAGCAAAGCAGTCAGTAAAAATGGCGGTAGATACGTTTTCAATCCAACGAGTGTTTTTTGCCGCACGACTGTTGCAACCAATTGCGATGAGCGCCTCAACTAGGGCCAATTTGCGAAACAATAAATCCAGTTTGAGTGAACTTCGCACTGCGCTCGCAAATTTAGGGTTTGATACCGCCGAGACTCCTATCAATGTTGAACGCCTAAAGCCGCGAACAATCGTGTTATTGACGCTTTCGGTTGCTGCAGGGTATGCCCTGCTAAACCAACTGGCTGAAGTGAATTTAATTGAAATTTTCAATACCGCAGATACTGGTTGGATGTTAATTGCACTGGGCTTCTCAGCGCTTACTTATGTTGGCGCTACCTTTGCGCTAACCGCATTTTCACCGATCAGATTGAGTTGGCTTAAAGCTGCATTGGCTCATCTAGCCGCGAGTTTCGTCGTTCTTGTTACACCGCCTGCGATTGGCGCAGTTTCAGTCAATGTCAGATTCTTACAACGAAGTGGCCTTACGCCTGGGGCTGCTGGGGCAACTGTTGCGATGAATCAAGTAGTTATGTTTGGCACACATATTCTGATGTTAATTGTGGTAAGTGTGATTGCTGGCACGACAAATGAACTGCGGTTTGATCCGCCTCGTTGGGTAATTCTCACTATCTTTTTAGTGATTACCGTATTTCTAACTTTACTATTAATTCCAGTAGGTCGAAATTGGATGCTGCAGGTAACCCAATCACTGAGGCAGCAAATGGCACCAGCATTTGTGAAAGTAATTAGCGAACCAAAAAGATTACTAGTTGCAACCAGCGGCTCGATTCTGATGAACCT
>JBMTAF010000083.1:0-3619 GCA_049428425.1 Candidatus Nanopelagicales bacterium
ACTAATAGTGTTCGACCGCGAGAATCTTCTTCAACATCAACAACTGCCCGCATCGTGACTGATCCACGACCAGTTCGATACGCCTCTTCAATTCCGCGCTGACCAATAATGGTGGCCTTGGTTGGGAAATCTGGTCCCTTAACGCGCTCTAGCAGTGCATTAAGTAATTCTTCGCGAGATGCAGTTGGGTTTTCGAGGGACCAAATAACTCCGCTTGCAATTTCTTTCAAATTATGCGGCGGGATGTTGGTAGCCATACCAACTGCAATACCGCTTGAGCCGTTAACTAATAAGTTTGGGAATCTGCTTGGCAGGATTACTGGTTCCTGGGTACGACCGTCATAGTTCGGTACAAAATCAACCGTGTCTTCATTGATATCGCGCACCATCTCCATTGCCAACTGCGACATTCGAGACTCGGTATAACGCATGGCGGCTGCGCCATCATTTCCAGAGGAACCAAAGTTTCCTTGCCCATCAATTAATGGGTAACGCATCACCCATTCTTGAGCTAATCGAACTAACGTGTCATAAATCGCGCCATCACCGTGTGGGTGATAGTTACCCATCACATCACCAACAATGCGAGCACATTTGCTGTAGCCGCGATCTGATCGATATCCGCCGTCATACATGGCATAAAGCAACCGACGATGCACTGGCTTTAGTCCATCTCTAACATCAGGTAATGCTCGCCCAACAATCACGCTCATCGCATAATCAAGATATGAGCGTTGTAGCTCACCTCGAAGATCTACTGGTTCAATGCGACCATGCGGCGACAACTCTTCAGTGACTGACACAATTACCTTCCGTTAAATATCCAAGAATCGAACGTCACGAGCGTTCTGTTGAATAAAACTTCTACGAGATTCCACATCTTCACCCATCAAGATGCTAAATAATGCATCTGCTGCTGCAGCATCATCCATGGTTACCTGTAGTAAAACTCGTTTGGCTGGATCCATTGTGGTATCCCACAACTCATCCGCATTCATCTCACCTAAACCTTTGTAACGCTGAATCGCATCTTCTTTAGGTAATTTCTTTCCGTTTTCTTTACCCAACTCAATTAGCGCATCACGCTCTCGATCTGAGTAGGCGTATTCAGCATCTTCACGGGTCCACTTGAGTTTATAAAGTGGTGGTTGCGCTAAATAAACATAGCCTTCCGCGACTAACGGCTTCATAAATCTAAACAGCAGGGTTAGAAGCAGAGTTCGGATGTGCTGACCGTCAACATCGGCGTCCGCCATTAGCACAATTTTGTGGTAACGAAGTTTGGCTAGATCAAAGTCCTCATGCACACCAGTGCCAAGTGCGGAGATAAGTGCCTGCACTTCATTGTTTTGTAATACTCGATCTAATCTGGCTTTTTCCACATTCAAAATCTTGCCGCGAATTGGCAGAATCGCTTGAGTTCGAGAATCTCTGGCAGTTTTAGTTGAACCACCCGCCGAATCGCCCTCCACAATAAATAGTTCACACTCTTCTGGATTTGTGCTTTGACAATCAGATAACTTGCCAGGCAATCCAGATGAACCAAGTAAACCTTTTCTACTACGAGCTAAGTCGCGAGCTTTTCTAGCTGCAATTCGAGCTGTTGCAGCTGATATGGATTTACGAGCAATGTCTTTACCTTCACTTGGATGAGATTCCAACCAAGCACCAAATTCTTCATTTATCATGGCTTGAACGAAAGACTTCATTTCTGTGTTACCAAGTTTGGTTTTAGTCTGACCTTCAAATTGTGGTTCACGAAGTTTTACTGAGATAATCGCAATTAATCCTTCGCGGATATCATCACCAGTTAAATTCGTGTCTTTTTCTTTGAGCAGTCCCCAATTACGAGCTGCTTTATTGATCAATGAGGTAAGCGCGGTTCGAAAACCTTCTTCGTGAGTGCCACCTTCATGGGTATTAATTGTGTTAGCGAAGGTATATACCGATTCGGAATATGAATTCACCCATTGCAGCGCAATCTCAGCACTATATCCTTTTTTCTCATCTTCGAATTCAAAGAATAAAATCTCTCGATGAACTGGGGTATCAGATTTTGCTTTCGCAATATGTTTTACGAAATCAATTAATCCATCATCATATTTGTAATCAACTTTTCTTGGCTCACCATCAATAAGTTCTCGCTCATCAATCAGTGTTAAACGCAAACCTTTATTTAGAAATGCCATCTCTCTAAATCGAGCAGCTAAAGTTTCAAAGCTGTAATTCGTGGTTTCAAAAATATTTCCATCAGCCCAGAACGTAACTTTGGTGCCAGTGTCATCTGCTTTACCAAGTTTCTTTAGTGGTGCTTCTGGTGCACCATGCAAATAACTCTGCGTCCATACTGATCCGTCACGTTTAATCTCAACAGTTAACTTTGTCGAAAGCGCATTTACAACTGAAACACCAACGCCATGTAAACCACCAGAAACCTGATAACCGCCACCGCCAAACTTGCCACCAGCGTGCAGAGTGGTTAACACAACTTCGACTGCAGGTTTCTTCTCAACTGGGTGGTCATCAACTGGAATACCGCGACCATCATCAATAACTTCCACGCCGCCGTCAGTTAACAGTCTTACTTGAATTGAGCTGGCGTAACCAGCCATTGCCTCATCAACGCTGTTATCTACCACTTCGTAAACCAGGTGGTGCAGGCCACGCTCCCCGGTAGATCCGATATACATGCCAGGGCGCTTACGAACCGCGTCCAACCCCTCTAAAACCTGAATCGCACTTGCGTCATAAGACACGGAATTAAGCTCCTAAATTGGCTGATTTTCTGGGCCTAAGTCTAGTCATTTCTGCCCACAAATGACGGGTTGAATAACCCCGAATATCCCCAAAACTGCCCCTAAATCGCACCAGATTTGATTTGCCCCCATTTTGGCTAGTTGAGGCATTTTCAAGATTTGGGCTAATAGGCGCCAATCAGGGCTTTTTTCACAACTCTCGACTAGTTATCCACAGTTTTCCACATCTTGTGGATTAACTGCGGCGCTTCCCCTCACGAACCCGCCAGGCCCCCGTTGATTTCCGGGCAGCTGGGGGGAGCACTTTTACCGACCTGATACCCAACTCTGGAGCGGCGGCTTGAAGCTTTTCCAGCAGTACCGGGGTGAGGTATTTGAGTTGGGTAGCCCATGAGGTGGAGTCAGCCCGCAAGATAAGTTCGCCATTATCAAATTTTTCTATTTCTAGATGAGCCGCGGTCTCTTCACCAACTACCGAAATAAATTGTGCGTGTAAATTGGCTAGCGCCTTAGGTTGCTGCCAACCTACTTGATCAACAAACTCTTCTAACGCATCACCGATTAATTTTGGATCTCTAGATTTACTAGTTGAATTCGTTTTGGTTCGAAAATTAGTTTTTCGACTTAATCGCTGCAGTAATGATTTTCCTGGGTCTTTTGGGTTAGTCACCAGTAATCACCCCGCCACTAAATCGATAAATCTTTGCCGCAAGATTACTAGGTAAGTCAACTTCAGCCGCAGCAGTAATAATGGTTTGCTCGATCCCAAGCGCTATTTGCATTAATTGTTCGCGGCGCTTGTCATCTAGCTCCGCAAACACATCATCCAGCACCAAAATCGGTGTTGAAACGGTATTTACTGC
>JBMTAF010000084.1:0-3615 GCA_049428425.1 Candidatus Nanopelagicales bacterium
GCAGATATCAGCTACAAATTTAATCGATTAGGTCATGGTTGTGTGCATTGGTCAGATCATCACGCCGCACTTACTTCAATTTCGACGTTGAGCAAAGGCGATGTTTTGTTCCTTATTTCCCATTCGGGTAATACGCCGGAAACTATTGCGGTCGCAACTGAGTTTAAGAATCGCGGTGTATCAATTGCTGTGATCACTAATTCACCGAGAAGTGGATTAGCCCAGCTAGCGGACTTTTTATTTTTAACGCAAGCGGAACGAAATGTGGTTCGAGTTGGTGCCACAGTCAGCCGCATTGCACAACTGCTGATTGTGGACTGTATTGCAATCGCAGCCGCCAGGCGCTCATGGGAGATATCTCGTGCTGCGCTAACCGATGCCTCAGCAGCTATTGAGAGGCAGATCAACTACAAGGATTGGCTCTATGAAGGGTCAATTGCTTCCGCCACCGATTCATTGGGGGGTTGAAACCAATGAAATCTGGAAGCAGTATCGAAACAAGGGAGAATGCCATGCGGAAACCCGCACTAACTGGTTACAAGAGAGTTCTAGCTCTTGTAGTCGCAGCTGTAATTGGTATTACTGGTGCCATCATTGCACCAGCAAACGCCAAGACAGTAAAACTTACATTCTGGAGCTGGCGCGTAGAAGACAAAGCATTCTACGAGCAAGTCATCTCCGACTTCCGTGCTGCTAACCCAGCACACCGCAATATTGAAATTACTTTCCAGGCTTATCCAAATGCTGAATATGCAACTATTTTGTCTTCAGCAATGGCTGCCGGTAAAGGTCCAGACATTGTTCACGCCCGTGCTTATGGTGCGCTTGACCAACTAATTGTTCCTGGCTACTTAAGTCCGATTAAGACCAGAGAAGTTAAGGGACTGAAGTCATTTGACAAGACAATTGTCAATTCAATGCGTGGCTTTACCGATAAGCGACTATTTGGTGTGCCATTCGCAACGCAGAACCTAGGTATCTTTGCTAACAAAGACCTACTTCGCCGAGCTGGTATCACGCGTGATCCACGCACCTATGGTGAGTTTATGGATAATCTGGATAAACTGCAGAAAGCTGGAATCCAGCCACTAGCTAATGGTGGATCAACTCACATGGAACAGATGTGGGGTGTAATCGCGCCAACGTTCTATGGTGGAACTGAATACTACGATGCAGTGGTAAAGGGAACTAAGAAGTTCACTGACCCAGCATTTGTTCGTTCCTTAACTGAAATTGAGAAGCTGTTCAAATATATGCCACCAAATGCAACAGCTGTGTCATATGACTCTTCTCGTCAGTTGTTCTACTCAGGACGTGCTGCCTACTTCTTGGGTGGTATTTTCGAGTTGGCATACTTTAAGAACAACAACTCCAAGTTGAATGTTGATTTCTTTGGAATGCCTCCACTAACTGCTGGCGGAAAGACCTATGTTTCATCATGGGCTGACGGTGGCTTCGCAGTAAATGCCAAGACTCCTAACCGAAAAGAAGCAATGCTGTTCATTAACTATGTTGCTTCAAAGAAGTTTGGCCAGGCATTCTCTGACACAGTTAAGCAGTTCTCAACTGTTCCAGGTGTAACCATCTTGGATCAGCAACTGTGGAAAGCACAGCGTGCAACACGTGCTGGCGGTACGCCATACATCATGTTGGTTGGATTCCGTTACAAGAACCCAACTGGTTCTGCAATTCTGCAGACCGGTTTGCCAAACATGTTAAATGGTTCAAAGACCGCAGCTCAGGTTGCCAACGATGTGCAACAGGGCATCGCTTCTTGGTACGACCCACAGAAGTAATTCCCTTATAACGAGCCAATGATCCTGGCTGGAGGTAAATCCTCCAGCCAGGATTTGGCAGACAGGAAATTTGTGAAACAAAAACAAGCACCAATCACCAAATACCAACGCCCATGGGTGTTTGCGTTTTTGATGCCAGCAATGGTGCTAACCGTAATTTTCACCACGCTGCCAGCGGTGACCTTACTTAGTTACAGTCTTTTCGAATGGGAAAGCTTTAAGCGGCTTGGCTTTGCTGGATTTGATAATTTTTCAAGATTAAATGGTTTTCCATGGCGTGAACAATTCATAGATGCTTTCTTTAATAACGTCTTGGTGTTTGTTGCGCTAATCATTCTGCAAACCGGCCTTGGCCTGTTTTTAGCGTTAGCGATTTATCGATTAAGGCGCGGAAAGCGCTTCTTCCAAGCTGTAATCTTCTTACCAGTAATCCTGTCGCTGGTAATTGTTGGCTTTATGTGGAAGCTTTTCCTAGATCCGCTATTTGGTCCGATTAACGTATTTTTGATGAACAATGACTTAATGGGATTAGCCAAACCATGGCTGGGGGATCCGAATTTGGCATTACCAGTTTTGATTCTAATTGGCCTTTGGCGCTGGGTAGGTTTTCCAGCGATTGTTTTCTTAGCTGGGATGAACTCAGTTAATGATGAATATTTGGAAGCAGCTCGAATTGATGGTGCAACCGAATTCCAGGTATTTCGAAAGATTATGTTCCCGCTGCTTGCACCCTCATTCACCATCATCGCGGTGCTCACCTTTATTGGTGCGTTCGAATGGTTTGAGCTGCCATACATTGTTGGTGGTGTAACTGGTCAGCCTGGTGGTTCAACTACCACGATGGCGCTGTTGTTCTATCGATTGGCATTCGGAACGGTCGACTCTGGCACAGTTGACGTAGGTTTAAGTAGTGCTATTGGTGTGATTTTGTTTGTTTTCGTTGGCATTGGCGCTGCAATCGGCTCCTATTACTTGCGTAAGCGGGAGGTGCAGCAATAATGAAACGACAATTTAGTTTGTTTGATCCAATTCTAAAGTTTGGCTTGATTATCAACACCTTCTTAGTGCTGCTGCCAACCTTCTTCGTGATAAATGCATCATTTAGAAATACCAATGACATTTTTAATGCGCCTCTTTCTTTGGCGGAAAGATTTGATCTCACCAACTATCGCTTGGTGTTTGAGCAGGGAAACTTCGGTAGATATTTCTGGAACTCACTAATTGTGACCGGCGGATCAATTGTGGTGATTTTGATTCTTGGAACGCTTGCTGGTTACGCGTTAGCCAGATACACGTTTAAGCTGAACAATCTGGTCTATATCTTCTTCCTAACCGGATTATTAATTCCAGCAAAACTTGCGCTAGTCCCGCTGTTTATTCAGTTAAAGAACATGGGACTGCTCGATAGTCGAATTGGTTTAATCCTGCTTTATTCCGCAGGTGCGCTGCCAGCCGCAGTGTTTATTTTTACTGGTTTCATTAAAGCGCTGCCGGCAGATCTAGATAACGCTGCGCGCATTGATGGGGCAAGCGAACTACAAGTTTTTCGCAAAATTATGTTGCCGCTAATTGTTCCGGTGATGTCGATTGTGGGAATTTATTCTGCGATTCCAATCTGGAATGACTTCTTATTGCCGTTAGTATTTATTAAAGACACATCAAAGATGACGATCATGCAGGGCATGACGGTGTTCTTTGGTGAGTATGCCAATGATTGGGGTGGATTGTTTGCAGGACTATCACTTGCCGCGCTGCCAATTGTGCTGCTGTATGTGATTTTGTCTGGTCAGTTCATCAAAGGTCTTACTGCAGGGGCAAC
>JBMTAF010000085.1:0-3593 GCA_049428425.1 Candidatus Nanopelagicales bacterium
CGTTGGGATGCAACGACTAGCTCAGGCGAATCACGCAGAATTTTTGGGTCAAGCACAGGGCAAGACTACTTTGTCGAAACTGCAATTCTGCTTTATTAGCCGCAATACCCTGCTCACTCAGTATTTACTAAGGGGATCTGGTTGCCACAGTAGAATTGGTTAGTTCCCGGGGTGTGGCGCAGCTTGGTAGCGCGCGTCGTTCGGGACGACGAGGCCGCAGGTTCAACTCCTGTCACCCCGACCAGAACTAAGGAGCAGCATGGGACAGCACGGAACGGTTAGAAGACCAGCATCAGTCGCCCGATGGGAAGGCGGGATGCAGTCAGACTTTCAATTCGTGTTCGGGAATTTATTAGTGCTAAGCACCTTAGTTGCTGGAATTTTGTTTATGCTGTTACCAAATCTTGAACCAGACATCACTGATCCACCAGTTAGAGCATTTGGTGCAATTTTGGTTTTGGTATCCCAAGCATTAGCTTTCACAGTAGTGTTATCAGCAAACAAAGTAGTTATTGATGGTGATTACATTGCGTGGCAGCCAAGATTGCATCGCCGCCCGCTGCGAAAATGGCGTTGGCACCAAATTAAAGATGTTGAGTTATATGACGTCAAGGGTTGGATCTGGGGTTATGGCTTTCGATACAACCCAAGAGTTGGTTGGGGTCACATCATTAGAAGTGGTCCAGCAATTCGAATCATCAAAAATAACGGCAGATCATTTGTGATTACTGTCGTTGATGCCGAAACTGCTGTTGAAACCGCACAACAATTTTTAGCTGGAAAGCGGAATTAGTTAAATTCTTTCGCAACTAATTCGGCAATCTGTGCTGTATTTAGTGCAGCACCTTTACGCAAGTTGTCACCACACACAAAGAATGTAATTGTGTTTGGGTCATCCAAACTTGCTCGAATTCGACCAACCCAAGTTGGATCCGTGCCAACTACATCTGCTGGAGTTGGAAATTCCTTCTCTTCTGGATTATCAACTACCACTACACCTTCACTATTGCGAAGTAGCTCTTTTGCTTGATTTACATCAACTGGATTTTTGAATCTAGCAACCACAGTCAAACTATGTGTGGTTACCACCGGCACTCGAACGCAAGTTGCGGTTACTTTTAGATCATCAATCCCAAGAATCTTGCGTGATTCATTTCTAACTTTAAGTTCTTCTGAGGTGTAGCCATCATTTTTGAGCGAACCAGCCCAAGGCACCACGTTAAGTGCTAACGGCGCTGGAAATGGTCCTAAATCTTTAATTATTTCTCGAGTATCACCAGGATTATTACCTAGATCTTTACCAGCAACGAGTTGAATCTGCTCTTGCAGCGCATCGATGCCGGCTTGACCAGCACCAGAAGCAGCTTGATAAGACGAAACAATTAGTTCTTCAACGCCGTACTTGCGATGCAAGGCACCTACTACCACGATCATCGAAAGCGTGGTGCAGTTTGGATTGCTGATAATTCCTTTTGGGCGATCTTTAGTTTTTTCACCATTAACTTCCGGCACAACTAGCGGCACTGCCGGATCCATTCGAAATGCACCAGAGTTATCTACTGCAATTGCGCCCCTAGATGCTGCAATTGGTGCCCACTCAGCTGAAACTTCATCTGGCACATCAAACATCGCTACATCAACCCCATCAAAAACTTCAGGTGCCAGGGCTTGCACGGTTACTTCCTCGCCACGCACCATAAGTTTCTTGCCAGCGCTTCGAGCGGAAGCAATCAAGCGAATCTCACCCCAAACATCTTCGCGCTCAGTGAGCAGACCAAGCATCACCGTGCCAACGGCACCGGTTGCACCGACAACTGCCAAGGTAGGTTTCTTTGTCATTATCGTCCCGTTCCGCCGTAAACCACTGCTTCACCATCAGCATCTAAACCAAACGCTTTATGCACTTCTTGCACTGCTTTATCAGTATCGCTGGCTCGAATGACAACTGAGATCCGAATCTCTGAAGTTGAGATTGCTTCAATGTTTACATTCGCACTTGCTAGCGCACGGAAGAATGATGCTGAAACACCTGGATGGGAACGCATTCCAGCGCCAATTAATGAAACTTTGGCAATGTCTTCATCAAACTCAACCCGATCAAACTGAATTTCTGGCTTTAGTGACTCCAAAGTTTTGACTGCCAGCTCACGATCAGTTTTTGGACAAGTGAAGGTGATGTCAGTTGCCGCAGATGCAGCAGTTGTTACGTTCTGCACAATCATGTCAATGTTGACGTGTGCATTTGCAATTGCTTCAAAGATAGTGGCGGCATTGCCTGGCTTATCTGGAACACCAACGACGGTGATTTTGGCTTCAGATAAATCGTGCGCTACACCTGAAATTATTGGTTGTTCCACGTTTCGCTCCTTTATAGCAGTTTGCGATAAAACCCAAGTTCCATCGCGGTGAGAAAATGAAGATCGAACATGTATTGGTAGATCAAATCTCCGCGCATATTCCACACAACGAAGATGTAGAACTTTTGCGCCCATTGCCGCAAGCTCCATCATCTCTTCGTAAGTAATAAATGGCACGTGTCTAGCTTTTGGCACTCGTCTTGGATCAGCACTAAAGATGCCATCAACATCGGTGTAAATTTCACAGGCATCTGCATCAAGCGCAGCAGCAAGCGCAACTGCGGTGGTATCTGAGCCACCACGACCTAACGTGGTGATGTCTTTAGTATCTTGCGCTACACCTTGAAAGCCAGCCACGATTGGAATTGCACCATCATTTAGTGCTTGTTGAATTCGGCCTGGCGTCACATCAATGATCCGAGCTTTACCGTGAACTGAATCGGTAATAACTCCCGCCTGGCTGCCGGTATAGGAGCGGGCTTCCACCCCAAGGTCTGAGATTGCCATAGCCAGCACCGCCATACTGATTCGCTCACCGGCGGTGAGCAACATATCTAATTCACGACCTGGCGGATTTGGACTTACTTGTTCCGCTAGATCAATTAACTCGTCAGTGGTATCGCCCATGGCAGAGACCACCACCACAACTTGGGTGCCAGAGTTATGGGTATCAACAATTCGTTTTGCCACGCGCTTAATGGCGTCGGCATCAGAAACTGATGACCCGCCATATTTCTGCACAATTAGTGGCACGAAATTCCTCATCTGTTAGAGGGGGAATTCTAACCATGAGCGAAATTACTTAACTTGCCGTCTACCTTCAAAGGCACGACCCAGTGTTACTTCATCGGCATATTCCAGATCGCCACCAACTGGCAGGCCGCTAGCAAGTCGAGAAACCGTAAGTCCCATTGGCACCAATAGTCGGGTTAAATAAGTGGCGGTAGCTTCGCCTTCCAAATTTGGATCAGTTGCCACAATCACTTCTTGGATATCACCATTTGCTAATCGAGCAAGTAATTCTTTAATTCGCAGCTCATCTGGTCCAATGCCATCAATAGGTGAGATGGCACCGCCAAGCACGTGATATCTACCCTTGAATTCTCGAGTCTTTTCTATCGCAATGACATCTTTGCTTTCTTCAACTACGCAGATAATGGTTTGATCGCGGCGCTGATCTAAACAGATTCGACACTGCTCAGCTTCACTCACATTAAAGCAGGTATTACAAAACCT
>JBMTAF010000086.1:0-3526 GCA_049428425.1 Candidatus Nanopelagicales bacterium
GCACAGGTGCAAGCAACTGCGCAGGAGCTTCCTTACGGCAGCAGCGAAATAAGTGAATTTAATATTCCCACCACCGTTTGGGACTGGCCAACACCTCGGCTAACGGAAAACAAGATTAATTTTGCTTGTAAGTTTTCCGAAGAGATTAAAGTCAAAAATAGTAGTCAAATCTTGGTGCTATGTGAGATTTCAAAGATCTGGGTAGATGATTCAGCCGTTTCAAAAGATGAAAAAGATCGGCTATTTATTTCACCAACTGTAGTTGATCCACTCTTGCGCCTAGGTGCAGGCAAATATGGAACTTTAGGTTCAGTAATGGATGCGATTAAAAATTAACAAGTTCAATAACTAACTATTAAACAATATAGAAAAATCTAACTGCAACGTTTCTCCAGCGGTTAGCTCTGCAGCTTTCTCAATTTCAATCGCATTGGGTGGTGCAGTCTGTGGCTCAATGCAGACGGCATCTTCTGGCGCTGAATAGATCACCCAATAGGGATAGTTGCTCACTAACTTCAGCGAAAGTAGATCTCCCCAAGATATTTCGATTTTTGGGTCTGTACCAACGAAGCAATCATCCCATGGCAATGGTTTTGGTGGGCCAGTTAGTTTTGTTGCTATTTTTTCGGCGTCGCGAAGGTACATATGATCAAAGTTGGCGGTTAGCTGATACGCGTTACCGTCAATAACTTTTCTAAACCAGGGATGGAATCCGAGCCATGCCGGCATTGGATCAATTGCTTGCAGTTCAATCACCATTCGAAGGTGAGAATTAGAAAGTTCAAACATTTGCTTAACAGTTCCGCGAAATGGCCAATCACCTGAAATGTTGGTCTGTATTTCACATTTATCTTCGGAATGATTGGTCACCAACCAAGAGTCATAAATTACGGTGCCATGAAGTGCATGAGGCGAATCGGCCAGGTTATTGAACTTATATTGGCGCGACTGGAAACTAAATGATCCATGGCGAATCCTTCCGGCATAAGGTGCCATTGGGAAAGAGCCATATCCGAATACTGAAGAATCGGTGTTAAATCTTGGATCCCGCAAGACTTCATAACCATCAATAACTAGTTGAGTTAACCGCCCGCCAGCAGCTGGATCAATGACGGCAGTTGCTCGATCACTAGTTAAGGTAATCAATCAAGTTTGCCTTAAAGTCCATACTTAAATGACTTAAATGCAGCAAATGCTCTTGGTCCGTAAACCGTAGCTGGACCACCCATCATTTGAATGCAGACGCCAATCATTTCAGCTACCTCAGCTTCAGTCGCACCCTTCACCGCTAAACCGCGACCGTGTGACGCAATGCAACCATCGCAATGACTTGAAATGGCAATTGCCATCGCAATTAATTCTTTAGTTTTTGCATCCAACGCCCCTGGTTCTTGCGCTGCAGCAGAGAGTTTGCCAAAAGCCTCATAAACATTAGGAATTAATTGCCGGAGTTCTCGGCCGAGTGGAACCAGTTCCGCTAATACATCTTTACCGTGTTCATGATGGTGTTCAGTCACTTCAGTCATGACCTGAGTGTAGGACGAAAGTGCGGCTTCGGGCTATGTTTACCCTATGGCCCGACCCAAAGTCTCCGATATTGCTTCAGCGGTTGAGCGCTGGTATCCACCACAATTGGCTGAAGAGTGGGATCAAATCGGTTTAGCAGTTGGCAGTGGTGATACCGCGGTAGAAAAAATGCTACTTACGGTAGATCTGACTTTGGAAGTTCTAGTTTCAGCAGTTTCAGCAGGGGCAAATCTAGTTATTTCTCATCATCCACTTGATCTAACAGATGTTCCTGAGGTGGTAACGCAACAGCACATTGCGCAACTGATTGAATTTGCTGCCAAACATCAATTATCAATCTATGTCGCACACACAAATGCTGACCATGGTATCGACGGCGTATCAGATGCACTGATCTCAGTGCTTGGGGTGATTCCGGAACACTCAATTACCGAAACCACTAGTTTGATTGGAACCGGCCGGGTTGGCGAACTTAAAAAACCTATGCCGTTAAATGAGTTGGCAAGATTGTTAGAAGATAAATTACCAAAGAACCAAAATGGCATCAGATTTACCGGCAATCCGACAAATTTAGTCCAACGGATAGCAGTTTGTGGGGGGTCTGGCGCAAGTTTGCTGCCGATGCTGCCCTCCTTAGCGGTTGATGCCTACATTACGGCAGACCTGAAACATCACGCAGTGCTCGATCACCAAGCGAATAGCAGCATTGCGCTAATTAATGTTTCCCATTGGGCAAGTGAGTGGCTATGGTTAGCCGTGCTAGCTAAAAAACTAAATCAGGAGTTTCCATTGGTCCAAACTGTGATTTCCGAGATCTGTACTGACCCATGGACTGGTCAAATTAGCGGAGTCAATTAGCTATGAAAGCATCGCGGGACCAGCAACTCTTACTGCTAGAACTTCAGAAACTTGAGACATTAATTGATCAACTCAATCACAAAGCAAAGAATCTTCCTGAAGTAAAAGAGCAGGGTGAGCTTCGCGTATCGCTGCCAATTGCCGAAAATGAACTGGTTGCCCGCAGCACTGCGGTTGCTGATTTGCAAGTGCTGGTGAAGCGAGCTGACGCTGACGTGGAGCAAGTTAGATTGCGCATTGAGCGAGATAGTGCACTAATTGATGGCGGAACTTTATCAGCAAAAGATCTGGTAAATATGCAGCACGAGTTGGAGACGCTAAAGCGCAGACAAGCAACTTTGGAAGATGAAGAACTTGAAATTATGTCGCAGGTTGAAGCTGCTGAGAAATTAGTAGCGGAGCAAGGCGAAATTGTAAACACCCTTAAGGACACATTAGCCAAAGTGACTGCAGTGGCAGATTCATTACTTAATGAGATTAATCTGGAAAAAGTAGAGCTCCAACAACAGGCAGTGCAGCTAAGGTCTCAACTAGATGTTGAATTATTGAAGTTGTATGACAAGATCCGATCCGATCACGGTGGAATTGGTGCGGCTGAACTATCTGGCAAAACATGCGGCGGTTGCCGAATTGAGATTAGCGCAACTGACCTAGCAACTATTCAATCTTCCGCTGAAGATGAAGTGGTTCGATGCGATGAGTGTCGACGGATATTGATCAGATAATGGCTAACTACATTGCGGAAGCCGATGGCGGCTCTCGAGGAAACCCAGGACCTGCGGCATATGGGGCCTTGGTCAGAGATGCCGCAACATTTAATGTAATTGCTGAAGCCAAAGAGTATTTAGGTACTCAGACCAATAACTATGCCGAATATTGTGGCTTGATTGCAGCGCTGGAATTAGTTAAACAACTTGATCCCAGCGCTACGGTTGAAGTGCGGATGGATTCAAAATTGGTTGTAGAACAAATGAGCGGCAATTGGAAGATTAAACATCCAGTGCTTCGCGAGTTGGCACTTAAGGCACGAGGAATTTTGCCTCACGGGCAAGTGAGTTACAAGTGGGTAAGACGAGACGACAATTTTGATGCGGATTTATTGGTAAACCAAGCCTTAGATAGCTATAGCAGTTAGGAATCA
>JBMTAF010000087.1:0-3519 GCA_049428425.1 Candidatus Nanopelagicales bacterium
CGTATGCTCGGGTAACCACAAAAGATGACACCATAAGTTTTTATTTAGAACCGCCGTTTAAAGTAATTGCGCATTTTATTTTTCCAGCAAGCGGTGTGACACCGTTAATTGATAACAACATGCGAGTTGATGATCTGTTAGCGCAGTTAATCACACAAGGGGAGCCGACCAAGATTCCGCTAATTACTGAGTTTGAACCATTTGGTCTTGGTGCAAAACCACCAGAGGGGCCATGGCAGCAAGGTGAGCGCGGAATTGCAGGAGATTTAGCACCCAAAGTTGTTGCGGCAATTGAAGAATTTAAATCACGCATGGCAACGCTTGGCTCAGCTCCAGCGCGCGAAGTATCTGAGAGTGTGGCGAATGAGATTTGGGAGCGCGCCGGTTGGGGCGGGCTACATCTGCGAGTGCTACATGCTGCTTATTTGCTAGGACTGCTGTCAGTGCCGATGGCTCAGGTAACAACTGGCACTTGTGTTGGTTGGAAAAGATTTCAATCCCCAGGTGGCACGTTATATGTCAGACCAGGAGATTCTGGTCCTAGATTGCCACTTTCTGTTGTTCGTTAATCTTCTAACGTATTAACCATGGCAAGCGCTGCTTGCTCAAAGTATTGCTTCATCATGGAATATGGCGGATCAATCGGCTGGAGCTCATCAAGTGCACTCATAATGCAGTGCAGCCACTTTTCGCGCATGTTGTGATTAATCGGATATGGCTGATGTCGCATTCTTAATCTTGGATGTCCGCGCTCTTGCGAATAGGTATCAGGTCCGCCCCAATATTGAATTAAGAACAGCGCAAGTCTGCGCTCAGCTGGCTTGAGATCGGATTCGGGATACAGTGCTTTAAGGTCTGGGTCCAGCGCCACATGCTGATAGAACTTCTCCGCCAACTCATAAAAGAATTCCGAACCAAGATATTCATGCACCGTAACTTCAGCCATGGCTAAAGTTTAGTTGGTGACTTTTTCCGCAGCTTGAACTAGATGCTTTGCCATGCCAGGGAAGATAAAGCCATGCATTGGCGCAATGCTCCACCAATAAAGGTGACCAAACAATCCTTTAGGCGCAAAAAGTGCGCGCTGCGTTAGTTTTGAACCAGTTGCAGTTGGCTCGAGATTAAATTCCAACCAAGCAAGTCCAGGCAGTTTCATCTCTGCTCGAAGTCGAAGCAATCTGGGCCGATCCAGAGCTTCAACCCGCCAGAAGTCCAACGCATCACCTTCCCGCAGATGTTCTGGATCTCGTCTGCCGCGCCTTAGTCCTGCGCCACCAACGATTCGATCTAACAATCCGCGTGCTTCCCAAGCCCAAGTTGCGCTGTGATAGCCATTGTCGCCACCAATGCGTTCGATCTCTGGCCAAACTTTTTCTGGTGGTAAATCTGATTCCACCGTTCGAATATCGGTATAAAGGGTGCCGCCAGCCCAATCTGGATCTGTTGGCAGTGGTTCGGCTGGCGCCCCTGGAATTGAGGCATTGCTCCATCTGGTGGTGACATCTGCTTCTTTAATTCGAGTAAGGGCCAACTCAACGGCATCATGAAATTTAGTTAACCCGCCTGGTGGATCTGGAATTAGTTTTCGAATCTCATCATCTTTACAAACCACTTCATTTCGCAAACTCTCAACCAATCGGCGAGCCAGCGTTAACGGCACTGGGGTGACTAACCCAACCCAGCCAGAGGAAAGATTTGGTGTTAAAACTGGCACCGGCACAATTATTCGTTTTCTTAAGCCCGCCGCTTTGGCATACGCCTGCATCATCTCGCGATAAGTGAAAACATCTGGTCCACCAATATCAAACACACCAGAGATACTGGCATCTAATGATGCGGAACCAACTAAATAGCGCAGCACGTCTCTCACCGCAATTGGTTGAATTCTGGTGTTCACCCACTTTGGCGTGATCATGGCCGGTAATCGCTCAGTTAGATAACGCAGCATCTCAAATGATGCCGAACCAGAACCAATAACTACGCCAGCGCGAAGCTCAATTGTTGGCACTCCCGATTCGCGCAAGATCTTTCCAGTCTCAACCCGGGACCTTAAATGCTTGGATAGTTCTTGATGCGCTGGTGCTAAGCCGCCAAGATAAACAATTCGTTTGATGTTATTTGCTTTTGCGATTTTGGCAAATAACTGCGCAGTTTGGTTTTCTTCTTGTTCAAAATTGCTAGTGCTCATTAATGCATGCAGCATGTAGTAGGCGACGTCAACGCCAACTAGTGCTCGCTGCAGCGTTGCTTCATCGCGGGCATCGCCATCAATTACTTCAACCGAAGATATCCATTCGTGGTCTTTTAGTCGATCGGCACCACGTGCTAATACCCGCACTCGATAGCCATGCAGTAATAACTCTCGAATTAATCTGCCGCCGATATAACCGGTTGCGCCGGTTACTAAACACAGCGCTGGCTCACCTGATTGGGTTTTTAACACCGGCAGATCTGCCGCACAGGGAATGCGCATGGCTTAAGTGTCCCGCCGAATTGAAATTTACGCGAATTTAGGCAGGAGATGGGTTGGAATCTGGCGTGCTGCCATGGGAGAGCGCAATGCCGCTTTGCAGCAGGGCTTTAGTTAGTTCTTCTCGTAGCGCTCTTGCCACATTAGTAGTGCCATCTGGCACAGTTCTGGCGGAAATTCGAATCACCATGGCATCAGATGAAACTGACTCAACGCCAGCGTAATTAATCCGACCTAACAACCAATTACTAATTCTGGTATCCGAAGTCATTTTGGCACCAACCTGCTCCACCACATCACGAACGCGAGCTAGATCCGTATCAATCCCAACTGGCAGATCAACAGTTGCCAGCATCCAGCCTTGCGAGCGATTAGCAACGCGCGTGATCTCACCATTTCTAACATGCCAGATAACGCCGGCCGCATCGCGCAATCGGGTGGTTCTAAGTCCAACTTCTAAAACTGTGCCAACAGCTGGCCCCACATCAACATAATCGCCGATGCCAAATTCATCTTCAAGAATAATTGAGACGCCGCTTAAGACATCTCTAATTGAGTGCTGCGCACCAAATGAAAACGCGGCACCAACAAATCCTGCTGAAGCAATTAGTGGTAATAAATCAAAGCCCAAAATTTGCAACGCCAACACCAATGTGGCAATCCAAATAATCAGCGAAGTAATTGCAGTAAACAGCGAACCGATGGCTTGGGCTCGCTGCCGGGTTCGCTCACTTACGCGCAGCACGGATAGTTGTGCGGTTGATGCACTAACAGGTTCAATTTCTTCTCGCCTCGCATCAGCTCTCGCAATCGCGCGCTTGACCGCACGGCGAACTAGTCGGCGAATGATCAGATCCAGCAACACGGCACTGAGTACCAGGGTTAGTAATTGCAGCGGGGTGCTTTCCACAATTTGCTCAACTAAATCAGCCATTATCAACCCCCTGCTGCCCTAATCGTAGGGCAGATTCCGGGTTTCTTGATACGCTCCCGCCCGTGAAGAAACTAAAAAATATCTCAGTTTGGTTGCTCGCAACGCTAATTAGCAC
>JBMTAF010000088.1:0-3414 GCA_049428425.1 Candidatus Nanopelagicales bacterium
GTTGAGCCACCTTGCACGACTTCGCCAGCCGCAGCATTAGCAAAAAACGCACGAATTAATCCGCGAAGGTCAAAGCCATTGTGCAAGAAGAAACGCGAGTCTTCAATGGCGATCATGGCTTGCTGCATTAGCGGTGAGACTGCTTGCAGCGGAACTTCAACTCGGTTCTCATCAAAAATGCTGCCAACTAATGTGCCATCACTTGCCACAATTCGAGTTCGCTCTGGAAGTGGTGGCGTGGTTAGGGCAACCGGTAGCTCCTGGAACTCCTCAATGGCAGTTCGAACTACTGATCCAGTTACCGCAACAACTGGTGCGGCAGCAATTGCAACTAGCGCGCCAATTAAAGTAGAGATGGCCAAATATTGGACCAATCGGCTGCGGAAGTTGCTTTGCATAGCAATAGCGTAAGCGAATTGGCTTTGAGGTGAGAGATTTGCACCAAATTAACCTGCTTCTTGCTGATATGTCACCCAATGGTCACTTTGCCCTGAGCCAATACCGCCGTGGGATTCTCCTTGGCTAACTGGCGGGCCGACGCCGCTTGTGCTGACATTGATGCTGAGCTGATGTTCTCAACCGCAGCAGATCAGCATGCAATCAAGCGGGTCTGTCGGCACTGTCCGGTTATCACCGAATGCCTGATTGAATCACTAGAAAACCGGATTCAATTTGGGGTGTGGGGCGGGTTAACGGAGCGAGAACGTCGAGTTTTGTTGCGCAAGCATCCCAATCAAAACTCCTGGCGAGAACTGTTAACTACCAGCCCCACTACCCAGCTGGCATCCCAACGGTTAGATTAAGCAGATGAAGAAATATGAATATGCCACAGTGCCGCTATTAGTTCATGCCACCAAGCAGATCCTAGATACCTGGGGTGATGATGGCTGGGAGCTAGTTCAGGTAGTGCCAGGAATGAATCCAGAAAATGTTGTTGCCTACTTGAAGCGAGAAAAAAATGACTAAGTGGACCAAGAAACTTGCCGAACTTGGCTTAGAGCTGCCAGAAGTTGCAAAACCGGTCGCCGCATATGTGCCGGCAGTTAAAGCCGGCCGACAGGTTTACACCTCCGGTCAACTACCAATGCGAAATGGTGAGTTGATGGCGGTAGGCCATGTCGGAGTTAGCGTCACGATTGAAGATGCAGCAGCCTGTGCCAGGCAGTGTGCGTTAAATGCGCTAGCGGCAATTAATAGTGTGGTTGATCTGAACAAAATTGATCAAATTGTGAAAGTAACTGGATTTATTTCTGGCGGACCAGACTTTACCCAGCAAAGCGCCATTATGAATGGGGCAAGTGATTTGCTACTAGAAATTTTTGGTGATGCTGGCAAGCATGCGAGAACTTCAATTGGCGTGGCAAGTTTGCCACTTGGTGCACCAGTGGAAGTTGAATTATTGGTACGTATCTCAGATTAATGAGCCCGGCGCTGCAGCCGATCAAGTTCTAAAATCAAAACTGATTTCTGTTCTAACACTATCCAACCTCGTTGGGCAAAGTCAGCTAGTGCTTTATTAACAGTTTCGCGAGATGCACCCACAAGTTGTGCTAACTCTTCTTGGGTTAAATCGTGATTTACCCGCACCCCGTTATCTTGGTGCTCGCCAAATTTCTTTGCTAATTCAATAAGTGCTTTAGCAACACGACCAGGAACGTCGGTGAAAACTAGATCGCTGAGAGAACCATGTGTTTTGCGCATTCTTCTGGCTAACGCTCTAAGTAGTCCAATCGCCACTTCTGGTCGGCCAGTAAGCCATGGTTGAAGCGATTCGTTAGCAAGTCCAAGCAGTGTGACATCAGTAAGGGCCACGGCATTGGCTTGCCTTGGACTTGGATCAAATAACGATAACTCACCAAACATTTCACCAGGACCAAGCACCGCAAACATATTTTCTCGACCATCATCGGCTTGAGAGCCAAGTTTTACTTTGCCGTGCATGACAACATACAGTCGATCACCTGGATCGCCTTCAGCGAAAATAACCGCGCCTTTTGCAGCTTTATGCTCGGTCATTGATGCCCGAAGCGCCTGTGCGGCTTCGTCGTCAAGCGCCGAAAACAGCAGTGCCCCACGCAATGCGTCATCCATAGCCATAGTTTCGCCTATCCCATTTCGGATTCTGCCTCTACCCTCGGCGCGTGGCCAAAAAGACCAGTAATCGAAGGAAACCAGATCCTGCTCAAGCGGCAGAGATTCTACGACTATTGAGGGCAACTTATCCAGATGCAGATTGTGAACTGAACTTTAACAATCCATTTCAATTGTTAGTCGCCACCGTGCTATCTGCACAATGTACTGACGCGCGCGTAAACGATGTCACAAAAGTGCTGTTCAAGCGCTATCCCAAACCGAAAGATTTGGCAGCAGCAGATCGATCTGAGTTAGAGGAGATCATTAAATCCACTGGATTTTTTCGGGCAAAAGCTAATTCGCTGTTGGGATTGGCTAACAAATTAGTCACTGACTATAACTCCGAAGTGCCAGTTGAATTAGATGAACTAGTCAAGCTGCCTGGCGTTGGCCGTAAGACCGCTAACGTAGTTCGAGGCGAAGCGTTTGATCTGCCAGGGCTTACGGTTGACACTCATTTTGGACGATTAGTTCGCAGATTTGGTTGGACTACTGAAACTGATCCAGTGAAAGTGGAGTTCGCGATTGCTGATTTATTTGAACCAAAAGATTGGACTAATTTGTCGCAGACTTTAATCTGGCATGGCAGAAGAAGGTGTCATGCCAGAAAACCAGCATGCGGGGCATGTCCAGTTGCTGAACTTTGCCCGTCATTTGGAGCTGGCCCAACCGAGCCTGATGTTGCACAGAAGTTGGTTAAGTCATGAGTTTGCCAAGCTGGCTAAATCCATTTGTTGATTTACTTGATAATCCAGCCGATTTTTCTTACTTAAGCCCAAAGAATCCAGAATTAAATCGGCAGAGTGCAGTCTTAGTTCTGTTCAGTGAGCAAAGTAATTCACCTCATCTAACTTTTATCAAGCGGGCAGCGACTTTGAAACATCACCCAAATCAGATTGCTTTTCCTGGCGGGATAATTGAAGAATCTGATCTAGATGAAATTGCCACTGCCTTGCGGGAGGCTGAAGAAGAGATTGGCATTTTGCCGCAATCAGTTTTGCCAATTGGTAAATTGCCACAAATATCAATTGAAGTAACTGGATTTTCAGTGACTCCAGTCATTAGTTATTGGCATGATCCGCATCCAGTGGAAGTTAAACAACCGGAAGAAGTAGCTGAAGTTTTCTCATTTTCGTTTGAACAGTTACTTGAACCTAATTCGTTAGTATGGGCGACCAAATCTGGCTACAAAGGACCAGCTTTTTTGGTAGAAGATAAATTAATCTGGGGCTTCACTGGAACGTTATTAGCTCAGTTATTTAGTTCAACTGGACTAATATC
>JBMTAF010000089.1:0-3387 GCA_049428425.1 Candidatus Nanopelagicales bacterium
AAATCTCTGGCCGCTCTGACTGATATGGGTAGCGGATTCCATCCCATTTGCTTTCCAAGTTGCACGATAGGCGGTGCAATCTCAGAGATCGCCATTATTTCACTCGGATTGCCAATTGAGATGTTGCCGCCGAACCCGGCAACATGCACAACCCGGTCCGCATATTGCAAAACCCGTTCAAGTCGATGTTCGGCTGCGACAATTGTGATTCCTAAATCATGGACTAGTCGTTGCAAAGCAGCCAAAACTTCCTCAGCAGCAGCTGGGTCTAAGGCGCTGGTTGGCTCATCGAGCACTAATACTTGTGGTCTATTTACCAACACCGAAGCAATCGCAACTCGTTGCTGTTGTCCGGCTGAGAGAATTTCAAGTGGGAGATGCAGCATTTCATTCAGACCCAATAGGTCAGCTGTTTCGTCTATTCGCTGTCGCATTACATCTCTAGCAACACCTAAGCACTCCATTGAGTAAGCCAATTCATCCTCAACCATGCTGGTAACGAAGGAATTTCGTGGATCTTGACTTACTACACCAACTAGATTGGCAAAATCGCGAGGTAAATATTTTCGAGTGCTCATGCCAAACACTTCAATTTCGCCTGAAACTTTGCCGCCAGTTAGATGAGGCGCGGTGCCATTGATTAAGTTTAGAAGTGTTGACTTACCAGACCCAGTCTTTCCAATCACCAAGTTAAACTCACCTGGATTTAGCACTCCCGAGAAATCACGGATAATCTCATTTGATCTCTCGTTATAGCTGAAAGTTACATTTTCAAATTTAATCATCTTTTAAATCCAGTTGGTATCGGTGGAGCGAAGTAACCTGACATTACCAAAATCAAGAAAGTCAGTATGGTGAATACAAAATTGGATTCATAACTTAGCTCTAAGGACAAAACCAGCAGCGCCCCTGCCACAATAAAAAATTCTGGCCAACCTACTTCCTGCTCTCGGTACTTGGTTCTAACTTTTACCTGTCCGCCAAAATAAACCGCTCCAAGAATTAGCAGAAGAGAAGCACCGAGCATTATTGATATTTGAACGTCCAGTTCGCGGCGCAACAGGGATATGGTCGAGATCAACAAGAGAAATGTGCCGCCAATTAGTGAAATTCCGATAAATGTTGAGCTTAACTTTCTCCCATTAGTTTTACCAAACCCACGAGATTCCATCGCGTTAGACAGCGCTACTGCACGAGAAAGTGCGGAGTCAATTAGTGGCAGCAGCAACTTTAGATTTTCTCGAACTCCCTTAGCTGGTTTGCCGCGCAGCGCCGCAGCAGTTTTTATCCGTTTCGCATCAGTACTCAAAGTAGGCAGAAAGCCGAGTGCAATCACAGTAACTAATCCAGCCTCATAGATTGCATTTGGCATTGATTTCAGTAATAGATTTGGTGGCACCAACACTGCTGGCGAAGAGGCAGCAACAACAATTGTTGCTAACTTCAATCCGTGTATTGCTGCAGCCAAGATTCCAGTAGTGCCAACTTCACCACCAATATTTATCCCGCCTAGCCAGGCTGGTAATTCAATCTCAGGCAAGGTTAATAGAACTGGTCCGCCAAAGTGCACGCCAAAGAGAATTTCAATGAAGATTCTGAATGCAATAATAAAAATTGCCAAGCGAAGCAAGAG
Organism: Candidatus Nanopelagicales bacterium; assembly: GCA_049428425.1. GTDB lineage: Bacteria > Actinomycetota > Actinomycetes > S36-B12 > UBA5976 > AcAMD-5. Next base: position 1,634 of record JBMTAF010000089.1, read on the forward strand.
TGAAATTGAGTATGCCCAAGACCCATTGGATCGATTAAGCATTATCACCGAGATTACGCCTGAAATGATTGCAACGTGAAGTATTGGATTTGTGCTAATCACCGCAGTAGTTGCTGCCAATAGACCCCAGATCCACCAAGCCAACGGATGCACCCATCTGGGTTTTTGTTGTCTTGGTGATCGGAGTATTGAACTCAAGGCAGTTGCTTACTTCTTGCTTCGATTAAATGCCAGCACTACCGCAAGAACTACGACTAAAACTACAGCCGCGTAGATCAAGGTGTTGCCACCTTGCTCAACTCCCTCTGCTGCTTCAACTATTGCTTCAGCAGTGTCTTCTATCGGTGTTGTCTGACTTGTGACATCTGGCACCTCGGCGCCGCATTCTTCAATTGGGAAGCCATCAATTCCACAAACAAACCCGCCGTTTCCGCGAACATCAGCGGCGATGGCTAAAGCGTCAGCGCTCGAACCACCTTCGGGCATGGAAACGCATTCAACTCGATTCGCGGGAGGTGTCTCACCGGCTGGTGCTTGTGCTGAGTCACCAAAATCAATCACTACCGCAACTCGGGTGATTCCTTCAACTTGCTCAACGCCAGGGCAAAGGTCAGCAAAATTTGGCGCAGTTCTTGGCTCTGGCGTTTCGGTATCGGTTCCGATTCCAAATCGCCAGCCCTCAACCGAACCGTCAGTTGGAATGTTCTCAGCTGCGCCAACCATGGCCATTGTCCAGCTACTTTCGTTGCTGGTGAAAAATCCCCAATACCGATATGAAGTTGCTTGGGCTGGCACCGCAATCGCCAGAAGAAAACTAGTTGCGAACAAAACACGAATAACTCTAGAAAACACTGATGCTCCGTTTCGTTACGGTCGCAAGCAGTAACGGGGTCTCGCTGGAATAAAAAAGCCCTCACAAAAGATGCGAGGGCAAAGACCAGTTGTTGGACTCCGCCCGCTGTCCACGACGGGTGTTGGTAAGTCTCACACTTGCTAGGCACTCCGACTTGTCGTTTGGCTACCTGAAGTAGACGACCTACGGTTGCGGGACAGTGCCGGATTCCGACCGGCTTCCCCTAGACACTCAAGTGCGTATTTAGTTATGAGCCGAACTGTATCGGCTAATGGGTTTAGATTGCTACTCCAAAATCAGTTTTTGAGGAGCAATGAATGGCCAAGACTGCCGCCAGCAAACTAGGAGGCAAGTACTACCGACTCCTTAGTTCGGCTGTGGTTTCAAATATTGGCGATGGAATCACCTTAATTGCCTATCCTTGGCTAGCTTCCGCCGTGACCAGATCACCGATCCTGATCGCGTTGATAGCTGTTGTATCTCGACTTCCATGGTTACTTTTCTCGTTGCCAGCTGGAGTAATTACCGATCGACTTGATCGAAAGAAACTCATTGTTAGCATGGACTTAAGTCGCGGTATTTTGATCATGCTGATTGGCGGATTAGTTTTTCTTCAACAAGATTCACTTCCTGGTTTAAATGACCTTGCTACGGTTGAACTTAAAACCAACTATCTAATGTATTTTGTATTGTTAATTGCAACTTTTCTTGCCGGCTGCGCTGAGGTGCTGCGAGACAACTCTGCGCAAACCGTTCTACCGTCGATTGTTCAAAAGGACCAACTCGAAAAAGCTAATGGCAGGCTTTGGTCAGCAGAAGCGGTGATGAACACTTTTGTCGGGCCACCACTAGGAAGTTTGATTATTGGCATTGCCATTTTCTTACCATTTTTCGTTAATGC
>JBMTAF010000090.1:0-3300 GCA_049428425.1 Candidatus Nanopelagicales bacterium
ACTTTTCCTAAAGTTGATTCTGATTACACATTGGTCGAGGTAAGAGCACATGATGCGCCAGGAATGCTTTATCGAATCACGGCTGCAATTTCCGCCCAGAATCTTGATATCGCGGCTGCGATAGTGTCCACTCTAGGTGGCACTGTTGATGACGTCTTCTATTTACGTAATCAAGCCAGAAGTCGATTGTCAACAGATGAAGAGGCTGAATTAAGCCAAGCCATCCTGGCCGCGTTATCAATTGGGTAATCTTCCGCCATGTTCGCGCAGCTATCTAGTCGCCTTTCGACAGCCCTAAGAGAGGTTCGGGGTAAAGGTCGACTCACCGAAGCGGATGTCGATGATGCACTGATTGAAATTAGAGCAGCGCTACTAGAAGCAGATGTTGCGCTCCCGGTGGTTAGGGAATTTGCTAAAGCGATTAAATCTCGCGCAGTTGGTGCTGAAGTATCAACTGCACTTAATCCAGGGCAGCAGTTTGTCCGGATAGTGACTGACGAAATAGTTGATATACTTGGTAGCAATACACGAACTCTTAAATTCTCGACCGGCAAGCCAACCGTAATTATGCTGCTCGGACTTCAGGGTGCTGGAAAAACTACGCTCGCGGGAAAGTTAGCCCTTTGGACAAAATCGCAACAACGAACTCCGCTGCTAGTGGCAGCGGATTTGCAGCGACCAAATGCGGTAGATCAACTCAAGGTTGTAGGTGAAACTGCTGAAGTCGCAGTGTTTGCGCCAGAACCGGGTAATGGAGTTGGAGATCCAGTTGCAGTTGCTCAAGCGGCGCTGAAGCACGCTGCGGGTAGAAACGATGTAGTAATCATTGACACCGCTGGTCGATTAGCTATTGATGCGGAGTTGATCGCACAAGCCGCATTAATTAAGAAAGCCGTCGAGCCAACAGAGACTTTATTGGTAGTTGACGCCATGATCGGACAAGATGCAATTGCCACTGCGAGAGCATTTGATGAATCCATTGGATTTGATTCGATCGTATTGACCAAACTAGATGGTGATGCCCGAGGTGGTGCTGCGCTGTCATTGGTTTCAACAACTGGTAAACCGATCATGTTTTCATCGACTGGTGAAAAATTAACTGATTTTGACTATTTTCATCCAGATCGAATGGCATCTCGGATTTTGGATCAAGGCGATGTTCTCACGTTAATTGAGCAAGCCGAACGCTCGTTATCTGCTGAAGAGAGCACCAAGATGGCGCAATCGCTTAAGTCGGGCGATGGCTTTACGCTAGAAGACTTTTTGGAGCAACTTCAGGCTGTTAAGAAAATGGGAAATCTATCTAGCATGCTCGGCATGCTGCCCGGTGCCGGCAAATTAAAAGGTCAATTAGATGAGTTAGATGACAATCAATTGAAACGAACGGAAGCGATCATCCAATCCATGACACCAGGCGAGCGAGCTAATCCTGAGATACTAAATGGCTCTCGACGAGCTCGAATTGCTGCCGGATCAGGCACCTCAGTCGTGGAGATAAATACGCTAGTCAAGCGCTTTACTGAGGCACAAAAGATGCTCAAACGGGGCAACATTCCCGGAATCGGACCGATTCCGGGCGCTTCCCGGCCACAAGCCAAGAAAGCTAAACCCAGCAAAGGGGCTAGGCGCAGCGGCAATCCCGCCAAACGAGCCCAGCAGGGCTAGTACTGCGGGGAAATCAGCACTGGTTAGAATTCGCCGGCTATCTGCTCGACCCTCTCTTCAAGCAATTAGCACCCCGTGGTTGTGTTGTGAGCGCCCCACACTCGCTTGCATAACCCATCCACATCAAACAAAAGGAAACAAGTGGCTGTAAAGATCAAGTTAAAGCGCACTGGCAAAGTGCATTTACCGCAATATCGAATTGTTATTGCTGATTCACGTAGTGCTCGCAATGGTCGTTCAATTGAAGAGGTTGGGTTCTACTATCCAAAAGAAGAGCCATCACGTATTGAGGTTAAGTCAGATCGCGTTCAGTATTGGTTAGGTGTCGGTGCGCAACCAACTGAGCCAGTAGTTGCACTACTTAAAGTGACTGGTGATTGGCAGAAATTCAAAGGTCTGCCAGGTGCTGAAGGTAGCCTAAAAGTTGCCGCACCTAAGCCAGACAAGAAAGCGGCATATGCTGCTGCAGTCGCAGATTCTGAATCAGCGCGCGCAACTCTTGATGCGGATAAGGATGCCGCAAAAGCAAAACTAACTGCACCTAAAGTTGAAGAAGCACCTGCACCAGCAGTTGAAGCTCCGGCTGAACCAGTTGCAACCGAAAGTGTTGAAGAGCCAGTTGCTGAAGCAGCGGCTGCACCAGCGGAAGTTGATGCCGCTGAAACTACTGATGAATCATGATTGATGAAGCATTAAGTCATTTGGTTAAGGGCATCGTCGATCATCCCGACGATGTTGCCGTAGTTGAGCGAACCACAAAATTTGGAAAAGCATTCGAGGTTTCGGTTCATCCTGAAGACTTTGGTCGAGTAATTGGTAGAAATGGCCGCACAGCAACTTCTATCCGAACCGTGGTTCATGCGCTAAATGGTGGCCGAAAAGTTCGCATAGATTTTCTTGACGTCAACGGAAACTAAGTTTTGTTAGTCGAAGTAGGTCGGCTAACCAAACCGCATGGCATCAAGGGCGATTTCATTATTGAGTCACTGACCGATTTTCCAGACATGCGATTTGCTGTTGGATCAAAGCTGCAATTGTCATCTGGCACTCTACTTACGGTAACGCGTATGGCAGATCACAGTGGCAGGTTGCTCCTGCATTTTGAAGAAGTTGTTGATCGCACTGCGGCTGAACAATTGGTAGGCGAATACCTTTTTGCTGAAGTAGACGAAACCGAGCTGCCGCCAGTTGAAGGCAAGTTCTTTGATCGACAATTGATTGGTTTAATTGTGGCGAAACAATCAGGTGAAGTCATTGGAAAAGTCACCTCAATCTTGCATCTACCAGCACAAGACCTATTGGCAATTGACTCATTTGGAAAGGAAATCCTGATTCCCTTTGTGGATCCAATTGTTCCTGTGGTGGATTTAACCTCAGGAATTATCACCATTGATCCACCAACCGGCTTATTAGAGGTGGCAGATGAAAATTGATGTGGTAACTATCTTTCCAGAGTATTTGGCACCACTTAAGCTTTCCCTAGTCGGTAAGGCTATCGAGCAAAATCTAATTCAAGTTGGAATTCATGATTTACGTAATGCAACAACTGATGTTCATAAAACGGTAGATGATTCACCATATGGTGGCGGCCCCGGCATGATCATGTTGGCTGAGCCATGGGGCAAAACCCTTGAT
>JBMTAF010000091.1:0-3278 GCA_049428425.1 Candidatus Nanopelagicales bacterium
CATCAATCTGACATCTCTGTATTAGAGATTTCGGCACTCAAAGGTGTTTTTACCAATCTAGTTCATGACCCAGTTTCATATGTAAATGCGCCAGTGCTAGCCAAAGACCGAGGCGTGGCATCATCAGTTAACTTGGTTACCGAAGACACTGATCATCGAACTCTAGTTCGAGTTGTGCTTACACTCACTGATGGTGATCGAGTAGTGGTTGCCGGAACGGTAACTGCGCCAAACGATAAATTGAAACTGATTCAAATTGATCAATTTGAAGTTGATGCGCCGATTGCAACTCACATGGCATTCTTTAAGTATCACGATCGCCCTGGTGTAGTTGCTGTTCTGGGTCGAATTCTGGGTGATGCCCAAATCAATATCGCTGGCATGCAAGTCTCTCGCGAAGCCGCAGGAGCTCATGCCATGGTGGCCCTTACTTTAGACAGTGCGGTATCAGTTGAAATCGCCGAACAAATTTCAACTGAGATTGGCGGCCATACTGGTCGGGTTGTCAGCTTTATTGGCTGATCTCGCAGTTTTCTGATCTATTCTCTAGTCATGCGATTTAAATCGGTTCATGGTGCTGTTGCCGCTTTGTTAGTCATAGCGCTGGCTCCGCCAAGTACAGCTGCAACTGAGCTTGAGATGAAATTCGCAACGCTGCTAGTAGCAGATGAGGTGGGAGCTGGATATAACCGATCGCTGTTCCCGCATTGGATTGATGCAGATCGAGATGGCTGTAATGCGCGTTATGAAGTGCTAATCGCAGAAGCAGTAGTCGCCCCTGCAGTTGGTGCGAGATGTAGGTTAACCGGGGGAGTTTGGATCTCAGCCTTTGATAATCGCAGGATTACAAATCCAAGCTTGTTGGACGTAGATCACTTTGTTCCACTAGCGGAGGCTTGGCGCTCCGGTGCTAGAAATTGGACCGCCCAGCAACGAATTGATTTTGCGAACGATCTAGATTTACCAGAATCGTTAATTGCAGTTTCGCGCAACACAAACCGAACAAAGTCAGATTCCGATGTGGCTAACTGGTTGCCGCCAAACAGCAATTACCGCTGTGAGTATTTGCGATCGTGGGTAGTCGTGAAGGCAAAGTGGCAACTGAGGGTTGACCTCAGAGAACGAAATGCACTGGAGTCTGGCCTATTGCAGTGTGGCTTGTTAAGTGGGCGCACCGCACCCAAATTCGTAACTGATGCCAAAACGCCTAACTTAAAGCCAGTCATAATGAAATATCGAAATTGCACCCTGGCTAAAGCGGCCGGTGTCACACCAATTAGGCGCGATCGAGATCCGGCGCTTTATCGGGTTAACACTCATTTAGACCGCGACAAAGATGGCATATCTTGCGAATAGCTATCGCTGAGATCGATTGACCGCGCTAACAATTGCCTTAAGCGAAGACGTAACGATGCTTGGATCAATGCCCACACCCCACAGAATCTCATCGCCTAACTCACACTCAAGATATGCCGCAGCCGTTGCGTCGCCGCCAGAGCTCATGGCATGTTCATGGTAATCGAGGACTTTTACATCAACGCCATGTTTTGCCATCGCATCAACAAATGCGGCAACCGGGCCATTACCAATTCCTAAAATGGTGTGTTCAACTGAGTTGTCATCCAGCACCACTTCCAAACTGGTAGCACCATCAACTGCAGACTGCTGCGATATGTTCTTAAGTCGGAATCTGCCCCAGCGGTTTGTTGGGTGAGGTAGATACTCATCCGTGAAGATCTCCCACATCTGCTCTGGTGTAACTTCGCCACCTTCAGAATCGGTAACTCGCTGGATTACTTTGCTGAACTCGATTTGTAGTCGCCTTGGTAACTCAAGTCGGTGCTCGGTTTTCATTATGTAGGCGACGCCACCTTTGCCGGACTGACTATTAACGCGAATCACGGCTTCATAGCTTCGGCCTAAATCTTTTGGATCAATCGGTAAATATGGAACTTCCCAGCGGAAGTCATCAACTTCCTTACCAGCGGCTTGGGCATCTGCCTTCATCGCAGCAAACCCTTTATTGATTGCATCTTGATGTGATCCACTAAATGCCGTGAAGACTAAGTCACCGCCATATGGATGACGTTCGGGCACGTTTAGTTGATTTGCATACTCTACGGTCCGACGAATTTCAGCAATATTTGAAAAGTCGATCTGGGGATCAATACCTTGACTAAACAGGTTTAGACCTAGCGTGACTAAGCAGACATTTCCAGTTCGTTCACCGTTTCCAAAAAGTGTTCCTTCGATTCGGTCGGCACCTGCCATGTAGCCAAACTCAGCTGCTGCAATCGCAGTCCCACGATCATTGTGAGGATGTAGCGACAAAATAATGCTGTCGCGTCGATTTAAGTTTCGGTGCATCCATTCAATTGAATCGGCATAGACATTTGGCGTCGCCATTTCTACCGTAGCGGGCAAATTGATAATCACTTTTCGCTCAGGTGTTGGTTGCCAAACTTCAGTTACCGCATCGCAGACTTCTTTAGCAAACTCAAGCTCAGTTCCAGTGTATGACTCTGGCGAATATTCAAACAACACGTCAGTTTCAGGTAGTTTGGCAGCTTCAGCTAAACAAAGTTTTGCACCTTCAACTGCAATATCAACAATGCCTGCTTTATCCGCATTAAAGACGACTCGTCTTTGCAGAGTTGATGTGCTGTTATATAAGTGCACAATTACCCGTTTAGCACCCTTAATTGATTCAAAGGTTCGCTGAATTAGATGTTCCCGAGCCTGAGTTAGCACTTGAATGATTACATCATCGGGGATATGTCCTTCTTCAATTAGTAATCGGACAAAATCAAAATCTGTTTGAGAGGCTGACGGAAAACCAACTTCGATTTCTTTGTAACCCATTTTTACTAGCAGCTGAAATAGCGCTAGCTTGCGCGGCGGTGTCATCGGGTCAATTAGTGCCTGATTGCCATCGCGCAGATCAACCGAGCACCATCTGGGTGCGACGGTAATTTGCTTGCTTGGCCAAGTGCGATCATCAAGTTTGATCGGGATGAATGGTTGATATCGGTGATAGGGCATTTTCGAAGGCTGCTGAGCAGCGGCCGAATAATGGATTGATTGGTCTTTCATGATGTGCCTTCCGTCGGTTTTAGGGGATTTCACCGGCTTGCATGCCGTTAGCCGCGTGGGGGCGGCCAGTGGTTAGGCCCCGACGCGGCGGGTAAGTAGCAAGCTCTGCAGAAGCACGAGACCAAGGTTACACGTAGCGGGGTTAGATAAAGCCAGCCACCTCTCATAAGGTTGGGTGGTGAGCA
>JBMTAF010000092.1:0-3262 GCA_049428425.1 Candidatus Nanopelagicales bacterium
ATTGCGCCAACTGGCTTTACTCGAATGATGAATGTTGAAGGTGAAGTCGCTGGGAGCAGAGCCGCTGCCAAATATGGCATTCCGTTTTGCTTGTCTACCATGGGGACTACCTCGATTGAAGATGTCATGACCGCTGCACCTAATGGTCGAAACATGTTTCAGCTTTATATGTGGAAAGACCGAGATAAAAGTATGGCGCTCGTTGATCGAGCAGCCAGGGCCGGCGTGGATACCTTGGTACTAACCGTAGATGTGCCAGTAGCAGGTGCACGATTACGTGATGTTCGCAATGGACTTACGGTGCCACCAACCCTTACGTTCAAAACCATGATGAATGCGGCGCCACGAATTGGTTGGTGGTGGAATTTCTTAACTAAACCAAAGTTGGAATTTGCCTCACTAGGTGAATGGCCTGGCACGGTAGCTGAGTTGATTGACAGCATGTTTGATCCAACTATTGATTATCAAGATCTGAAGTGGATTAGAGATTATTGGAAAGGCAATCTAATAATTAAAGGCATTCAAACAATTGAGGATGCCAAACTTGCTTTTGACCATGGTGCAGACGCAATCGTGCTTTCCAACCATGGCGGTCGCCAACTAGATCGAGCACCAGTTCCGCTTTATCAATTGCAAGATACAGTTAAAGCTGTAGGGAAAGATAAACCAATTCATATTGATACCGGCATTATGCATGGTGCTGATGTCGTCACTGCCTTAGCGCATGGAGCTAAATTCGCTTGGGTTGGTCGGGCTTACCTGTATGGCTTAATGGCTGGTGGCCAGCTTGGCGCGGAGCGAACGTTAGAAATTTTGACTACCCAGATGAAGCGCACCATGAAATTGCTGGGAGTAAGCAGTGTCGCTGAGTTAGAGCCTAAACATGTTAAGTTCTTGCAATGAGCTTTGTTGTTGTTGCTAAATTTCAGGCCAAGCCAGATTCAATTACTGCCCTAACTGAGTTGATCACTCAAACGGCAATCAAAAGTTGGGAAGAACCGGGTCTGCTAAAGTACATTCTGGTTAGCGATGACTCACAACCAGACAGATTTACGCTAGTTGAATTCTTCGAATCTGAAGCGGCATATCTGCTTCATCGCGATTCTAGTTATCTAGCAACTTTTCGCGAACAGGTATCAGCGCTAATCGTGTCACCACCAGAAGTAGTTCGCGGCGTGCAAGCTCTAGCTGCACTAAATCCAAAAGCTGGGATTAATTAATACTGCGCAATTTTGGCCAATGCGGTTTCTGCATATGCTTTAGCTTTCGCCACATCTCCAGTTGAAACAATCTCGGGTAGCCAAAGCGCGCCACCAAGGCAAACCCCAACAACTCCCGCTGCTAAATAGGAATTCACCTGTTCCGGAGTAACCCCACCTGAAACCACAATTGGCAGATCAGGCAGCGGTTCTAAAACGAAGTTCACAAAATCTAAGCCACCTACTGAGTTAATTGGAAATACCTTCACGCTGCTGGCACCGAGCTGCATCGCTTTCACCATTTCAGAGGGCGACAAGCAACCTGGTGTCGTGGGAATGCCATGATCGACAGCTGCTTTGACCACATCGATATCTAAGTGCGGGGAGACGACGAAGTTTGCACCAATTTTCGCTAACTGTTTAACCTGATCGACCGTTCGCACTGTGCCAGCGCCGACTCGCTTAACTCCTTCACCAATCAATTGTTCAATGACTTTTGGGGCATCAGGAACGGTCAAGGTAACTTCAATTGCGATTACTGAAGTATCTGCCAGCGCTCGACCTAGTGTTAGGGCATCTGCCGCAGAGTTAGTGCGCAATACCGCGATCACGCCGCTTGATTCAGATGTCATACTGCAGTTAACCCCGCATCCATTACAAACAAACTTCCGTTGATGAATCGTCCCTCTGGACTTAACAAAAATGCAATTCCATTTGCAACTTCTTCAGGCGTTCCCATCTTGCCATCCAGTTGTCTTGCTTCCATCATCTTTCGGGTAGCGACCGGATCTGGTGCATCAGCAAGAATCTTGGCGATCCAAGTTGAATCCACTGTGCCTGGCGCGATGGCATTGATGCGAATTCCTTCCGCAGCATGATCTGCACAGATAGCCCGAGTAAGACCGGCTACGCCGGCCTTTGACGCGCAGTAGGCGACACGATTCTTTAAGCCAATTATTGATGCAGCTGATGCCACATTCACGATTTCACCTCCGCCAGCTGCGATCATTTTTGGCACGAAGTATTTACACATAATGAAAGTTGCCTTGAGATTGATATCAATAGTTAAATCCCATTCAGCAAACGAGGTGTTTTCAACATTACGGGCAAAGCCAACACCAGCATTGTTTATCAACTGATCAACTTTGGCATCACCTAAGGCAGCATCCAAACTTGGCATGATATTTTCCGAATCACTCAGATCAAGCATTAGTGACGAAACTTTTGCTCCGAGCGAACTTAATTCTCCTACTGCTTTATCTAACGCTGCGTCATCTTTATCCAAAATAAATAGATCATGACCAGTAGTAGCTAACTTCTTGGCCGTGGCTAAACCAATGCCGTTTGCTGCACCAGTAATTAGTACCAGTTTCTTATTGCTGCCGTTGTAGCTCATAGTTTCCGCCGTTTCAGCTAGTTGCTAGTTCTTGGAGGGAATTCCACACTGCCGTGGAAATTGTTAATTCGGTTTTTGACCTTGCTCGATTTTGATTCTCAACATCACCTGGTACCAGCACTGGCTGGGCTGGATTACTTGGAGTTGTTGCCCGTACCACATTTGTTGCATGATCGATATCTTCTAGGAACAAATCCATCGGGACTAATTTGGTTGGGTCCATTGCAATCAATACCGTTCCCCAGCCGTAGGTGTATTTGGGACTTACGTTGGGATGGATTTGCGATAAGCCACCGCCAAGCAACTCGATCATTAAAGTCAAGCAGTAACCCTTATGGCCACCGAAGGGCAGAAGGGCGCCGCCGTTATAAAAGTCGTTTGGATCTGTGCTTGGTTGACCGTCTGCATCAATTACGGTGTTTGGCGGAATCTGTTGACCATTAGCCCGAGCAACTCTTAATTTTCCTTCCGCGCTTGCAGCAGTAGCAAAATCAATCACGATTGGATCAGCTGAGGTTGGAATGCCGGCGGCAAATGGATTAGTGCCAAACAGTCGTTCTCGACCACCAAATGCTGCAACTGCTGGATCACCATTGCACCACATCATGGAAACCAATCCCTGATTAGCCAAATTCTCAACATATTCACCAAGTCGGCCGATGTGATT
>JBMTAF010000093.1:0-3164 GCA_049428425.1 Candidatus Nanopelagicales bacterium
CACACTCTGCACCAAGCTAATTGGAAGTGCTGCGGCAGGTTTGGTAAAACTCAATAATCGCAACCTGCCAGCGGATGGAAGGCCAGCAAAAAGTGCTGAAGCTGAGGGCAACCCAGCCAAATTAACTAATTGCTCCCAATTAACACCGCTCTTCGGATCAATTCCGGTATATAGATTTAGTGCAGATCGCTGATTATCTAGATCAATCAGCACTACTTCGCTTTGTTTTGCTGCTAGATATGAAACTGCGGTCGCCAGAACACTACTTCCAGCTGCTGCAGTAACTGACCTAAAACTCATGATCGGCGCTTTTAGCACCTGTTGATTAGTAAGCCAAGATTGAAACCAACTGGTCGCTTCTGGTAATTGCACTAATTGCGCTGGCGAATAATTTGCTGCAAATCGCCAAAGTGAATCAGATAACTCTTGTGAAATCAGCAGATCGGGTTTGAGATTTGGCTGATCTATCAACGCTTTTGGGTCAGCAACCAGGTACTCAGCACCAGTAATGACTGGATATTCATCAAGCAATCGCAGCTCAACGTTTACTGCCGCTGCGATTTGCAGCGCTAGCCCAATTAGATCTGCATCACGACTTAACAGCACAAATCCACTTTTCACTCGCTGAGCATGCGGTTACATTCACCGATCCGTTAGGTTAATTTCCCAATTGGGGATAACCTGCTGCTTGCCCACTTGCACCTTCCCAGTGAGATAAGCCAACATCTACCCATTGAAGTTAAGGGGATGTATGAGTCAAGACGCCGTTGAGAACCTGCTGCACGAGAATCGCCATTTTCCACCGACCCCACAGTTTGCCACCCAAGCCAACGCTCAGCCGGCGCTGTATGAAGAAGCTGCGACCGATCGAATCAAATTCTGGGAGATGCAAGCTAGGCGATTGCACTGGGACACCAACTGGCAGCAAGCACTTGATTGGAGCGATGCCCCATTTGCTAAATGGTTTGTCGGCGGCAAATTAAATGTCGCATATAACTGTGTGGATCGACATGTGCACGCTGGTAATGGTGATCGAGTTGCGCTGTATTGGGAAGGCGAACCAGGCGACACTAAGACGATTACATATGCCCAATTAAAAGATAAGGTATCTAAAGCCGCAAATGCACTATTGGAACTTGGAATTTCTGCTGGTGATCGAGTAGCAATTTATCTGCCGATGATCCCTGAAGCTGCAATCGCTATGTTGGCTTGTGCTCGAATTGGTGCTGTGCATTCCGTAGTTTTTGGTGGCTTCTCGGCCGAAGCATTAAGAAGTCGAATTGATGATGCCAGTGCAAAACTAGTAATTACTGCTGATGGCGGATATCGTCGAGGAAGTGCCTCGGCGTTAAAGCCTGCCGTAGATGAAGCAGTTGAGCATTGCCCAACGATTGAGCATGTTTTGGTAGTAAAGCGAACTAATCAAGATGTTCAGTGGCATGACCGTGATGTTTGGTGGCATGAGATTGTTGATAAGCAGAGCACTGAACACACCGCAACAGCATTTGATGCCGAACATCCACTATTTATTCTCTACACCTCCGGTACTACTGGTAAACCAAAAGGAATATTGCACACTAGCGGTGGTTACTTAACTCAAGCTAGTTACACCCACTTTAATGTTTTTGATCTCAAACCAGAGAAAGATGTTTATTGGTGCACCGCAGATGTTGGTTGGGTAACTGGACATTCATACATTGTGTATGGGCCAATGTCTAATGGCGCTACGCAATTAATGTACGAAGGAACACCAGATACACCCACTAAATCACGTTGGTGGAAATTGATCGAAAAATATAAAGTTACTCAACTTTATACCGCACCAACTGCGATTAGAACATTCATGAAGTGGGGCGATCAATATCCAGCTGAAGCAGATTTATCAAGTTTGAGATTATTGGGTTCGGTTGGTGAACCAATTAATCCAGAAGCTTGGATGTGGTATCGGGAAGTGATTGGAAATAACAACTGCCCGATTGTTGATACGTGGTGGCAAACTGAAACTGGTGCAATCATGATCTCACCACTTCCAGGAGTTACTGCAACTAAACCAGGCTCCGCCATGATTCCGCTTCCTGGAATTAGCGCCAAAATTGTTGATGACGCCGGAAAAGAAGTTGGACTCGGCCATGGTGGTTATTTAGTACTAACTGATCCTTGGCCAAGTATGTTGCGCGGAATTTGGGGCGATGCTGAGCGTTATAAAGACACCTACTGGAGTCGATTTAGCAATCGTTATTTTGCCGGCGATGGTGCAAAGTGGGATGACGAAGGCGCAATTTGGTTATTAGGCCGAGTTGACGATGTAATGAATGTGTCTGGTCATCGCATCTCTACAACTGAAGTTGAATCAGCATTAGTTTCTCATCCAGCAGTTGCGGAAGCTGCTGTCGTTGGGGCAAACGACGAAGTTACCGGTCAAGGGATTGTGGCGTTTGTAATTTTGCGCGCTGGACATGAACATGATGATGTGATCACGGAGCTGAGAAACCATGTTGCTAAAGAAATCGGTCCAATTGCCAAGCCTCGGCAAGTGATGATCGTGCCCGAACTGCCCAAAACCCGCTCAGGTAAAATTATGCGTCGATTGCTTCGAGATGTGGCAGAAAATCGTGAGTTAGGCGATGTCACCACGCTGGCTGATTCAGCCGTAATGAAGCTGATTAGTGAGGGGTTGGCCGCCGGTGGCACGGAAGATTAAGTATGCCTTCCTCCTACTACGATTAGGCAAGATCTATAGGAGAGTTATGGAACACCAGGAGTCCGGCAAGCCAGTTCGCAAGAAACTGGTGGATGCAGTTGATTCCATTGAATCAGTAATGCTGATGCAGTTGCGGCTGCTTGGTGCGGAACTGCGCGCATCCAGCAAGAGTGCGCTGTTCGCTGTGGTGTTTATCATTGTAGGTTCTTCAAGTCTAATTTTTGTTTTGGTTTTTGCGGTTATCACTGCTGCATTAGCAATTGCCGAATCTGGATTATCAATCTGGTTCGCATTTCTAATCATGACTGGCGTATTACTACTTATTGCGTTGCTGCTGCTTGCCTTAGGTGTTCGGGCATTCAGCAAAATTAAGGCCCCAACTCGTGCGCTCAAGTCTTGGCAAGAAACCAAAGACATCATCGCCGGCGAATAACTGATGCAGGCCGCCCATAAGGTCATCTAT
>JBMTAF010000094.1:0-3150 GCA_049428425.1 Candidatus Nanopelagicales bacterium
GGACTTCTGGCACTTTTGCGAAACAAATTTCACGAGAGACCTCAATCCCATTTGTTCACACTTTTCACACCACCGCCAAAGTAAAAAACTCATCCCTTGCTGACGGCGAGCGGCCAGAACCACTTTCTAGATCTATCGGCGAGGAGAAAGTAGTAAGTAAGGCTGCAGCAATTATTGCAAATACCGACTCCGAGGCTGCTGGCTTAGTATCGCTTTATGGCGCATGCCCCGATCGCGTTCATGTCGCAACCCCTGGGGTCAACCTAACTGAATTCCAGCCTGGCGATGGCCGCCTTGCTGCACGTGAAATTCTCGGAATCGATCCAGATAAATTTATCTTGATGTTTGTTGGCCGAGTGCAACCTCATAAAGGACCAGATGTCTTAATTCGAGCTGTAGCGGAGATCATTGCCCATAATCCCAACTTACGTGCCAAGTTAAATGCATTAATTATTGGCGGCGTCTCTGGCGAAGAAAAGTCAGAAAGCATTGGTCAATTAGACAAGTTAAAAAATCTAGCAAACTGGTTAGGTGTTGGTGATGTTGTTAAATTCCTGCCACCAGCAGCCCGGCATGAATTGCCTAACTGGTATCGAGCGGCAGATATTGTTTGTGTACCAAGTTACAGTGAGTCATTTGGACTAGTTGCATTGGAAGCTCAAGCCTGTGGCAAACCTGTTGTTGCAACTGCTGTTGGTGGTCTTCGCACTGCCGTATCAGATGGCTTCTCTGGCGTATTGATTGATGGTCACGACCCGAAAGCTTGGTCAGCTGTGCTGTTGCGCCTTGCCGCTCAACCTGAACGACTACTTACGCTTTCAAAAGGTGCGCTGCAACATGCATCACAATTTGGTTGGGATCAAACGGCAACATCGCTGGTTGAGGTTTACCAAAAAGCACTGAAAGAATCACAGCAACTACGCCTTACTGCAGCGGTTAGCTTCGACTAATTCTTCTTAGTTGGGTTAGCGAGCAGAGCGAGATTTTCGCCCTGATGCGCTCCGACCTCGCTCAAAGCTTTTCTTGTTTTCAAATCTATTTCTGGATTTGGAACGACTGCGGTTTCGATCGCTTCGACTGCGATTCTTTGGTTGCGCCCTTTTCGGCTCTTCGGTTGGCGCGATCAATATAGGCACTCCACTGGGTTTTTTGGCGCCAGTTATTCGTACCAACTCTTGATCCATTGGCAATACCGAGATTACTTTAGGTTCAACGCCAGCCCGAGATGTCATTCCGTTAACTGTCTTCTGCTCCTGCTTTGTTGCAAGCGTGACTACTCGACCAGCTTTTCCGGCACGAGCAGTTCGGCCGGAGCGATGCAAGTAATCCTTATGATCAGCCGGTGCATCAAAATGGAGCACTAGATCTACATCATCAACGTGAATTCCTCTGGCAGCAACGTCAGTTGCTACTAGCACCCCAGAATCTTGCTTCTTGAACTCAGCCAAAGTGCGAGTTCTGATGGCCTGAGATTTGCCACCATGCAGTGTTCCCACCTTTACTCCCACATTTGCCAGGTTTGCTGACAATCGATCCGCACCCCGTTTAGTTCTAGTAAAGAAAATTGCTTTTCCTTCGCGAGCTGCAATCTGACTTGTTATGTTTGTCTTGTCACCGTGGCTTACTAAAAATACATAATGGGCGGATCGTGACTTTGTTCCAGCCATATCTGCCACTTCATGTGTTTTTGGATTTACTAAATATTGCTTGACCAAAACATCAACGTCACGATCCAAGGTGGCAGAGAAAAGGAATCTTTGTCCACCTGGCTTTACTAAATTGAGAATACGCTTCACGTCCGGCAGAAATCCCATGTCAGCCATCTGGTCCGCTTCATCAAGCACCATGATCTCCACATCATCCATGCGGACATGTTTCTTCTCAACCAAATCTAACAATCTGCCAGGGGTAGCAACTACAACTCCAATAGATCGCTTCATTGCTGAGACTTGTTTTCCATAAGACAAGCCACCAGCAATTAAGGCACTTTCCTGGCCTACGGATTTACCCAGTTTAGAAATCACTTCATTGATTTGCTGTGCTAATTCCCGAGTTGGAGCTAGCACTACCGCAAGCGGCCTGCCTGGCTTTGCTCGCAACCCAGTTATGTTATGAAGTAGCGTCAGGCCAAATGCAAGTGTCTTGCCAGATCCAGTCTGACCTTTACCCAAAATGTCATGCCCAGCTAAGGCATCTGGAATTGTGGCCGCTTGAATCGGGAATGGCGTGACAATGCCTTGTGCATCCAGCGCATTTACTAGCTTAGGATTTAGGCCCAATTTTCGAAATGTTTGTTGTTTTACAGCAGTATTAACCGTCATTACTCTTCACCAATCACCTTGACATGTATGTCTTGGTGATGCTCTTCGTGGTAACGAAATTAAGACTTACATATGTATCCGTCATCTACGGATCTCGTTTTGCTAGAAAGTTACCTCTAACAATGGCTAAAGGTATCCCATGGCAGGTTTTAATTAACCACCGGGTATAGCAGTGGTGCTCTTGGTGGCTACTTTGTCAGATTATTCGAGGATGACCATAACCCTTTTTGTAAATTCAAAGCCCAGAGAGTTGAAAGTTTAATTCTTGGTCCACTCGCAAGATGAAACCATACTTGAAATCCGAAACCTAACAAGCCAGTGATGCCACCAACAAGTCCTGTAATCGCACCAATCCAAGCTAAAGCATTCATCTTCCACCTTGTTTCGCAATTAAAAGTTAGAGAAAGTCACCTAAATAGAAGGAACTTGTGAACCATCAGGAAGTCTATGAGTCTTACCTTTGATTACACCATCCTGAGGGGGATTAAAATGATTATATAAAGACATCGAGAGCGCTCGAGTCATCATCCTTTGGAAATCAGGTTGATTAAAAAATGCCTTAAATAGGTCTTCATTCGCTTCATGGCGCTCAATCAATCCATCAGCGATTAGCGGCACAAAGTGCATCTCAAAGTTGTCGTAATCATTTGCTCGTGCGACCTCCCGCCTTCTGTGGAATTCCAAGATACTTGGCGAAATTGTTGATGCTAAAAAACAAGTACTTTTTTTCTGGGTTCACCCAGTCATCAAGCCGTTTTAAATGAGTTGCCATTTAAATATCCTCCTCAACAATTGAGTCGCCTCTGATAATTGAAGTAATCCAATCTTC
>JBMTAF010000095.1:0-3142 GCA_049428425.1 Candidatus Nanopelagicales bacterium
GAGCTGAATCTGATCAAGCTGCAAAAAGTGAAGTTGAAAATGAAATTGAGAGTGTTAAAGATGAGTTAGCTGAGTTAGAGATAAAGACTTTGCTGTCTGGCGAATATGACTCGCGCGAAGCATTAGTAACGCTTCGCTCTGAAGCCGGCGGTGTTGATGCTGCTGACTGGACTGAAATGCTGATGCGAATGTATCTGCGATATTGCGAGCGTAAGGGTTGGAAAACCGAAGTTTACGAAACTTCATATGCCGAAGAAGCGGGAATTAAATCAACAACATTCGCAGTTAAAGCACCATATGCCTATGGCATGCTGTCGGTTGAGCAAGGCACTCATCGGTTGGTGCGGATCTCACCTTTTGATTCGCAAGCAAGGCGTCATACCTCTTTTGCTGGTGTCGAGGTTGTGCCAGTGGTTGAACAATCAGATGCAATTGTGATTCCTGATGATGAGATCAGAGTTGATGTTTATCGATCATCTGGCCCTGGCGGGCAAGGGGTGAACACCACCGATTCTGCGGTCAGGCTCACTCATATCCCAACTGGAATTGTGGTTGCCTGTCAGAATGAACGATCGCAACTTCAAAACAAAGCAACTGCGATGGCTCTGCTTAGTTCCAAGCTGCTGGAACGCAAACGGCAAGAAGA
The DNA here is from genome assembly GCA_049428425.1 of Candidatus Nanopelagicales bacterium. Classification (GTDB taxonomy): domain Bacteria; phylum Actinomycetota; class Actinomycetes; order S36-B12; family UBA5976; genus AcAMD-5. Next base: position 647 of record JBMTAF010000095.1, read on the forward strand.
GCAAGCAAAAATTGATGCCTTGCGCGGTGATTCAGCTGGGTCTTGGGGAAACCAAATGCGGTCATATGTGCTCGCGCCTTACCAGATGGTCAAAGATTTACGCACTAACATGGAAACAGGTAATCCAGCCGCAGTATTGGATGGCGATCTGGATGACTTTATTAATAGCGGAATCAGATGGCGGAAGAACCGAGGAGCTAAGTGATTAGATTTGAAGCGGTAACTAAGAGTTATCGAAAAGATCTACCACCTGCTCTAACTGGAATTGATTTATTGATTGAGCCAGGGGAATTTATCTTTCTAATCGGACCATCTGGCTCCGGAAAGTCCACTTTTTTATCTTTGGTGCTGCGCGAAGAAAAACCCACCACTGGATCAATCACAGTAGATGGCATGCAAATTGAGAAGTTGCGCGATGGTGCTGTGCCAAAATTGCGTCGCAAGATTGGTGTAGTTTTCCAGGATTTTCGACTCTTGAATAATCGAACGGTAAAACAAAATGTTGGCTTTGCGCTAGATGTGATTGGTATACCGCGGAAAGAGCAAACCGAAAAAATCGAGCAAATTTTAAGCACAGTTGGCTTAAGTGCGATGGCTAATCGATTTCCGTATCAGCTAAGCGGAGGTGAGCAACAGCGAGTGGCAATTGCTCGCGCTTGCGTAAATCAACCCACGGTCTTGATTGCCGATGAACCAACTGGAAATTTAGATCCAGAAACATCTGCTGAAATTATGCGAACCTTAGATCAAATCAATCGCTTTGGTACCACAGTTATTGTCGCTACTCATGATGCTGCCATCGTAGATGGAATGCGTCGCAGGGTAATTGAACTTTCGCGCGGAGAAGTTATCCGCGATCAAGAACGCGGGGTATATGGCATCGGAGATTTGTCATGAGTCTTCGCTTCATATTTTCTGAGGTACTAACCGGACTTCGCCGAACTTTCACACTCACTTTGGCGATAATCGTGACAGCCACAATCGCGCTTTCAATGTTGTCGCTCTCGTTGTTGGTTAGAACTCAAGTGCAGTTAATCGAAGAAACTTTATATGAGCGAGTTGAGATCACTGTCTTTTTGTGTGGCAACATCAGCCCAGTAAACCTCTGTCCAAGCGGGGCCGCTACTACCAGTGAGATAACTGAAGTGGAACAGCGGTTAACTGAGCTTCGACCGCTAGTTACCGAAGTGAAGTTTGAGAATCAAGCTGCAGCATTTGCTAGATTCATTGAACAATTCAAAGGAAGCGCGGTTGCAGCAGAAGCCACCATTGATCAGATGCCTGAGTCTTTTCGGGTGAGCATGTCAGATCCTGAGCAATATCAAACCGTGGTTAAAGCGGTACGGGATTTGCCTGGAGTGGAGTATGTGCAAGATCAACAGGCAGTGTTGGATTCGCTGTTTGTTTCGCTGGGCTATTTGCAGTTAGGTGCGATTGGGATTGCGGTCTTGATGCTCTTAGTAGTTGTGGTGCTTATTGTTAACACAATGCGAATTGCTGCCTTCTCGCGGCGTGAAGAGATAGCCATCATGCGATTAGTTGGCGCATCAAAAAGTGCAATTCGATTGCCGTTTGTGATGGAAGCAGTAATTGCAGCCTTTTTCGGAGCGCTGTTGGCGGCTGGCATCATGGCAGCGCTTCAGTATTGGGTGGTAATGGATTTATTGGTGCCAACTATTGAGTTCATTAACTTTGTGGTTTGGGAAGATGTTCTCTTGGCGGCTGGAATTAGTACCGGAATTGGCCTGCTACTCACAATCTTTGTGGCTACAGTTTCAATCCGACGCTATTTGAAGGTCTAATGAAACGTCTACTGCCATCTCGCTCAGTTGGAATTTTCGTAATCTTGACAATCCTGGTTTCTGGACTCACTTCGCCAGGTTTTGGAAATGATTTGGAAGATGAACTTGATGACATTAAAGGCCAAGTAAAAGAACTAGAAGACGAACTACTTGCGGCAAGTAAAGTTGTCCAGCGTGCTACCGCAGAGCTTCGAGCGATTGAAGCTCAGATTCCAGCAGCGCAACGAAGATTACAAACCGCTCAGTCAAATTTGAAAACTGCCTTTCAGCGCGAATCAGCCGCAGAAGCCAAGATCAAACGAATTAATCGAGCACAAGTAGTGGTTCGGGTAAGAATTGCCCGTGCTGAAGCTAGAGTCAGAGAACTTCAGCTGCAAGTAGGTCAGATTGCGCGTCGACTGTATCAAGAAGGTCCGCTTGCCATAATCGGAATCTTGTTTCAAGCCGATTCATTAGGAGAGTTCACCGGCAGATTGGGCGCAGCGCAAGCACTGGCGCGAGCGCGTGGGGCAACTGTTGACGAATTAGAAATAGTTAGAGCTGGACTACTAGAAGATAAAGCTGAATTAGAGCGATTGTTTGAACGGGCTAGAGTCCAAGAAGAATTAGCTGCCGCAGCACGGCGAGAAGCGCAGGCAGCACGAGCAGAAGCAAAAGCGGCAAGAGATGCCTTGGCAAAACTGCAAGCGCAGCG
>JBMTAF010000096.1:0-3097 GCA_049428425.1 Candidatus Nanopelagicales bacterium
GTAAAAGGAAATCCGCTGAGCTCATTAATCACTAAGCGAATGGAGTTAATCTCGCGCCGAGATGAGCGGGTCGTGGTGGATGATCAGTTACGACCTGCTGCTGATAAATTCCCAAACGTTTTTGTGATTGGCGATATTGCTGCCTTCCTTGATCAAGATCAGCGACCATTACCAATGGTGGCTCCTGTTGCGATGCAGATGGGTAGACAAGTGGCAAAGTTCTTAACTGATCCAACTAGCTCCGGGTTCAAATATCGAGATAAAGGTTCCATGGCAACCATTGGTCGATCTGATGCGGTGGTGTGGGCAAAAGGTTTACGACTCTCCGGCTTTATTGCCTGGCTAGCCTGGCTTGGCTTACATCTTGCTTATCTGTTAGGCGGCCGAAACAAACTTCAAGTTGTAATTGATTGGGCGTGGAATTACTTAACCTACGATCGAACTGCCCGACAAATTCTGCGGTAATTAATCTTCATCATAATCTGCGGCAGGAATCTCAAGCATAGGGTCAATCTCCGGCTCGTCAATTCCGCTGGCAATCGCCCGTGAGTTCATGTCTTCAATTGATTTCATAAACATTCGATCAAAGGATCTGGCAGCGCTGTCAATGTGCTTGGTAGCGCTGGTGACAGACCGTTGCGCTTTGCCTAAATGGTCAGCAAACACTATGGCCCGCTTATGTAGTTTGCGCGCTTCTTGTAAATATGAATCAATTTTTTGGGCAATCTGAAATTGGGTTTCAAGTCTGGCAATCGTGTGTAGCATGCCAAGCAAAGTAAACGGGGTAGCAATTGCGATTTTTTGATTGGCAGCATATTCAACCAAGCCAGTATCAACTCCAACTGCCTCTTGAAAGGCTCCTTCAATCGGAATAAACATCACGGTGAAATTAGCTGAGTTGTCTAACTCCCGCCAGTACTCCTTTTCCGACAATTGCTTGATGTGCGTGCGGATTTGCTTTGCCACTTTCTCCATCGCAGTATCGCGCTCAGGTCCTTGCAGTGCTACTGAATCTAGATAGCCATCCAGCGGCACTTTGCTATCAACTGCAATCTGTCCACCTTGAGTTAACTTAATTACCATGTCTGGTCGAAGTCGCTCATCGTCAGAAATCACAGTTAGCTGTTCATCAAAGTCAACATAATCAACCATGCCAGCTAGCTCAACTAAGCGACGTAGCTGCATTTCACCCCATCGGCCACGAACTTCTGGTCGACGCAGCGCAGAACTTAACTGTGAAGTCTTTTCATTTAGTTCTTTGCCTAAGTCGCGATAATTGTCGAGTTGTTGTTTCAATTCAGCACGTTGGTTATCTAACAGTTGCAACTTGGATTCAACTTTTTCCAAGTTCTCAGTTAATGGCTTGAGTAGTAAATTCAGTTCATTTCGCCGCGCTTCATCTTCACTGCGAAATCGATCGCGCTCGGCGGTAGCACTTTCAGATAGTTTTGCCGCATGTCTATCCAGCACAGTCTGCGCAATATTCATTACTTCAGCTTCAGAAACACCACTGGTGGGTCGGGAGCGAAGCAGCGCTAACACCAAAAAACCAATTACGGCAAGCGCCAGAATCAAGCTGATAAGTAATGGATCCATCTGGCAATTCTGGCAGGAATCTCCGACAACTGCGATTTAGGCGAGCGCAAGCGCGGCAGCAGCAGCAAAGGCGAGATAAACCCCGATTAGTTGAATCCGAATCAGTCGCTCATGCAGCAGCACCCGTGCCAGCAGCACTGTGGTTGCCGGATACAGGGAGCCAAGCACCGCGACTATTGCCAACAAACCTCGCTGACTTGCTAGCTGGAAGATCGCATTAGCGCCAGCATCCAAGAAGCCAGAAATGATGGCCAATTGCCATGGAAAATTGCTTCGAGTAAAACTTCGCAACACTACAAAAACCGCAATTGCGACGAATACTGATGACGTCCATCTGCCAACCGTTGCCGCCCAAATACCGGAATCAACTGGAGCAGATCCAAGCGCGGAAAGATAAAGGCCAATTGCAGTTCCGCTGGCAATTGCGATTAATACCGTGCTGAACTGCACTTTTCGGTGTTCCGTTTTTTCCCGAGTGACTAACACGACCGCAATCACCGCCAAAATCACACCAGCAATTGCAAGTGAAGTAAGTCGCTCACCACGAATTACCCCAACTGCTAGCGGCACTGAACCTGACATCACGGCAGTTATTGGTGAGACAATTCCCATCGGTCCGCGACTAAGTGCGATATAAAGTAAGGCAACGGCAATTGCACCAATTAAGCCAGCAACTATTCCCCAAACAATTGCCTGGTTAGAGATCTCCCCTGGTACGGCAAAAACGGCAAACAAGGTAATGATTACCGCACCTGCTGGGTACGCCACCACCAAAATCTGCATCGCGCCAGCTCGCCTAGATGCCACGCCGCCCATGTAGTCAGCAACTCCCCAAGCAATACTGGAGATCAGCGCAAGTAACGCAGCCAAGAGGATCTCTTTTCGTTAGTAATTAATTTCGACTTAGTTTTGGCACAAATGCGCCAACTTTTGATTGATAATCTTTTGCGGATGGATGTTTTGCTAGCAATAATTGATCTTCATAATGAGCTTTGTTTAATAACACAATAATTAACGCCACCCAGACGATCATGGTTAACAGGGTTGGATTTCCTAACATAACTGCGGCGCCAACTGTAATCACAGCGCTGTACATAGGATGGCGCACATATCGATAAATCCCAGATTGAATTAGTGGCGCACTGTGTTTCGGCACTGGCGATGCGGTTAACGCAGGTCTGAGCGAGATTGCTGCTAGAAACAAAATCAAGAAAGCTAACCCGAGCAGCGCAATTGATAGCGGCCTAAACCAACTTGGCGCAGTAACGGCTGGATCTGTTGGCAGCAAAACCAATACCGCCAGCAAACCAAATTGGGCCAACACAAACAATCGTGCTTTAGTCACTTAACCGCCTTAAAATTCAACGACAACTCTATCTTCCCAAAGCAATCCGGTTTGATTACTTGGTTCGCGAGTTGCCAACCAAAGCACCGTGTCTGCACCTTCTGCAACAGTTCGTGGTGCTGTCGGTCCTCCCATGTCAGTTTGAATATGTCCTGG
>JBMTAF010000097.1:0-3020 GCA_049428425.1 Candidatus Nanopelagicales bacterium
ATTTGTCTGATCTCAGCCTTGCTGCTTGCTGGCTGTGCCAATGATGCAGATGTGCTTAGTATTCAAACTGAGACGTTACCTACGGAAGAGGTGGCACTGGGGAAAACGGTGCATATCCTCACTCAGCCAAATGAAGATCCACGCACGGTATTGGCGATGGAAGCGGCAGCTAAGCAGGCCGCAGAGAGATTTGATTTTAAGATTGAAATATCAGTCCCTACTTCAGCTGCAGATGCTTTAAAGCAGTTGCGCGCCCTTACTGATCAACCAGAAATTGGTGGTGCGATTGTTGCCTCACAGAGTGCCAAAATGGGCAAAGCGCTCTCCAAGGTTTCAGCATCTGGCATTCCGACCGTTGGCATCGGCGATAACTCAGCTGCGGCATTGCCGTTTGGTGCCTTGGGTTTTGTTGGGGTTACCGATACCGGCACTGGAAATGCAGTTGGCTCTAGATTCAAAGCTGCCAATAAGAAAACTCTGTTGTGCATTACCTCCACTAGCGCATCCAAAAGTCGAGAAGTAGTGTTATGTCGAGCAGCAGGTGAAATTCTGGAGAGCTCTTCAGTTATCTCTGTAAAAGTTTCAGCAAAAGCAGCACCAGAAAATATAAGAAAAGCAATAGCAAGTGATAAAAGCGTTGATTCGATCCTATTGGCAAATCCCAAATTAATTTCAACATTTAATAAGGCACGGGAAAATATTGTTCGTGACTTAACAGTTGGTGTACTTGGATATTCACCTACGCTCGAGAACGAATTGCGCAATGGAAATATTTTGTTTATGACAGATGATCAAGAAGCCATGCAGGCTCGCTACGCAGTAGATATGTTAGGTACATTTCTGACTACTGCTGGCAGAGTAGGAAATGGCAACCCAGTTTTGACTGGCCCTGATTTGGTTACTGCGGCAACCGTCGATGCTGTCGTGCTGGCTCGAAAAGACTTACTGCGCTAATTCAACGCCGATTTTTCAGCGATAAACTCAATTGATTTGTCAAAAATAATTTCATTTTCAACATCAAGCGTGGCGACATGATATGACTCAGTTAACATCACCTGTTCACGATGTGCAATTGATGTAGAGATTGATTCATAAATTAGTTTAGAGCTGCTAACTGGCACTATATGGTCATTCACGCTCGTAAAAATTTGGGTTGGGGCTGTTACTAAATGCAGTCCGCGCTTGACATCTTGCCACAGGTCCAACATGGATCCTGCTGCTCGAACTGGAGTTCGATCGTATGAATGTTCCGTGGTGTTTGGTTTAGCGATGTCATTACCTACTGCCGGCACACTAGGTAGGAATTTTCCAATCACTGGTGCCAGTTTCAAGAGTTTGTTTTTTGCCTTCAATGCCGGATTAACCAGAATTAAACCGGCAACGGTATTTTGATGCTGAGCAAGTCGTAGCGCTAATGCTCCGCCCATGGAAAGTCCAGCAACAAAAACTTTTGGATGCTCTTTGGCTAGTTTTAGATAGGAAATCTGCGCGGCGGCATACCACTGATGCCACGTGGTTCGATTGAGATCTTGCCAGGAAGTGGCATGCCCTGGCAGAGCTGGCAGTTCCACCCCAAAGCCTGCTGACCCAAGCCGCTCCGCCCATGGTCGCATAGCGGCTGGCGATCCAGTAAATCCATGCAGCAGCAATACGCCGACCTCGGAATCAGATCGAATGCTTAATGGATCTAGTGGATTCATTTTTCCCCCAATTTCTCCCACTGGATTGATGTTAGAGCGGGGGCTATTGAGTTGTCAGCCTATGCAGGCTCTAGTTTTTGCATATGGCGATTGATGACGAGCGGTTAGAGACCCCGATTTATTGGCTGCTGCGCTATGGCAGCTTAGGCCCGCTAGTAAATTTGCTGTACACCCCGTGGATTGAGGGTGCCGAAAACATCCCAAAAACTGGCGCTGCCATCCTCGCACCAAATCACCTTTCTTTTATCGATTCCATCGTGGTGCCGCTGGCAACTTCTCGTCGAGTCACATTCCTGGCCAAGGCGGAGTATTTCGAAGGAAAAGGATTGAAAGGTTTGTTGACTCGAACGTTCTTCCGTAGCGCAGGTCAAATTCCGGTGGAGCGAGGAACAGCCCGAGCCTCTAATGCGCTAACTGCGGCAACCAAGGTGTTGCAAAACGGGGGCTTAATTGCACTTTACCCAGAGGGAACTCGTTCTCCAACGGGCAAGCTTTACAAAGGAAGAACTGGTGTTGCTCGGTTAGCGCTAGAGAACAAAGTTCCGGTAATCCCAATTGGTTTGCATGGCACGCGCGATATCCAGCCACCAGAGCGCAACATTCCAAAGCTGGGACGAGTTGGTATCAAGATTGGAAAGCCGTTAGATTTTTCTCATCTGCATGAAATGAGCAATGACCGCGACACCCTACGGGCGGTAACTGATGAGATTATGAAGAACATCCGAAAGTTAAGTGATCAGCAGTATGTGGATATGTACGCGGAAGAAGCTCGCAGATTGTTGGCGATTGAGAAGCGAAGTAAAGGTAAAGAAGACCTTAGTTAACTTGTTTCATTTCAATTAAGTATGCATTTTCTGGCTGTATCTTTTCACCGCGCAAACCATGATTCAAAATCAATTCACCACTAACTACTATGCCAGATGCCCAGGTTGGCGTTTGATTCTGAATTGTTTCAGCCAAGCCAGCAGGCTGAACAATTCTAATTTCATACTTTGCAGCTGGATTCAAACCAGCAAACTGAAGTAACGGTGGTTTACTTGCACCAACAGCAGCGAGGTGCGCAACACTGAATATTGCTTTGGATTTATCGATGGCAACTACGCCATGCACCCAGATTGCATCATCTGGCTGTTGGACTCGAACCACATTTCCAGAGTGCAGCAAATCTCTATTCATTTTGTAGTAATCGATCCATTCCCTTAGCAAGATACGTTCTTGTGGATCAGCTTTAGTGATATCCCATTCAATGCCGGCATGGCCAAAAAGTGCGGTAATAGCTCGGAAGGAAAGATTGTGAACTCGGCCAGTGGTATGTGATTT
>JBMTAF010000098.1:0-2978 GCA_049428425.1 Candidatus Nanopelagicales bacterium
ACCAATGCAAGTCGAATCAGTGATAGTAGGTAACACTTTTATGCCAGCAGCTTGCATCTGGTTAATCAAACGCGTTCGTTTAGCCAGCGTTGTGCCAGTGTTCTTTATCTTTAGTGAAACGCTTTGGGCATTTCCAACTGTGCTCCACCAAAATGGCATGGTTTCGGCAACTAGATCGCCGTTAGCAATCACCGTTGCTGTACCTGGCGCATCGTCCCAATACGGCAGCCAGCCAGTAATGACTGGCAATGCCGGGGTTCTAGGCGCTACTTCAGTTATTGGTGCCACATCAGCGGCCTCATTAGCCACCGCTGGAATGACTAACGACACGATAGTGGCGAGGGCAGCAGTAGCAGCTACCCAAATTTTGGGACTTTTCATTCTGGTTTTAAGGTGTTGTAGATTTCTTGACATTGCGGACAGACTGGAAATTTTTGCGGATCTCGATTCGGTACCCAAACTTTGCCACATAGCGCAATTACTGGTTTACCAGTTACTGCACTTTCCACAATATCTTCTTTCTTAACGTAATGCGAAAACTTTTCGTGATCGCCATCGTCAAGTTTGAGATCAGATATTGGCTGTAACGCTTGGTCAATCGAGGTATTCATCTTTCAAGTCTAGAGCGAAACTTTGAGAACCTGCGCCGCCGCACGCATAGCACAGCACCTCTCATCCACTACTAAGGAGGGGGGCTAGATTTCCATTTCTGGTCGAACTATGTTTAGCAACTGAGTTGGATTAAACCTCTTTAGCCCACTAGGAGTTTTGATGCCGCAGCAGCCGCTGTCCCAAGTTCCAGACGATGTGGTCTGGACCTGGCAAGAGCGAGGCCTATGCCGAACTGCCGATCCCGATGTCTTTTTCCACCCGCAGAATGAGCGCGGAATGGCGAGATTGCGTCGCGATCGAGCCGCAAAAGCCATCTGTGCGGGCTGCCCGGTTCGAGCTGAGTGTGCGGATTATGCGATTCGGGCCCGGGAGCCCTATGGCGTTTGGGGTGGACTAACTGAAGAAGAGCGCGAAGCGCTTTATGCCCGAGTGCCCGCAAGTTCGCTGCCGAAAGTTACCCACGCCGCCGAACTTCCAGCCGTGCCACCGGTTTTTGGCCAGGCTGGCTAATCCTGCCCAGCACATCGCTGATTTAGTCGCTCTGCGAGAATTGGTTAATGAGCGCACTTCGTGGCAGATCAATCACCAAAGAACTTGATCTCACCCCAGCACAATTTCATCACCTTCTTGAATTGGCTGCCCAGTTAAAGCAGGCAAGTAAGTCTGGTGCCGAAACGCCAAAATTAGCTGGCCGATCAACTGCGCTGATCTTTGAAAAAACCTCCACTCGAACCAGAGCTGCATTTGAAGTTGCGATGACTCAACAAGGGGGCAGCAGCACGGTTTTTGATTCATCCTCATCGCAGCTAGGCCATAAAGAGTCAGTTGCTGATACAGCCAAAGTGTTATCTCGGATGTATGACGCAATCATGTATCGCGGCGCCGCGCAATCAACCGTAGAAGAGCTAGCTCATCACGCTAGCGTGCCAGTAATAAACGGACTGACCGATCAGTGGCATCCAACTCAGATGCTGGCCGATCTACTAACTATGAAAGAAGCTAGTGGTAAAGATCTAGCAGAAATTAAATTTAGTTATGTCGGTGATGCCCGAAATAACATGGGAAATTCGTTCTTGATTACCGCAGCTCTGCTTGGAATGCAGTTAACTATTGGTGCGCCAAAGGAACTTTGGCCAGCGCAATCATTGATCGATCAAGCGCAGGAATTGGCAACTCAATCAGGCGCACGACTTGCCCTGACTGAATCGGCAACAGAGGCAGTTGCTGATGCCGAATTTGTTCACACTGATGTTTGGGTGTCAATGGGTGAGCCAGATTCCGTCTGGAAATCCCGCATTGAATTACTACTGCCCTATCAGGTAAACGCCAATTTGATGAGCGCAGCTGCTCCGACGGCAAAATTCATGCACTGCCTTCCGGCTTATCACGATGACCAAACCGAAGTTGGCAAGCATGCTGGCAGCATTGCAGGTCTGACTAATGGTCTTGAGGTGACTGATGAGGTATTTCAATCGTCGATCAACATTGCGTTTGATCAGGCCGAGAACCGAATGCACACCATAAAGGCAGTGCTCCTTGCCACAATCTGTGGCGAATAAGCATTAGATACAGAATCCACCACTACGCTGAACCAATCATGAAATTGATCGCTTCGCTCACTTCCGATAAGCGCCGGTTGTTGTTAATTGCTATTGCAGCTAGCTCTGCGATTGCGGCAGCCTGGACCACTTATCAGGTTGCACTAGAGCGAGCGTGGATTTTGCGACTAGATAAATCTGGCCTAGCACTACAAGTGCAACGCGGGACGATACCGCGAGATACAGCGGAGCTGATGATTCTGTTAGGACAGCGATTTATCGTCGTAGCAATTCTGCTGGTAGTTGCGATTTGGCTGTATCGCAGCAGTGGATCTTGGCATCCAATTGCCTTGGTGGTGCTTGGCACCGTTACACTTAATGTTGTAGTTGCCGCAATGAAGTTGTTGCTGGCTCGTAGTCGTCCAGTTAGTGGTGAACCTAGATTTCTTAATCCTGACACTTTGGGCGAGATTGGTCTGTTTCCATCAGGGCATGCGGCAAATGCTGCGTTTAGTTGGTTAGTGCTGCTTTATCTGCTTTCTCGAAAAGGAGCTTGGTCGCACCTAAAGAGTGCAATTGGCGCAATCACTGCCCTTACGTTGACGGTAATTATGTCGCTTGGCTCAATCATGCTAGGACATCATTGGATTACTGATTTGGCAACCGGAGCATTCGTTGGTTGGGCAATTGCTGCTGCATTTATCGCGGTAGATATCACAGTTGCTTGGGCTAGAAAAGAAAATTGGCAGACAGTTAGCACTGCTGCCAATTAAGTGGAGGTGGCGGGAATCGAACCCGCGTCCAACGTCGTAACTTCAGGCATTCTCC
>JBMTAF010000099.1:0-2977 GCA_049428425.1 Candidatus Nanopelagicales bacterium
GCAAATTTAATGAGTTTTACGACATCATCTGTTGATTCAGCGAATACCACGGCATCAGGTGCGGACTTGAACTCTGGTGTGGCATCGGTTGAGTAGGCGGTAAGAGTCACCTGATCTGTTTTGACCTTATCGCCAAAAAGCTGAATTAGGGCTGGGAGATTCATCTATCGGCAAGGATACACCCGCAAGGACGCCCTCAAAATAGTTAAACCCTTACATTGGTGTGAGCATTTCTGGGCAGATTTAACGTCGTCAAGTAAGGTGCACCTCGTGGAAAAAATCATCGTTGAAGTGATGCTAAAACCCGAGATATTGGACCCGCAGGGTCGGGCCATTCAGGGTGTCTTTAATCGCGATGGGCATGACGCGATTACTAATGTTCGCCAAGGCAAACGTTTTGAAATTACGGTCAGCGGCCCAATTACTGATCAATTACTTGATGAAGTAGAAGAGTTGGCAGCAACTGTGCTTAGCAATCCAGTAATTGAGACCTATGCAATTTATGCTGATGAAGGCGAGGGCGAGTGACCACTCGCGTTGGGGTAGTTACTTTTCCAGGCACGCTTGATGATCGAGATGCCGCAACTGCAGTAGCACTTGGTGGAGCAGAAGCAGTACCGCTGTGGCACAAAGATACAAACTTAAATGATGTTGATGCCGTAATTCTTCCAGGCGGTTTTTCTTATGGTGATTACTTGCGAGCTGGTGCGCTAGCAAGTGCTTCCCCAATAATGAAATCAGTTGTTGATAAAGCAAAAGAAGGTATGCCAGTTCTAGGAATCTGTAACGGATTTCAAATGCTCTGTGAAACGGGATTATTACCTGGCGCACTAACTCGTAATCGCGATCTACATTTTATTTGTCGTCCAGAATTAATTACGATTACAAATACCAAGACAGCTTGGACTAATTTTTTTCAACCAGGTGCTGAGTTATTGATTCCAGTAAAAAACGGTGAAGGTTGTTATCAGTTAACGCCAGAATCACTAGCGGAGATTGAAGCCAAAGGTTTAGTGGTAGCTCGATATCAAAATAATCCGAATGGATCGGTAAATGATATTGCCGCCATTTCAAATGAAGCGGGCAATGTAGTTGGCATCATGCCACACCCGGAACATGCCGTTGATGGATTAGTTGGTGCCGGTGTTGATGGGCTGGGCTTTTTCTGGTCGATTGCGGGAGTAACGGTTTAAATGGTTGATACAGTTATAAATGCGCAACAAACGCCAGATGCAAATCAACCATGGCAACAGCTTGGCTTAAAAGAAGACGAATATTTAAGGATCAAAGATATTTTAGGTCGTCGGCCAACTTCAGCTGAACTAGCAATGTATTCGGTAATGTGGAGCGAGCACTGCAGTTACAAGAGCAGTAAGGTCCACCTCAAACAATTTGGCGAAAAGACGCCAGATAGTGATGTGTTGTTAGTTGGCATTGGTGAGAATGCTGGAGTTGTAGATATTGGCGACAACTGGGCAGTTACGTTTAAAGTCGAATCACACAATCACCCATCATTTATTGAGCCATATCAAGGTGCCGCAACTGGCGTTGGTGGCATAGTCCGAGACATTTTGGCAATGGGCGCCCGGCCACTAGCAGTGATGGATTCACTGCGATTTGGCGATCCGGCAGCTACTGATACTGGCCGAGTATTAAATGGTGTGGTTGCTGGCATTAGTGGCTACGGCAACAGTTTGGGCTTACCAAATATTGGTGGCGAAACCGTGTTTCATAAATCCTATGCCGGCAATCCACTGGTAAATGCGCTTTGTGTTGGTGCCATGAAACATGATCAGATTTTGACTTCAGGCGCTGAAGAAGTTGGCGATTTAGTGGTGCTTTATGGCGCAGCAACTGGTGGCGATGGCATTGGTGGCGTTTCAGTTTTAGCATCAGAAGTTTTTGATGATTCAGCCCACTCCGCTCGGCCAAGCGTGCAGGTAGGCGATCCATTTATGGAGAAGCTACTAATTGAAGCGACACTAGAAATGGCTAGAGCGAACTTGATTGAAGCGATTCAAGATTTAGGAGGCGCTGGACTTTCTTGCGCAACAAGCGAAATGGCAAGTAATGGCTCCGGCGGTATGCGAGTGCAGCTTGATCTAGTACCGCTTCGCGATGCGTCTCTTTCACCAGAAGAAATTTTGATGAGTGAATCACAGGAGCGAATGTGCGCAATTGTTGATCCCGAAAAAATAGATCAAGTTTTTGAGATCTGCCAAAAGTGGGATTTAACAGCGACAGTTATTGGTGAAGTAACTGATAGCGGAAAGTTAGAAATTTATTGGCATGATGAGTTAATTGTGGATGTGCCTCCTCGCACGGTAGCGCACGAAGGACCGGTATATCAGCGTCCAATTCAGCGACCAGCAGATCAAGATCAGCTAATTGCAGCCACCACCGCAACTCTGCCAAAGTCGGCAACTGCGGCAGAAATAAAACGAGATTTATTAGCCATGCTGTCGCATGCAAATCTCGCAGATAAATATTGGGTTACTGAGCAATATGACAAATATGTGCGTGGCGATACCGTGCTTTCCTCACCAGATGATGCCGGCATGGTGCGAATCGATCGAAAAACTGGCAGGGGTATTGCAGTTTCCCTTGATGGCAATGGCCGATATTGCAAACTAGATCCTTATCGTGGTGCTCAACTGAATTTAGCCGAGGCATATCGAAACGTTGCAGTTTCTGGTGCAAAACCAATTGCCGTGACAAACTGTTTGAATTTTGGTTCACCGGAAGATCCAGGCGTGATGTGGCAGTTTGCGGAAGCGGTTACTGGCTTAGCTGATGGCGCGCTTGAGTTCGGCACTCCCGTTACCGGTGGCAATGTTTCGTTCTATAACCAAACCGGTGACGTGGCAATCCTGCCTACACCAGTAATTGGGGTGCTTGGAGTTCTTGATGAAGTCGGCAAACGCATTACTCGGGTGTATTCCAATCCAGGCAGCAAGGTTTATTTGTTAGGTGAAAC
>JBMTAF010000100.1:0-2904 GCA_049428425.1 Candidatus Nanopelagicales bacterium
GCACCAGTTACCCGAATCGAACCATTTGGCTTAACGAATATCTTTACTCGATCAGTCATTATCGCTGCGCCTTACCTTCTTCATAATCATCGGACTTCTTGACCCATGACATTAGTGCTCGTAAGTCACGACCAACTGCTTCAATTGGATGAGCTTCGCCCTTGGCACGCAATGCCTTGAACTCTGGTGCTCCCTTGTCTTGATCATCAATAAATCGTTTAGCAAATGTGCCGTTTTGGACATCAGCCAAAACTGCTTTCATGTTTTCCTTCACGCGAGCATCAATTACTCGCGGGCCGGAGATGTAGTCGCCATATTCGGCAGTATCAGAGACTGACCAGCGCTGCTTGGCAATGCCACCTTCATACATCAAATCAACGATCAACTTAAGTTCATGCAAACATTCAAAATAAGCAACCTCAGGTTGGTAACCAGCTTCAGTTAACACTTCAAAGCCTGCCATCACCAACGCTGATGCACCACCGCAGAGCACGGCTTGCTCGCCAAATAAATCGGTTTCAGTTTCTTCAGTAAAAGTGGTCTTGATACCGCCAGCGCGCAAACCACCAATGGCACGAGCATAAGAAAGAGTTAGCGGCCAGGCGTTGCCCGTTGCATCTTGCTCTACCGCAACAATTACTGGAACACCACGGCCTGCTTCGTATTCTCGTCGAACTAAATGACCTGGTCCTTTTGGTGCCACCATACAAACATCAACATTTGCTGGTGGCTTGATGTAGCCGTAGCGAATATTGAAGCCATGGCCGAAGAACAATGCTTTACCAGCTTCTAGATTTGGTTCAATGTATTGCGAATATAAGCCGCGCTGAGCTGGATCTGGCGCCAAGATCATGATGACATCAGCTTCTTTTGCGGCAGCATCTGGCGTTAATACTCGAAGCCCTTGCTCTTCCGCTTTCGCTCGAGATTTTGATCCTTCTAGCAATCCAACTCGAACATCAATGCCAGAATCTCGTAGATTAAGTGCGTGGGCATGGCCCTGTGAGCCATAGCCAATTACAGCGACAGTTCGATCTTGAATGACGCTGATATCTGCATCATCCTGATAATACATTTGGGCAGCCATTATTTATATCCCTTCAATTTAGGTGGAAACTCTACGCCGTTCGATCCGCAACCCGCAGGTTACGCTCAGTAATCGATTTATCACCACGACCAACTGCAACCATGCCGGATTGCACCAACTCTTTAATTCCGTAAGGCTCAACCGAGCGCAAGAAGGCTTCCAATTTGTCGCTGTTTCCGGTTACCTCAATTACTAATGCATCACTGGAGACATCAACCACTTTGGCTCGAAACAACTGCACGGTTTCTAGCACGCTGGATCGACTCTCTTTGTCTACTTTAACTTTAACCAACAACAATTCACGCTGCACCGATGCGCTCGGCTCTAGCTCAACAATCTTTAGCACATTGACTAACTTGTTAAGTTGTTTGGTTACCTGTTCAAGTGGTAGATCCTCAACATTTACCGCAATGGTCATTCTAGAAATGCCAGAGATCTCAGTTGGCCCTACCGCCAATGACTCAATGTTGAAACCCCGTCGAGAAAACAGCGCGGCCACTCGAGCTAAAACGCCGGGCTGATCTTCAACCAGAACCGAGAGTGTGTGCTTGCTCATTCGTCATCCCCTCGCTCCCAATCCGGTGCCAGATCGCGGGCATATTTAATTTCATCATTTGAAGCGCCAGCAGCAACCATCGGCCACACCATGGCATCTTTATGAACTACGAAGTCGATCACAACTGGTGCATCGTTAAGACTCATTGCCTTTTCGATTGTGGCATCAATTTGGTCCGGTGATTCACAGCGCAAGCCATGACAACCATAGGCATCAGCAAGCTTCACAAAATCTGGAATTCGATGAGTTTCCAAATCAGTGTTTGAATAACGTGAGTTATAGAACAGGGTTTGCCATTGCCGAACCATGCCAAGTGATTGATTATTTATCAGCGCAACTTTGATTGGAATATTGTTAATTGCGCAGGTGGCTAACTCCTGATTAGTCATCTGGAAACAACCATCACCATCAACTGCCCAGACCGTTTTATCAGGTGCGCCAACTTTTGCCCCCATGGCAGCGGGGACCGCAAATCCCATAGTTCCCAAGCCGCCAGAATTAAGCCAAGTGCCGGGGTTTTCGTAGTTAATAAATTGAGCCGCCCACATTTGGTGCTGACCCACACCTGCGGTGTAGATGGATTCTGGCCCAGAAATCTTTCCTAATCGCTCAATTACTAACTGCGGTGAAACGCTGCCATTGGCCGGTAGGTCATAGCCAAGCGGATAAGTGCTTCGCATTTTGTTTAGCTCGGCCCACCAGGCATCTTGCTCAATTCTTCGACCGCCTTTGAGTTCTGCCTTTAACGCAGTAATCAACTCAATAATTGTTTCTTTGACATCACCTACTATCGGCACGTCTGCTTCTCGGTTTTTGCCAATCTCTGCTGGATCAATATCGGCATGTATCACTGAGGCAAATGGTGCAAATGAATCTAATCGACCGGTCACTCGATCATCAAATCTTGCGGCAAGAGTGACCAGTAGATCACTTTTTTGTAGTGCACCAACTGCAGCAACCGTGCCATGCATTCCTGGCATACCTAAATGTTGTGGATGGGTATCTGGAAAAGCACCTCGAGCCATCAAGGTAGTTACTACTGGGATACCCGTTAGCTCAGCCAATTGGTACAACTCACGCGCAGCTTGAGCTTTAATAACTCCGCCACCCACATAAAACACCGGCCGCTTAGAATCGACAATCATTTTCGCGGCTTCTTTAATTTGTTTGTTATTTGGTTTAGTAACTGGGTTGTAACCAGGCAACTCAATAGATGTCGGCCAACTGAATTCAGTTTTTGCTTGGAGCGCATCTTTAGAAA
>JBMTAF010000101.1:0-2843 GCA_049428425.1 Candidatus Nanopelagicales bacterium
TCAGCTAGTTTAGAAGTTGATGAAGATCTAGCTGGCAGTGTGTTTACTTATCAAACTGACACTCAAGGGAAAAAAGCAAATTTATTTAAGCTCTAAGGCTTAATTATTGAGCCGTCAGCTCGTCTAATCTCCGGCCAGGCACCGTTGTATTTGTGATCTGGCAGCGGATACTTTTTAGCTGCCGCTAAATCAATATCTATTCCAAAGCCAGGTTTGTCATTTACTTTTAGCACGCCATCAGTTGGTGTTGGCGCACCTGGAAATACTTCTAACACCTCTTCATTAGGCAGATAAATTTCTTGAATACCAAAATTCACTGCCGATATTCCTAAATGCAGATGAGTGGCATGTCCTATTGGCGAAACATCGCCCGGACCATGCCAAGCAGTTTTAACCCCATACACCTCGGCGAAGTGAGTTAACTTAAGTGCATTAGTCACGCCACCTATTTGTGAAACATGGCAGCGAATGTAATCAATTAATCGGTTTTGAATTAGTGGTTGATATTCACTCGGATGGGTAAACAGCTCCCCGATGGCAATTGGTGTAGTGGTTTGTGCTCGCAGTTGGTTGAGATAACCGGTGTCATCGGGAGAAACTGGATCTTCCAGATAAAACAAGTTATATGGCTCAAGTTGTTTAGCCAGATTAATTGCCGCATTAGGCGAGACTCGTTCATGAACATCATGTATATAGTTAAAGTCGGCAGATAAATTTTCACGCAGATACTTAAATAATTTAGGCACTGCTTTCAGATAAGCATCTTCATCCCAGCGAACTGATTGATCGGCAAGCCGATAACTTTGTGATGGTTGGTTGCCAAACTGCGTCTCATTAGTTTTTCCAACACCATAACTCGCATTATTTGATAACGCTGGCTGCACTCGAAAATTCTTAAATCCTTTTTTACTCAGCTCAGTAATATTCGCAGCGATCTCGTTTTCATCTGCGCCATTAACATGTACATAGGTTGCTAACTCATCTCTAACCGCTCCGCCAAATAATTGATATGCCGGCAGATTGGCAACTTTGCCCTTTATGTCCCAAAGCGCTTGATCAACACCAGCTAAGGCATTGTTCATCACTGCGCCACCGCGCCAATAGCCAGATAAATAAAGGGCGTTATGAATATCGGTGATATTTGCTGGATCCCGCCCAATCAGCATTGGCTTTAGATATTGCTCAATTTCAGTTACGACCGTGAGGGGGCGCTGAGTGAAAGTGGCGCAGCCCAGACCATAAAGACCATCAGTATCAGTGAGGACTTTGACCACAACCAGGCGGATTCCAGCCGGGGCCGTCACAATTGCCTGGATGTCAGAAATTTTCATCAGGGTCCAAAAATAGTGCAAAAATCTCTTGCAATCTAGGGGCCCGAGTGCGAAACTTCCTTTCATGACCTTGGTGGATTTAACCGCCCTCGTAACCGAGCAGGCTGGAACTAAGTACCAAAACCTGCATTCCATGTCCGTGGATGAGCTGGCTCATGCGATGAACGAGAACGATCAAGGGGTAGCAACTGCAGTTAATCGAGAACTAAAAACCATTGTTTCAGCCATTGAGCAGATCGTGCCTCGAATGAAACTTGGCGGCAGACTGATCTATATCGGCGCTGGCACCTCCGGCCGATTGGGCGTGCTGGATGCATCTGAATGCCCACCAACTTTTAATGCATCACCTAATCAGGTAATTGGAATTATTGCTGGCGGCGATGGTGCACTTCGCACTTCAGTTGAAGGAGCCGAAGACAGCACGGAGATGGCAGTTGTTGCGCTAGAGAAATTAGATATCTCAGCCGCCGATACTGTGGTTGGCATTGCCGCAAGTGGCCGAACCCCATATGTGATTGCTGCCATGGATTACGCGCGAAGTAGAGGTGCGTTAGCCGTTGGTTTAGCGTGCAACAAAGGAACTGAGCTTGGTCGCCGTGCAGATATTGGCATTGAAATTGATTGTGGACCAGAGTTGCTTGCCGGCTCTACTCGAATGAAATCTGGCACTGCCACCAAGATGGTGCTGAACATGATCTCAACTATTGCGATGGTTCGACTTGGCAAGGTTTATAAGAACTACATGGTCGATGTGCAGAATTCAAACATCAAACTACAAACCAGAAGTGTAAACATGATCTGTTCAATTCTTAATGTTGATGCTGATACTGCTTTAACTGCACTTAATGCCGCAAACGGCAGTGTTCGCAAAGCTCTAGTGATGTTAGCTAATGATGTTTCACTTGCTAAAGCTGAAGAGATGTTAACTAGCACTTCGAATGATCTAACTTACCTACTGAACGGACATGCACATGGCTGATACCGGTCAAGTAGTGGCAATGCCAAATTTAGATCCAATCATTTCGATTAGATCTAGTTACAAAGGTTTTTCACCTCCAGAGCAGCGCT
Organism: Candidatus Nanopelagicales bacterium; assembly: GCA_049428425.1. Taxonomy (GTDB): domain Bacteria; phylum Actinomycetota; class Actinomycetes; order S36-B12; family UBA5976; genus AcAMD-5. The sequence goes on from JBMTAF010000101.1 coordinate 2,400, forward strand.
GTGCTGATCTAATCCTGCACTCCGCACAAGCGGTAACGCAGATGTCAATTACTGATTTTGCCTTAAAAGCAGACACCTCAGAAGCAACTGTAGTTAGATTTTGTAAGAAGCTGGGTTTTGCTGGTTATCCAAAACTTAGAATTGCGCTAGCAACCAATGTCGGTTTTCGCGCTGGCATCACAATTAATGATGAAAACGAAATCGAGCTAGGCATCTCACATGAAGATTCCACCGGTGAAATCATTAGCAAAGTTGGCTCATCGGCTGGCATGACTATTGCGATGACCTCACAACTAGTTGATGCTGAAATATTAGATTCACTAACTGAAGCCCTGTATGAAGCCCGAACTATTGGGGCATTTGGTGCTGGAGCGAGTTCGCTAGTTGCTGCAGATATCAGCTACAAATTTAATCGATTAGGTCATGGTTGTGTGCATTGGTCAG
>JBMTAF010000102.1:0-2633 GCA_049428425.1 Candidatus Nanopelagicales bacterium
GTTAAACCAATTAAAACAATTCCGATCAGTGCGCTGGCAGTTGCTTTTGGCGTGATACTGATTGGACCCAATTGCCAGCCTGGCTGACCGGCATATTGCAAGAATTGTTGTTTATCGCCACCAAATAAATACAAGAAAACATATCTTGCCAATAAGCCAAAACCAATTGAGATTACTAACATCGCAATTAAGCCAGTTCCACGCTTGCGTAGCGGTTTCCAGAGATATCTATCCTGGAGAAAGCCACCAACCACAATAGCGATAACCAACGCTATTAGCGCTGAGGGAATTACATGCAATCCCATCTTATTAAAGAAATAGGTCATCATTCCGCCCAGGGTTAGCAGCTCACCGTGAGCGAAATTTGTTAAACCGGTAGTACCAAAAATTAAACTTAGTCCAACTGCGGCTAGCCCAATTGTTACGCCAAGCAATAATCCGTCAATCGTCAACTGCATCGCTCGATCAAAAGTTGAAGCGCGTTCCGGACCTGGCCCGGTTAGAAATCTAACTGGTGGTGGTGCAGTTTCTAGCTTGAATACCACCACTGAGCGAGTTACTTTGTCGGGCTCAGTTAGACCAACCCCGCTGGGCAGTGAATCGGGATTTATTGTGACGAAATATTGGCCAGGCTCAGTGATCTCAAACGCCCAATTTCCTTGGTCGTCAGACTCAGTTGATTCGTCATAATTATTAGGGCCGGTCATGGTGAATTCCACGTCGCCAATTGGCGCGCCGGTCTCATCCACCATATTGCCACCAATGCTGCCCGTTTCGGCAGCTGCAGCAGTTCCCACGCCGAGGGAGAGCAATGTCAGCAGAATGGTGGCTAGAAGCCCTCTTCTCATGCCACTCCCCTTCGTGAATTTGTGAAGGGCAAAGCCTAGCCCGATATTCTGGTGAGTAAAGACACTAACAGCGGTGCGATCAGCAGTGCAGGTAACAAATCGGCAACTTTTACCTGTTTTATGGCCAAAAGGCGCAGTCCAACACCTATTAATAGGACTCCGCCGGCCGCGGTCAGGGCATCAATTTGAGCCATGCTCAGCGCACTGCCTGCGATCACGCCAATTACTGTGAACACCCCTTGATATGCCCCAACGCTTAGGGCAGAGGCAGCAACGCCAAATACGCCAAACGATGCGGCAAATGCCATTGCAGCAAAAAAGTCCAAACTACTTTTAAGCACTAATTGATCTAACCCAGTCCCTAGTCCATCTGAAATGGACCCCATGATTGCCAGCGGGCCTACCACAAATAACAGTGATGCACTAACAAATCCTTCAAGAAATCTTGCCGACTCGCCACCAGAATTAAATCGACGATTTAGAAATTCACCGATCGAATCAAATCGTTCGGTAATTCTCAGCACCGTGCCAAGTATCCCGCCGAGCAATAGTGCGCCGAGTAGAACCAAAATTGGAAACCCGTCGCCAACTGCTTCAGTTAGCGCAGCGGAGCTAATCAACCAAGCACTCATGAAACCAACTAGCAGCGTTACCAGGCCCAATACATCCGTAACTAAATCTCGAAGTCGAGTTGAAAGTCGATTTCCTAGTAATCCACCAATGGTGGCACCACCAATTATGGTGACAATGTTTAGAACAGTGCCCGCTCCAATAAATAGAGTGTTCATTTAACTTTCAACCAATTCTGTTGCGCCAACTACTTCTACTATCTCTGAAACCGCAAGTGCACCCGCACGAACTAGTCTCAGCTGATCTTTCGTTGCATCAATAATTGTGCTGGGTTGATTGCCAACCGAAATTCCAGCATCCAAATAAACGGACACTAAACTGCCAAATTGCTCTTTAGCCGATTCAATATCTGTCGCAGCAGGTCGATCTGAAACATTTGCAGTGGTAACACCTAATGGTCCAGTTTGGGTAAGCAGTTCTAATGCCGTTCGGTTTAATGGAATACGAAGCGCAATGGTATTTTCTGGATCCGCCAAGTCCCACTTCAAAGTTGGATGAGCTTTGACGATTACGGTCAATGCACCGGGCCAGAACTTGGCCATCAAAAGTTTCGCTTTCTCCGACAAGTTATAACTCAATGCCAGCGCAGCATCCAAGTTAGCCACAAATACTGGAACCGGCATGCCGCGATCTCGTTGCTTTGCCTTAAACAGGCTATCTAATCCGTTAGGAACAAAGGGATTAGCTGCCAAGCCATATCCGGTATCGGTGGGCATCACCACGCACTCGCCACGCATTAGTGCAGCTTTCGCTGCAACAAAGCCGCGATTTCGCTCAGCATCCGTTGTCATCTTTATGGTTATGCTCATTTGGCCGCCGACTTAATTGCGTAAGTAAATCTTGGTCGCTGGGTTAGATCATCAACAGCCGATACTTCAACAAATTTCCCGTGCTGTTTTAAGCGGCCACTAACTCCGCCAGAAATGCCAGATGCCCCATGACTTTCGTGATGCTCAATAATCACCATGCCGCCTTCCGTAAGCAGCGCTGCGGCTGCCGCTATGACTTGATCAATCACCTCATAGCCATTTTGTGCTGCAAATACGGCTTCCGCTGGCTCAAAATGTTGAACTTCCGTTGCAACCTGACTTCCAGTTGGTACATAAGGCGGATTGGATACCACCATTTGCACGCTACCAATTAGATCTGGCCGAA
>JBMTAF010000103.1:0-2581 GCA_049428425.1 Candidatus Nanopelagicales bacterium
TTAGCCCGGCCGCATATTGCCGATCCAGATTTAGTTACTAAATATGAACAAGGACAAGAGCAGACCAATACTTCTTGTATTGCATGTAATCAAGAATGCATTGGCCGGGTCGAAAAGAATCTGCCAATATCTTGCGTGGTTAATCCAAATGTCGGTCGAGAAGTTTTCTGGCGAACTACCACTGCTGAAAAAATTTCATCTAAAAAAGTGTTGGTTATTGGTGGCGGCCCGGCTGGCATGAAAGCAGCCCTGAGCGCTGCCAAACGCGGCCATCGGGTGACTTTGCTTGAAGCAAGTGATCAACTTGGTGGACAGATTAATTACATCTCGCAGCTAAAGAAGCGGGAACGCTTTGGTTTATTAGTTAAGGACTTGATTCGAGATCTCAAGCAAGCAGAAGTTGAGATTAAGTTGAATCACTTTGTCACCGACTTAACTAAAGAATCAGCCGGCTATGACCAAGTGATAATTGCAACTGGTGCAACACATCAAGTTCGAGAATTGGGCACTGGCAAGCCTGCGATAACAGCGATTGCCGCAATAGATAACTATGCTGGCAAAACTGGCGCAGGCAACATGGTGATTATTGATGAAGAGGGCACTTGGATTGCTGGTGGCATTGCTGAAGAGTTAGCTCAGTTGGGCTATCAGGTCCATTTAGTCTCTCCAACGGCATCACTCTTTAGCCAAATCACGATGTATTCCAAATTGGCACTAATTCCTCGACTGCGAGACTTAGGCGTTCAGATTCATCTTTCGGCCAAAGTTGAAACTACTGTAACGGAACTGCAAATCGTTAATCTATTGAACGATCAAGTGGTGTCACTGAGTGATTGGGTTGAAGTGATTGATTGCGGTCCACGAAAAGCCAATGACTTGCTGTATCAGGAAGTTCCAGCATCGATTGATCGCAGTGTGCAGTTAATTGGTGATGCGCTATCACCCCGAACTGCTGCCGAGGCGGTTTTTGAAGGAAATGCTGCCGGCGCATTTCTTGACCTAGACTTAGCGTTAGCAAAAATGGAAATGAGTTAAGGGGAAATAATGGATGCAACAGCGTTAGTAGATAAGTTTTTACAACTTAACGAAGATCGAGACATCGAAGCAGCCCAAGCCATGATGGCACCTGGCTGTCGAATTGAATTCCCCGGCAAGCGAGAGTTTGCATCACTTGCCGATATGGTGGCTAATGCCAAAGGCAGATATAACTGGGTGCGCAAGCATCGGGATCGCTATTTTGTTGGCAGCAATGGAAATCAAACCGTAGTAACATCAATTGGCACCCTTTATGGTGAAAATCTTTCTGGCGTGGCATTTGAAGGTATTAGATATGTGGATGTGTTTGTTATTGAAGATGGCCTAATTGTGGAGCAGATGGTTTGGAATGATTTTGGCGAAACTGGCGTGCTTAACTAGGTTGTGCTGCAACTGCTTTGGCAGCTAAATAGGCAAAGCCAACTGCTGCAAGCAGACCATTTCCAGCGAGGTATCCCGCTGAACCATGTCCAGAGATACCAACCGCAGCTCCACCGGCTGCATAAAGTCCCGGAATAATTTCACCAGTTGTTGAAACTACTTCAGCATTTTCAGTTACTTTCAAGCCACCTTGAGTATGGAACAGCGATGGTCGCAATTTAATTGCAGCAAACGGGGCGCGAAGTGACTTTTCAAATTTCTTTCGGCCAAACGGATCAGTTGTTTTCCCGGCAAAAACATCCGCAGCATGCGAAACGGCCAACTCCAATTTAGTAACTGGTAGATCAATCTTTGCCGCCAACTCAGGGATGGAATCTGCCCAGATGATCGCTCCGCTCTCAGAGGTGACTTCATATTCCTTAAACGACAGAGAGCCTTGATGAATTTCTTGATCAATGATTAGCCAGCCAGTTGATTCGGGCTGCGAATTCAAAATTGCGGCGTATTCGGAATAACCAGAAGATTCATCGCCGAACCGATCTCCAGCTAGGTTGAGAATAAATCCGCCTTGCATGATGGTTGCCCAGCCAACCAAAGTGTTCGCGTGGGAGGCTATTGCGGCATGTCCTTGATAGGCATCTAAATAGCCCAACTCGGCGCCAACTTTTTCACCAATGGTCATCGCTTCACCGTTGGAGTGAGGTGATCCGTGATAGTAAACCTCAGCAATTTCTGGATTGTATTTTTTCACTAGCTCTTTATTTGCCCCATAGCCATTTGTTGCGAGCAGCAGGTTATCGGTAGCAATTGATTTTTGATTTCCTTGCTCATCAATCACAACGGCTGCAGTAATTCGACCATCAGTTAACTCAACATCAACTAATCGAGTGCTTGGCATAAAATCAAATAATCCAGTTTTTACTTGATCCCAAATTGGTCGCATGATCAGATGGCCTTTTCGGCCTTTCACACTTAAACATCGATCTACTGAATGCCCTGGGTAATGAAAATCAGTTACTAATTCCCATGGCACATTAAGCGAATCTGCCATCCACTCCATCACTTCAACGCTGACCTCGGTTAGCGCTTTAGTGGCAACTGGATCTGCTTCGCCTTTAGTTTTCGCCATGATGTCGCTGGTAAAAATCTCTGGTGAATCAACAAC
>JBMTAF010000104.1:0-2576 GCA_049428425.1 Candidatus Nanopelagicales bacterium
TCTGGGGCGATCTAGATTTATTGTTATTAGACCTTCCGCCAGGAACAGGTGATATTGCAATATCACTTGGTCAATTGATTCCAGGATCAGAAATTATTGTTGTAACTACGCCTCAAATCGCAGCCGCTGAAGTTGCCGAACGTGCTGGAAGAATTGCCCATCAAATCAAGCAACCGGTAATTGGTGTGATTGAAAATATGTCAGAGACAGTATCCGCCACAACTGGTGAGAAAATCTCTATCTTCGGTAGTGGTGGGGGCGAAGAGACAGCAAGACGACTAAGTGAATTAGTTGGAGCTGATGTGCCATTGTTAGCAAAAATAGGTTTCAATACAAATGTTCGCGAAGGTGGGGATGCTGGGAATCCGATTGTGTTGACAGATCAACAAATGAAAGATGCTTTTGACTCAATTTTAGATAAAATCATTATTCGACCTAAATCTCTAGTGGGCGTAAGGCTAAACGTAAACACCTAGAGCTTTTTGTTAAGTTTCTTAACAATCTCATCAATTGCATCACGAATTTCTGTGCGCAAATATTCTCTCGTTGTTACCTGACTAATATCATTTCGAATACTTGCGATTTCACGTGTTAAATATTCGGTATCTGCCATGTTTCTTTCATCGCGATCACGATCCTCATTTCCTTGAATACGGTCGCGATCAGCTTGTCGGTTTTGGGCAAGCAGGATCAGGGGTGCCGCGTAGGATGCTTGTAACGATAGAAGTAAAGTTAAGAAAATAAATGGATAGTGATCAAATCGTAAGTCACTTGGCGCAAGAGAATTCCAAGCCACCCAAATAAATACAAAAGCTGTCATAAAGACTAGGAAACGAGCAGTGCCAAGAAAACGCGCAAATCGCTCAGACCATCGACCAAAAGATTCAGGATCATAGGAAGGCTTTAAGGTTCTACGAGCCTCACGTGGGTACTCAAGTGAGTTCTTATTTATTTTTTTCTTTGCCATAGTTAATTTAACTCACTTTCTCGCTTCAATGATTCTACTTGACGCCAATTCTCTGGTAGCAAGTGATCGAGAACGTCATCAACGGTTACAGCACCCAATAGACGATCACTTGCATCAACAATTGGAACAGCCAGTAAGTTATAACTGGCTAGATAAAGGGCAACTTCATTTAAAGTGGAATCTGGTGAGAGTGGGGCTATGTCTGAGTCCAAAATTCCACCAAGTAGTGTGGCAGGTGGTTCACGTAGCAATCTTTGAATATGCACCACTCCTATCAATCTCCCGGTAGGAGTTTCGATTGGCTGGCGACAAACAAATACCTGTGAGGCAAGTCCAGGTGCCATTTGTGTTGATCTAATTTTTGAAAGAGCTTCAGCAACCGTTGAATCAGCAGTAAGAACTATGGGTTCAGTCGTCATCATTCCACCAGCAGAGTAGTCCTCATAATCCATTAATCGTTGAACATCTTCAGCATCTTCTGGTGCCATTAAAGCTAAAAGTGTTTCAGCTTTTTCTTTACCAACTTCACGGAGTAAATCTGCTGCATCATCTGGATCCATCTCCTCCAGAACATCAGCTGCGCGCTCACCTTCAAGTTCAGCTAATAATTCAACACGAGAGGTTTCATCCATTTCCTCGAGTAAATCAGCAAGCCGCTCATCATCTAAGGCTCGGGCTATTTCAACCTTTCGCTTAATATTTAAATCTTGCAATACTGCCGCTAAATCAGCAGCACGCAGATTGGCTAATGTTCCTAATAGGTGGCTCACTGCTTGGTTAGTTTCTGGAAGTTGAATACCAGAGATTTCATGCCAAGAGACAGTGCTTGATGATCCACGTTTCCTAAAACCAGAGCCACGTTTAGTAATGTGCACCTGCTCAATAAACCAGTCACCACTCTTTGAAAACTCCATTGCAATATCTTCAATGGTTACTTTTTCTTCTGTTTCAACTAATGTGACTGATCGATCTAACATTTCAGACAAAACTGTAATTTCATTTGTTCTTGGTTCAAATCTTCGCATGTTGAGCAGGCCAGTAATAACGACATGACCATTTTCAATTGAAGTTACACGTGTAATTGGCACAAAAATTCTCTTTCTTGGTGGTACCTTAACAATTAAGCCAAGAATCCTCGGCGGTTGATTGTTAGCCCGAAGGGTTGCTACAGCATCCCTTACTTTCCCAAGTTGATCACCATTTGGGTCAAAAACTGCAGTACCTGCTAATCGGGCCAGGAATACACGAGTTAAGTTTGTTCTAGTGCTGGTATTCATAGGTTAAGGGTAACCGCTTGCTATCGATTCATAACAATAATTAATTTATAGATAGGTTTTACCCATGAAGAATCAAGATCACACAAAATTGCCAACAGGCAGAGATATCCCCTTTTTGGTTTTAGGTGTGCTTGGTATTGGTTCCTCGGGTCCAATCATTGCTAAGGCCACGATGCCCATTCCCACAATGATCTTCTGGCGAAACTTAGTAGGTGCATTAGTGATGATGCCCTTTGCTTTGGCTAGGGGGGAGTGGCGAACAAAGGCTGAGCAACGAGCAATTCGCTGGTCAATTTTGGCAGGGGCATTACTAGCCACTCACTTTGTTTGTT
>JBMTAF010000105.1:0-2549 GCA_049428425.1 Candidatus Nanopelagicales bacterium
GCCGCGCGTTAGAGGTAAAAAAGCTGAGCATGATTCCAGTTGAGTGTGTGGTGCGGAAGTATTTAACTGGCTCAGCTTGGTTGGAGTATCAAGAAACTGGCAAAGTTTGTGGGATTGAATTGCCCACAGGACTTACTAATGGGGCAGAGTTAGCGGAACCAATCTTCACCCCAGCTACTAAAGCCGCAGTGTCCGAGCATGATGAAAACATTAGCTTTGAGCAGTTAATAGAAATTGTTGGTAATAAATTAGCTGAGCAGTTAAGAACCGCCTCAATTGATATTTTTAATCAAGCAACGAAAATTGCGCAACGGGCAAATTTCACCTTGATTGATACTAAATTCGAGTTTGGGCTGGATGAAGCAGGTGAGTTGACCCTGGCAGATGAAGTGCTTACCCCAGATTCCAGCCGATATTGCAATACGGATGAGTTATCGCCAAGCAAACTTGCCCCATCATTTGATAAGCAGTTAGTGCGCGATTGGTTGCTGGCAAATTGGGAAAAGGACAGCGGTATTGCGCCACCAAAACTGCCAAAAGAAATCGTTGAGTTAACTGCTAAACGCTATCAAGAAGTGCTAGATCGGTTAACTGCTATTTCTTAGTTATTGTTCGTTTCATGCGTTGGTAATTGCGATTAATCACAAACCCTAACCGTTGGTAAAACGGAACTACCCATTCATCAGCCCAGTTAAACCAGATCCGATCAATCCCTCGGCTATACATATTATTAATTGCGTTCTCAACTAATAGACTGCCTAAGCCATACTTTCTAAATTCTTCAGCTACGCCAATTGGACCAAACCAACCTTGGTTCCATACCGCAAAGCCAGCGTAGTTTTGATCTACCGTGACTACGGCTAACTCAGTTGGATCTTGATTCAGTTTGGCAATTGCCACATCTGCCCAATCGCCAGGAAATGCTGCCGAGGCAAACTCGTAAAGCACCGCTGGATCTATTTCAGTTACAAATTCAATATTTGAGGCAAGATCCAGCTTGATCTCAGAATTGATTTCTCGGCTCATGCTGTGTGCTTTGGCTTCGCGGATAAATTCGTTATTAAGAAAGAACTCAAGCGCTGCGGGATAGTTGTCTAGATCAATGCCAGGAAATGTGGCAGCGGGGGCGGAGCCAGTTCGACCACAGAGCAATATCTGATTTGCGTTGAGATCTGCAATTGCCGTTTTTAGTAATTTGCTGCCAATTCCCTGTCGTTGGTGACTTGGCGCAATGGCAACTGCGGTTAAGTAACCAAGCTCTGGTTCTAGTCCCAAGCCAGGAGCGGGCAGATTTCGCTGGTAAGCAATTACCACGCCAACAATTTGATCGGTTACGGCAACAAAGCTTGAGTGCTTTAGTTTTGGGATACCGGTTACATCACTGAAAAACAAGGAATTAAAGCGCTCTTGCGTAATTGGGTGAGCAGTTAACGTTTGGTTCCATAATGTGACAACTCCGGAAACATCCGTTGAACTAAGTGGCCGAATCTCGACTTGGTCAGGCATACGGGGTATCCTAAATTGAATGGCGAGCAATTCGAAACTTAAAGTGCTGGTGACCGGATCAGCAGGTTTATTGGGCAGTGCCATCTGCGATCTATTAACTGCAACTGAAGTGCCATTTCAGACTTTAGATTTAAACCCAAAAAGCCATCCTGGCTCACAGAATCACTTCATTGGGCTGGCCACCGATCAACAATTATTAACTCAGGCAATTAGCGGAGTTGATGCCGTAATTCATCTAGCTGCGATTCGAAATCCAAACTATGGCACACCAGTTGCGGTGTTTAGTAACGCATTAGCCACTTTCACTGTGCTGGATGCCGCATCAACTGCTGGCGTTAAACGAGCCGTAATTGCATCTAGCTTCTCTGCTACCGGCTTGCCATTTAGTAATAACCCAATTGAGTTAACCGAGCTGCCAATTGATGAGGGTTTTGTTAATCAGATCTCAGATCCATATGCGTTATCAAAAAACATTGATGAGCTGACCGCTAAATACATGACGGATCGATTTGGCATGCGAGTTGTTGCAATCAGGTATCCATATATTGGCGATCACATTGAATTATTGCCAAAGCGATTTGACCAGATTGCGGCGGATTCCACATTTGGCAAAAAAGAACTTTGGACTTATATCGATTCTAGAGATGCGGCTTATGTGGCAGTAGACAGCGTGCTTAATGAAGATATTGTTGCTGGAAATTATTTTGTCTCAGCCAGCAATCTGCTCGGACCAATTCCCGCGACAGAACTTGTTAAACAGCATTACCCAACCGCCAAGTTAGCGCCAAGTCATGGCAGATTTGACTCGTTAGTCGATTTCAGCAAAGCTGCGGCAAAACTAAAGTATCAACCACAACACAATTTTCCAAATGAGTGATTATGTCTAACGTTGAGTTGTTCTATCAGATAGATGCCATAGTTGGCGAAGGCGCTTATTGGGATTGGCGAGCACAAGAGTTATTAATGGTTGACATTATTGGCGGCCGAGTTATCAAGTTCTCACCTAATGGTGAACTGATAAAGGAATTTCAGTTAGGCAATCA
>JBMTAF010000106.1:0-2521 GCA_049428425.1 Candidatus Nanopelagicales bacterium
ATCTGCCCATTCCGATTACAACAACGCTCTGATGCAAGTCGCGTCGCTTTGCTTTTTCTCTAGCCAATTAAGGGCCTTTCTTTTGGTAGTTCATAGTGTCGTTTGGTTACCCGTAATGCTAAAGCAGAAGCAATAACAACCGGACCCAGCCTGCCGACAAACATCAAAACTGAGAGCCAAACTTTGGCAAAATCCGGTAATTCCGGAGTAATGCCAGTTGATAGTCCAACAGTGGCGGTAGCGGAGATGACTTCAAAGAGCACGCGGTCTAACCCAAACTTAGTAGTAGCAGTTAGCGCAAAGGTTGAGAAAATTATGGTCATGCTCACCAGCGCAACCAAAGTCAAGGCTTGTCGCTGGATTGATCGGGGCAATCTGCGCTTACCAACATTAACCGCAGTCTCACCGCGAATTTCGGTATAGATGATGAAGAATAAAACCGCAACTGTAGTAACTTTAATTCCACCGGCAGTTGAAGCAGATCCACCGCCAATAAACATCAAAATATCCATGCCGAGCCAAGTTGCTGGATCTAGTTCATTTAAGTCAATGGCATTCAATCCGCCAGACCTGGTCATAATTGAAGCGAAGAAAGCATTCATAACTCGTTCTAGTGCTGTCATCGTGCCAAAAACTATGGAATTTTTCCATTCAATTAGGAGAACTATTAGTGCACCAAGAAAAATTAGAATCGTTGTAGTACTAAGAGTCAATCGAGTATGCAGTGAAAAGGGTCTGCGCTTGCCACCAGGAAGAAGATTCAATTTCCAGATACGTTCATGAATTTCAATTAATACCGGAATTCCCAAACCACCAACAATAACTGCAAGCATCACCGGAACCAAAATAAATCCGTCGGTTGCAAACGCCACCATACTGTCTGGATTTAGGGCAAAGCCGGCATTGTTAAATGCACTAACGGCATGAAATGTGCCATTCCATATCGCTTCAGACCAAGTTTCTGAATACTCAGCTTTGTAGCGGAACGAAAGATAGATAGCGAGTGCTAGTTCAAATCCAAAATAAACTAGCAAGAGTCTCTTTAATAATACTGGCAAACTTTTTGCCCCAATTATTTTTGCTTCAGCTAAAGTGTTTAGTCGATCAGACAAACTTATTCGACCTGAAATCAACAAACCCAAGAGTGTGGCAAAAGAGATGATTCCTAGTCCGCCTACCTGAAACATGGTCATAATCGCAGCTTGACCAAAGCCGCTCCAGTGAGCGCCGGTGTCAACAACCGCAAGACCAGTTACGCAAACGGCTGAAACGGCGGTAAATAAGGCAGTAACAAAATCAGTTTCATAACCTTCAGCAGTTGCAAAGGGCAACATCAATATGACTGTGCTAACTGTCACCGCAATTGCGAAGGCAATCACGATCATGCGGGTGGGGTGCAGGTTTGGGCTGCGACCTTTCAAACTCACTGGCTCAGCCTACGCTTTCAGTACCTACTACTGGATTAGGGATGGGCCACCCCACTCCGATTTCAGGCGAAAATACGCTTGCTTCTATTTGTCGGTTGGGCCAGTGAGCTATAGCGAAGAGGTGGCCAGCACGCCCGCAAATATCTGCCATGCCAGCGCACTTTTTGCAACAAATGAGAGCGTTATATAGAGGCGTTCCCCAACTAGGTAGTCCTTGAAGCGACCAATTTGCTTGTACTGCAACCATTGCACTAGCGCGAATGAATTAAAGAACAAGAATAGCGAGATGACAACGCCATATACAAAACCTGGCGCTTCGTTTGTGCTACCTGGCGAGAATAACAACCAGAACATTGCGATCCATGGAACTATGCCAGCAATACAACCAAACCAAAATGGCAGCAAGCTACCTTTGCCCGGTTCTTCATACTTCTCCTGTAGCCAGCCAAAAAGAATCATCGAAACATTTGCACCTGCAATTGCTAACAAGGCAATGATGTCCCAAACCGCATTAATAATAGAAATCAAAATGATCATCAGAGTTGATGAGATTGAATATTCAATCCAGCGAGCAATATTCCGCTTATTGGCTAGATCATTTGCATAACTCTTAAGTCCAGGGCCCACAATCCAGAAGTGAGCTAGCGCACTTAGCAATGAGAATATTGCAACACCAATCGCGATTGGAAATTCGAACAACAAAATACTTTCAAATGTCGCACCTGGTATTGGTGCATCTTGTAAGTAATTGACTGATACCGGAAGGGCGAAGCTATTTGAAAGGGCAATGATTGCGATACCTTGAGCCAAATGAAAAACTCCAGCAATCAGGTTGTATCGCCTAAGTCCAGCAAGTCGATCTGCTGGTACTGGGGTTGGGGTTGAAGTAGCCATGGTTCCCTTTCCGCTTTACTGGCAATCATAAAGCCTGGTCGGGGCGACGGACAAGAAAAAACTCACAAGTTTTCCATTACTGATGAGTTATCGGATACCATTTCAGTAATGGAATCTTCACTCGATATCGCGATTTCGAATCTCACCTCAATTACGGTGTTGATTTTCTTTTTAGGCTTGTTAGCTGGTGCCATTAGAAG
>JBMTAF010000107.1:0-2514 GCA_049428425.1 Candidatus Nanopelagicales bacterium
TGCTGGAAACATGCGCAGTTTCAGTAGCAAAATCAACATAGGCTTGAACACCAGGAATTTTGTTTAGCTGTTTTTCAACTCGGTTGGCACATGCGGTGCAGGTCATCCCCCCTACCGCAACTTCGAGATCTTTACTCATCTGATACAGATACTAATTTATATCCAGCATCATTTATTGCGGCAGCTAGCTTTTCATGATCGATCTCACCAGTAAATTTTGCGGTGCCATCAGCAGAACTAACGGTAATGTCAGTTAGCTTCAGTTCAGTTAAATTTTTAGTAACGGCACTTTCACAGTGACCACAGGTCATACCTTCAATAATTGCTACTTTATGGCTCATCTCGACTCCTTATTCCTGGTCTTATTCTGCCTGTTCTGCCAAGATCTCGCTTAACCAGTAGGCGACACCATCCTCAGTCGGGTGAGGTATTACTCGATCCGCAACTGCCGCAGCAGCAGGATGTCCGCCGGCAATAGTTGCTGATCTGCCAACCCATTCCAACATGGATAAATCATTTGGCATATCACCAACTGCTGCTACTTCAGCTGAACTTAGTCCCATTGATACTGCCAACTTTGCCAACGTGGATCCTTTGTTAATTCCGCGCGGTGACATTTCGATTAAGAAGTCATGGCTGCCGGTGGTGGTGATTTCGACCAACTCACTTAACTCTTCTTCAATTAATGAGATTTGTTCATCAACATGTAATTGTGGATTTGCTACTCGCAGCAAGATCTTGATGATTGGCTCATCTTGCGTTAGCCATTCTTCAATTGGTTTATAAGTGTTGGATTTTGGATCTCGCAATCGCTCTTCAAAGCCTGGCTCTCGTCGATACCCTTCCAAATGCGACCATTTAGCTTCGCCATCAAGCAATACTTCAAATGCAAATAGCGCACCAGGAACTCTTGCTCGTAATAAATCAATTGTTTCTTTGGCAAGTGCCTTGTCAATGGTCCAAGCATCAGTAATTTCCCGAGTTTTGCCATCAACAACCAGCGCACCGTTTGCCGCAATGATGGTGTCATTGTGCATGGTTTCTTCGATAACCGGCGGCAGCCATCTAGTTGGTCGACCGGTGGCAAAAACAACCTTGATCCCAGCAGCCACGGCTCGTCGAATGGTGTCTCGAGTGAAATCACTTACGGTGTGATCTGGTCGCAGCAAAGTGCCATCCAGATCGGTAGCAAATAACTTTATCGTCATGCGCGCTTGGCAACTGGCTTTAGCACATCTATGCCAAGATGCGGCACCAGCGCCGCTGGAATTTTTACTGAACCATCTGCTTGTTGATGATTTTCTAGTATCGCAACAATCGTTCTAGTTGAGGCCATCAACGTGCCATTTAGGGTGGCAACATATTCCGCAGATTCAGATACTTTTGAGCGAATTCGTAATCTTCTAGATTGGAAAGTCGTGCAATTACTGGTTGAGGTAACCTCGCGATAGGTATCTTGTGATGGAATCCATGCCTCACAATCAAATTTTCTAATGGCGCTCATACCTAAATCACCAGTTGCAATGTCTAAAACTCTAAAAGGCAGTTCTAGTGCGGTTAGAAATTCTTTTTCAAACGCTAAAAACTTTTCATGTTCAGCGGCCGCATCTTTTGGATCACAGAAGGCAAACAGCTCAACTTTATCGAACCAATGAACTCGAATAATTCCTTTGGTGTCTTTGCCATGCGAACCTGCTTCTCGTCTAAAGCAGGGTGAAAAGCCAGCATAACGAAGCGGCAGATCTCGGCCATCCAGAATTTCATCCATATGAAATGCAGCCAACGGAACTTCACTAGTGCCAACTAAATACAAGTCATCTGCCGGTAAGTGATAAACATCAACCGCAGCTTGACCTAAAAAGCCAGTTCCTTCCATCGCTTGTGGTCGAACCAGCGACGGTGGAATTACTGCAGTGAATCCTGCTTTAGTAGCAAATTCCATTGCCATTCGAACTAGTGCAAGCTCGAGCAGGGCGCCAACACCAGTTAGGTAATAGAACCGGGAACCAGAAACTTTTGCGCCGCGCTCAATATCTATCGCACCAAGCATTTCACCTAACTCAATGTGATCTTTTGGGGCAAACCCTTCTGCGTTGAAGTCTCGTGGTTTGCCAATAGTCTGAATAACTTTAAAATCTTCCTCGCCACCAACCGGGGCACGCTCATCAACAATATTGGCAAAACTGGCCATCAATTCATTGGTTTTAGCTTCGGCGGCATCTCGATCAGCGGCAATCTGGGTCAGCTCGGTTGCCATATCAGCTGCCTGTTTCATTAAGTTATCTAGCTCAGCTTGAACTGAATTGTCACCGCTTTTTAGCTTTCCCTGTAGTGGACCAATTGACTTGCTTAAGTTTTTCTGTTCTGCTCTAAGCGCGTCATACTTTGTGTTTAAGTTACGCCAATTGCTATCGGCCTCTTGCCAAGCGGTTACCAATGCTTCATTCGCACCACGAGCGCGTTGGGATGCAACGACTAGCTCAGGCGAATCACGCAGAATTTTTGGGTCAAGCA
>JBMTAF010000108.1:0-2456 GCA_049428425.1 Candidatus Nanopelagicales bacterium
TCGAAGCATGGGCTAAGTATCTAACGACATGGTGAGAAGCGAAATTCGGGTTATGTCGCCTAGTCACCCTGCTGGTGATTTAGGCTCAACCCTGAAGAAAGAAGAAATATGGACCTGCTGGGCGTCGGACTAGGTTTAACCGTTGGCGTAATTTTGGGCCTAATTGGCGCTGGTGGCGTGATGATGACCATTCCAATATTGATGGTCGCTGTTGATTTTTCAATTGTGCAAGCTGCTACTGGATCGTTATTGGTAGTGGTAGCAGCAAGTTTGGCTGGACTTTTTGGTCGGGGAATGGCCCAAGTTCGAATTGGGTATGCGATCGTTCTGGGCCTGATTGGTGCACCTTTTGCAAGCCTAGGATCTTTTATTGCGGTCCGCCTTTCTGAGACTTGGCTAGAAATCTTGCTCGTGGGAATCATGTTTTATGCCGCATATTCGATGTGGAATCGGGCAACTGAGGATCAGGACAAACCAGAGCCAGCAGTTTCAACCAAAACATTAATTGCAGTTGGCAGCACAGTTGGATTTGTGACTGGACTAGTTGGGATAAGTGGTGGTGTTGTGCTAATTCCCGCGATGGTTCTCCGAATGGGATTAAGCATCTCCGTTGCCACGGCAACCTCGTTGCTAATTATGCTTTCAAATTCTTCAATCGCGTTGATATGGCGGATTTTGGATGGTGTGCCAATGTCTAGTAGCGATTGGAATTTGGTCTACCTGATCGCGCTGCTTGCCGCAATTGGAAGTTTTGTCGGAGCCAAATTTGCCGGCAAAATAAAGAAAAAGTTATTGCAACGAATCTTTGCCATCTTCCTAATAGTGTTGGCAACTGCCATAATCCTCGAACTATTTGGCCTTTGGGAGCTTTAGTAAATGTCAACTATGCTTGATCATGAGTTAGAAGATCGGATTGCTGAATCCATCAATTCCGGTGAATATTTCAAGAATCCTTATCCACTGTTTGATCTACTGCGCAGCACAGCACCGGTTTACTACAGCAAGACCATTGGCGGCTGGCTGCTCACTCGTTATGCTGAAGTAGATCAGGTGCTACGCGATGCTGAAACTTTTTCTAGTAAAGGCCGAGTGCTTTATCTGCTAAGTCAGTTGCCGGAAGAGGTAAGAGAAGAAGTTCAATTACTCAATCACCACTTTGCAACTGGGCTCGCCCACAGTGATGCGCCAGAACACAAAAGATTACGCAGCTTGCTGGCTAGGGCATTCACGCCTCGAATGGTGGAAAATCTTCGGCCAGCTACGGCTGAACTAGCTCGCAGTTTGATTTCAAATCTAGGTGATGAGTTCGATCTGATTGACGATCTATTAACTCCGCTGCCGGCAACTGTGGTTGGCTCCCTGCTTGGATCCAGCACGGAAGATATTCCCGACCTAATTCGCTGGGCTCACGCGATAAATGGTTTATATGAAAAAGGCGGTCACATTTCAGCTGATAAAGCACTCCATGCCGAGAAGCTTCTGCAGGAGATGCGGGCATTTGTCTTGGATTTAGTTCAACAGCGGCGAGATCTAGCAAAAAGCGGAGAGCTAAATCCCGAAGCCGATGTCTTAGCTGGCTTAGTTGCTGCTGAAACTGAAGTTGGCGCATTAACTGAGGCTGAACTTCTTTCAACTGCGGTCACGTTGTTCGTGGCGGGCCACGAAACAACTACGCATCTGCTTGGAAATGGTTTTGCCGCGCTGCTTAGCAATCCATCATTGTGGAGCGAAGTTAAATCCTTGCCAGAGATGATAAATCCGGTAGTTGAGGAAATGGGTCGCTTTGATGGCTCGGTGCCCAGATCTTGGCGGATTGCTAAATCTGATACGGAGATTGCGGAGGCAAAGATTCCCAAAGGCGACTTGGTGCTACCAATTCTCGCGGCAGCGAATCGCGACCCAGAAGTTTTCGCTGCACCAAATGAATTTGATCCGCGACAGGAGAATAAGAAGCACTTAGCATTTGGCAAAGGCGTGCATGTTTGTTTGGGTGCGCCGTTAGCCAGACTCGAGGGTCAAGAAGTTCTTCGAGCACTTATTGAGTTAAAGCCAAACTTGAGGTTGAAATATCCGTTGACCCAATTAGAGTGGCGAAAAGATATGGCGCTTCGGGGTTTAATTCACTTGCCAGTTATTAGTTAATATCGGATACGGGTGTGATCTGATCGCATCAGTGCTATTCCATAGATTCGCTGGCCGGCAACAAGTTTGATTCGATTAACTTATCCGTCAAATCAAGATCGCTAGGTTCAACTAGAAAACTTTGATCTGGGAAGAGAATGACCGGAATAGATTGCCTTCCGCTAATCTGAATAGCTTTGTCCTTAGCAGCTGGATCCTGATCTACGTCAAGATATTCATAATCAACCTTTAGCCGATCCAGTAAAGCTTTGGATCGAACGCAATCGCCGCACCAAGGCGCGCCATACATTTTTAGGTTATCTGCCATCTCAAAA
>JBMTAF010000109.1:0-2451 GCA_049428425.1 Candidatus Nanopelagicales bacterium
GCTTCGGTTGCCCAGCCTTGATTCACCATCTGTCGCAGCACAAAATTCCATCTATTCTCTAATCGCTCGGCATTGTTCTCTGGCGAATAACCACCAGGCGAGCGCAACAGCGCAGCAAGTGCTGCACCTTCAGATAGTGATAGATCTCGAACTGATTTACCAAAATATGCCTGGGAGGCAGCTTCAAAGCCATAACTAGATCTGCCCATGTAAGCAGTATTTAGATAGTTTTCTAATATCTCATCTTTACTTGCCATAGTCTCGAGCTTTACCGCCAGCACCAGTTCTTTTACTTTACGAATGATGGTTTGCTCTTGCGTTAAATATGCATTCTTCACATATTGCTGAGTAATCGTTGAGCCACCTTGGGTGGTGGAAGAAAACAGGTTATTGAATAGCGCTCGAGCAATACCAATTGGCGAGAATCCGGCATGTTCATAAAAGGCTTTGTCTTCAATTGCGAGCACGGAATACTTCACATGATCTGGAAATTCGTTTAACTTAACATCTACTCGTTGAATCTCACCAATGTTGCCAATTAATGATTTGCCATCAGCATAAAAAACTGCGGTTGATTGCACCACCGCAACTTGATTAGGAGTTGGAATGCTGGAGAAAACCACCGCAACTGAGAACAACGCTACAGATAACGAGCCACCAACGAGTGCCACCATTACTGCTAGGCGTACTAATGATTGAGTTAACGTCTTTGCTGGTGCCACTTCTTAATCTAACCAGTCTCGGCTGCGTCTGAGGGAGCGGCGCGGCACACCATCACCAACTTGATATGACCGAATTAAGTAATTCCAGTGGCAGGCTTGGCAGACTTCCACCATAAACACTTTCAAATTACCAAATCGATAAGCCATCTCGGTGATTTCTTGATAGGACTTAATTCGACCCGAATATGGTCCTAACTCTTTGCCGTAGACATATCTGAGCTCTACTAATTTTTCACTCTCACAAACTGGGCAATCTCGATCGGTTGCTTCACCATGAAATTGTGCTGCTTTAAACAGATATTCATGAGCATCAAATGGGTCATCCATTAGTGGATCGCCGTTTTGTAATGCGGTCAGCACGCTTTTTCGCTCAATGGCAAACTCCAGCACCGCACGAGGCGTTGCTGGGTCGGCAATTCTTGCCGAAATTGGACTTGCTGACATGGCGATTAGGTTATTGCACATCCATTAAGGCTGCTATGGCTGTACCGTGGCGCTATGCAAAAACTCAGGTTGACCAAAGCCGTAAGGCGGATTGCCTTAGTGCGGATTTCTGGCCAATTTGGGGATGGCATGATTCAAGCCAGCATTGCTGGCTATTTATTGTTTTCACCAGAACGACAAACTTCAGCACCACAGATTGCATTTGTGCTTGCGGTAACGCTGCTGCCGTATTCGTTAGTCGGTCCGGCAATCGGTGTGATTGCTGACGTAATTGATCGACGAAACATAGTTGTTTATGGCAATGCGCTTCGCGCTGCCGTGAGTTTAGTCTTGTTGTTAGTTGTGTTAGGTGCCGCAAGTCAAGCATTACTTGCCATCACCATACTTGTCCTGCTTGGGGTAGATAGATTTGTGTTAGCAGTACTAAGCACTGTGCTACCAAGAATTGTTTCTGGTAAAGAGTTGGTGGCAATTGATGGTTATCTGCCAACCATGGGCACAGTATCTGCCGCAACAGGCGCGGCAGCAGCAGTTGGAATCTCTGCGATATTTGATTCCATCACTGCCGCACTAATAGTTGCCGCCGGCTTGTATTTAATCGCTGCTGCCTTAGCAACTGGATTTGCTAGAGGATCCCTTGGTCCAGATGTGAAACTGGCTTGGTCAGAAACTAAACACCGCGCAATCTCTGATGTGGTTGAAGGAATTTCGGTTTTAGCTAAAACAAAACCTGCTCGATATGCGCTGCTCTCAATTACGGCACAACGCACTGCATTTGGCGCCTTTACGGTTGCCAGCATTCTTACCGCCCGCGAAGTTTATGAATCTGAATCACAAGCACTAGGAGTTGTGGCTGGCTCATTTGCAATTGCCGCAATTGTTGCCGGCACAATTGGCGTCACTACGCCAACTGCAGTAAATCGAATTAGTCGAGAGATGTGGTTATTGATTTTAAGTGTGCTGAGCGCAATAGCAGTTATTACTGCCCAATTTATGCCAGCGCTAATTGCATTAGGACTTGCTGGCTTTGCGGTCACTTGCGCACCTGGTGGAAATAAAGTTTTAACTGATGAGCGATTACAGGTCACAATTCCAGATACGCATCGCGGCCGGGCGTTTGCGATCTATGACACTGCAATTAACTCGGCTGTGGTAATTGGCGCGGCGGTTTGTGCGCTGCTAAGTGATTACATTCAAATCTTTGATCTATTACTGATCGTATCCCTTAGCACCATCACCATAGGCTGGTTTTGGTCCAAGATTGCTAACGCTGGGACTGCCACCA
>JBMTAF010000110.1:0-2418 GCA_049428425.1 Candidatus Nanopelagicales bacterium
ACCGACGACCCACGGATTAAAAGTCCGTTGCTCTGCCAGCTGAGCTAAAGGCCCTGTGATTTAACGAGCCTGAATCCTACCTCAACCAATTTTGGCTGGATTCCTAAGTCGGGCAGATGCTGAGATTCCACCTAGTTGATGGGTTTTGCGCAGTTAAAGCATGGCGAGCAGTTTGTTCTCAACCACCCATCGGCCAAATGGCAGCGCACTGGTCCAGCCCGGTGATACTGCATTGAGCACATGTACTGAGTTTTGAAACTCTTCGACCAGAAAATCCTGTACCAACTCACCAGAATTTCGATTAACTAATTGAGCTCTAATTCCAGGTGGCTTTCGCTGCCAGCCCTTTATTCCTGCAGCAGCTGGAACCAGCTTTGCCGCTTCTTTAACCAATAATGATGGAATTAATCTTGGTAGTTCAGATTTAGCAATCCCTAAAATGCTATGTGCTTCCCCTTTGATAAGTGCGGTCGCAGCCAGAGCTGCTTGACCTATATCAGCAGCTGACCAACCAGTTAACATTCCATATTGTTCACGTCCCAAAATTGGAATCGCAGTAGGACCAATCTTTACCTGACCACTGGTAGTCAAAGTGAAATGCACTCCTAGAAATGGGTTTATGGAATGTGGAACTGGATAGACCAATCTGGCTAGCGGCAATTTACCTTTCGGCACCGCACGATAAATCCCCATAAATGGCAGCATCGCATATTGTTTTGCTAAGCCCAGTTTTCTTGCCAATCGATCCGACTGTGCGCCAGCTGCATTAATAACTAGCTTGCTCGGATGTCCAGCCACACTAACTTCACCATTACTTTCCTGCATCTCAACTCTTGCTGAAGTGATTAATCGGCCACCCTTAGCTTGAAACTCAGTGAGCAATGCTTGAATCACTAGATCTGAATCCGAGATAGCAGTGTTGGGCGACCATAAGAATCGCTGGTGAGTGACTGCGTTAGGTTCATAATTTGGCAACTGTTCAGCTGGCAATAGTGCTAAGTCGACACCGTTTGATTGACCTCTACTTGCTAATTGTTCCAGTCGAGTATCTTCTTCAGCGTCACGTGCAACCACGACTTTTCCAATTTCGTGAACGGGTATGCCATGACGGCGGCATAAATCACGTAACTCAAAGTTGCCATCACGACAAAACTTTGCTTTCAGTGAATCTGGTGAATAATAAAATCCAGCATGTAACACACCAGAATTGCGGCCGCTGGCATGTCGGCCGATTGTTGATTCTTTTTCTAACACCATTACATTGAGACCTGGTTTATGCTCTAGTAAGGCAATTCCGATAGCTAAACCAATTACACCAGCACCTACGATTACTACATCAGAATCAGTTCCCGACATAGCTGCGCTATCTAAATCGTTTTGTTGAACCTCGGACAACTAACACGGGCTTTACCACGTCATGTCGTGGGCCATCATTCTTATCAATAATGTTTCGCAAAATCTGCATTGTCTTCATACCAGCCAAATGTCTGTTGTTGTCAATGGTGGTTAGTGTGGGGCTGGTGAATTGTCCCAAATCAATATTGTCAAAGCCGATAAATCCGATGTCATCGGCCACGCGATAGCCAAGTCGCTGCGCTTCCTGCATTGCACCAATTGCGGTTTGGTCATTTGTTGCCGCAATACCAAGGCCTGGGCCTAGAACCGACTTAAGTTCAGAGATAGCACGAGCGCCGCTCTCAACATCAGAGTTGGTATAGACAACGGTGACATCAGAGGTGCCAACACCTTCAATGAAACCATCGCGTCGGACAATTGCCGTATTCAATTCCCGTGGACCGCAAATATAAGCGAACCGCTCATAGCCAGCTTCGACTAAATGGCGTCCTGCCATCCGGGCTCCCTCTCGAGCCTCACTTGAAACTGATGGAATATTTGGATCCATGGTGTCACTATGCGCAATAACAATTGGAGTGCGTGACTGACATAAGTAGTCATAATGCTTTTGTTGAAAACTTCCGCTAGCAATAATAATGCCGTCAGCACTTCTGGAAGCTAAGTAATCAAAGTATTTGGTTTCTCGATCAATATCATTCATGCCATTACACAAAATCATGGAATAGCCATATTCCTGTGCCTGGGTTTCAATGCCATGCACTAGCGATGGGTAATACGGATGATGAATATCTCGAACAATTACGCCAACTAGATTCGTCTTTCGTTGTTTTAATGATTGGGCAACAGACGACGGGCGGTAATCCAATTCTGCAATAGCTGCTTCAATTCGTGCCCTGGCTGATCCAGAAACATATCCGCTATGTCCTAGTACTCGAGATACAGTTGCAGTTGAAACCCCAGCTAGGGCAGCGACATCTGAGATGGTCGGGTGCTTAACTCGATCGTTATCCATATCTCACCTCTAATCGGTGGTGCTGGGAATTCATAACTGTACTCCTGCTT
>JBMTAF010000111.1:0-2357 GCA_049428425.1 Candidatus Nanopelagicales bacterium
CTAAACCGGCCAACCTCTACCCTAGCCCTGTGACCTCAAATTTCAGTGAGCCTCAGGTTCGGATGCCCAGAGAAGAACGACGAACTGCGCTGCTAACTGCAGCACGAGATGCCTTTGTTATCCATGGTTATCACGCAGCATCGATGGAAGAAATAGCTGATCGCGCTGGCGTTTCAAAACCGGTGCTATATCAACACTTTGAGAGCAAACTAGAGCTATATCTAGCATTGCTTGATCAAGGTTGTGACACTTTACTGGAGCGAATTAAGCAGGCACTCAACTCAACTACTGATAATAAATTGCGCCTACGCGCAACAATCTCAGTTTATTTTGATTTGATCGAAGAACCATCAAGTGGAATCAAGTTGGTTTATTCAGGTGATTTGATTAATGAACCTGCTGTTCGGTTTAGAGTTACTAAAGCAGAACATGACTGCGCTGAATTAGTTGGTGGCGTAATCGCACAAAATACCCAAATTCCAAGTGAGCAAGCATTAATTTTGGGAGCGGCCTTAACGGGACTTGCCCAAAACGCTGCGCAGCGCTGGATTGAACAGGGTGGTACAAATAAAGAATTAGCGACGCGGCTTTTGGCTGCGCTCGCTTGGCGAGGAATATCGTCGTTCCCGCTAACTAACCCAAATATTGATTAGGACATAGGAAATATGGAAATCAGAATCGGTGTACAGCAAGCGACACGAGAAATCGTGTTGGAGATGGAAGATGATGCAGCTAAGGTGGCAAAGTTAGTCGCAGATAGCATTGCAAAAAATGAAGTATTGGATCTAACTGATGCCAAAGGAAGAAGAGTTATGGTGCCAGTTGCAAAACTCGCCTACGTTGAATTTGGTGTAATTGCAGCTGCCCGTGTTGGTTTCAATTAATGAATTTTGTTGAGTTAGGCGTAAAGCCGGAGATTTGTAATGCGCTAGCTAGGATCGGCATTACCGATGCCTTTCAAATTCAAGAATTAACTTTGCCGCTAGGACTTGCTGGCAAGGACATAATTGGACAAGCAAAAACTGGCACGGGAAAAACTCTTGGCTTTGGCATTCCGCTATTGCAAGCCATGATTAGTCCAGCATCAGCGGAATATGCGCAGCTCGATAGCGCAGCAAATAAGCCGCAGGCACTAGTGCTTGCCCCAACTAGAGAGTTAGCAGTTCAGGTAGCGGCAGATCTAGAAGCGGCTGCAGCTGAGTTGTCGCTTCGAATCCTTTGTCTGTATGGCGGTAAAGCGTATGAACCGCAGATCGATACGCTCAAATCTGGCGTAGACGTGATAGTTGGCACACCTGGGCGAATCTTGGATTTAGCTGGGCAGCGACACCTTGATTTAGGCAGTATTCGAGTTTTGGTTTTGGATGAAGCTGATGAAATGTTGGACATGGGCTTTTTGCCAGATGTTGAGAAACTAATCAGCAAATTACCAGCAAAACGACAAACGATGTTGTTCTCAGCAACCATGCCAGGCCAAATCATTAACTTAGCTCGCCGCTATATGAGCCAACCCGTTCACATCCGTGCCGTAAATCCAGATGATGTCGATAACTCAATCGTTGATGCCATCGAACAGCATGTTTGGCGAGCACATCAAATGGATCGCACCGAATTAGTTGCTCGAGTACTCCAAGCCAAAACTTGCACCAAGTCAATCATTTTTTGTAAAACCAAACGAAGTGCTCAAAAATTAACTGAGGAGTTAACTGAGCGCGGTTTCTCAGCTGTTAGTGTTCATGGTGACATGGGCCAAGGAGCTCGTGAGAAATCGTTAGAGAAATTCAAGGCTGATAAAGCCAATATTTTAGTTGCCACCGACGTTGCCGCTCGTGGCATTGATATCGAAGCAGTAAGTCACGTAATTAATTTTGATTGTCCTGATGATGAAAATTCCTACGTTCATCGAATTGGCAGAACTGGTCGAGCCGGTGCGTCCGGTGTTGCCGTTACGCTGATTGATTGGGCTGATCTACCAAAATGGCAGCGAATAAATAGCGCACTTGGTCTGCCTTTTGCCGACCCAATTGAAACTTATTCATCTAGTGAACATGTCTATGTCGGACTTGATATTCCAGCGGGCACTAAAGGCAGACTAAAGCCAGCAGCTAGTGCGCCGGCTGTAACTGCTGAAAAATCGCAGCCAAAACGAGAAGATCGACCACGACGAAGAACTAATAAGATAAGCAACAAATGAGCACACCAAAGTCAATGCAGTTAGCCAGCAATGAGCATCCAGCCAGGCTAACCACTAATCGAGGTGAATTTGCAGCCTTGATTGCCGAGCCAGCAACTGAACCAATCGGCATTGCGCTGCTGATTCATGGTTTCACTGGAAGTAAAGAGGATTTCATTCACCT
>JBMTAF010000112.1:0-2346 GCA_049428425.1 Candidatus Nanopelagicales bacterium
CACCTGCACTAATTACACTAAGGCTTACCTAAATCACTTATTCCGAGCTAAAGAGATGCTTGCATCAACACTTGCCACAATCCACAATGAATACTTTATTGTTTCACTCGTAGCAAAAATGAGAGATGCAATTATCGATGGTAGTTTTTTTGATTTTAAAGCAGAATTTCTCAACAACTACTATCGAAAAGATCGCTAGCGGCTTGAGGTTCGCTTGTATTTTGCAGTGCTTGCCGGGATTAATACAACCATAATTAATGCAATATAGATCAGTGACATAACAACTGGATTTTCACTTGGAAACGAACCAGCCGTAACCCCAAACTGATTTTCCAAGCCAAACAATTCTCGACAAGCCGCAACCATGGTTGAAACCGGGTTCCACTCGGCAAAATATTGCAAAACTCTTGGCATTGCAGCAGTTGGAGCGAAGGCATTAGATAAGAATGTCATTGGAAAAACAATTAAGAAAACTAAATTATTGGCCGTTCGTGCATCTCTAACTGAGATGCCGATTAACACGCCTATCCAACTCATGGCATAGCCAAAAAGCATCAACAGCATAAATCCAGCCAGAACCGAGACGACACCACCAGATGGTCGCCAGCCAACAATAAAACCGGTCAGCGCCATTACCACCAACACCACTATATTCAATGTGGCATCACCTAACGTGCGACCAAGTATGACTGCAGATCGCGCAATTGGTAAAGAGCGGAAACGGTCAATCAATCCCTTTGTCATATCCATGGCAAGTCCAACTGAAGTCGTTGCCAACGTAAAAGCAACAGTTTGAACGAAAATGCCCGGCATCAAAAACTGGACATAATCCGTTCCTGGGGTATTAATTGCACCACCAAACACGTATCGAAATAGAAGCACGAACATCACAGGTTGTATGGTGGAAAAAATCAATACTTCGGGCACTCGACTTAACTGAAGTAATTGGCGTTTCGTAATAATCAAGCCATCTTTGATTGCACTCATCGTCTACGCCCCTTAACTTCGGCTTCCGGTTCTTCTTCAGCAATATGTCCAGTCAGTGCAAGAAACACATCATCCAGTGATGGACGCCTTAAGGCAAGATCCATAATCTCAATCTCTCGACTGTCTAAGGCGCGAACCACTTCCGTTAGAGCGCTACTTCCGCCAGTAACTGCTACTGCTACCCGATTAAATTGTTCATCAACGGTTGCATCATGACCAGCAATTAGTTCTAATGCCGCTTTAGCGGCCATTAGTGATGATGAATTCACGGTAACTTCAAGTTTTTCGCCACCAACTTGAGTCTTTAACTCATCTGATGTGCCATTAGCTATCACCTTGCCATGATCAATAACTGCAATTCGATCTGCAAGTTGATCGGCTTCTTCTAAGTACTGTGTTGTCAGCAGTAATGTGGTGCCACCTGCTACTAGATTTTTAATCACATCCCACATGTCTAATCGGCCACGAGGATCAAGACCGGTAGTTGGTTCATCTAAGAAAAGAACTTTTGGTTTAACAATTAGTGCTGCTGCTAAGTCCAATCGGCGTCTCATGCCACCGGAATAGGTTGTTATCGAACGTTTTGCACTGTCGGTCAGCTTAAATTGTTCGAGAAGATCACTGGCTCGTTGTTTGGCTGCTGAATGCGACAAGTGGTAGAGCCGACCAAACATGACCAAGTTGTCCCAGCCAGTTAGCGATTCATCAACTGCGGCATATTGGCCAGAGAGGCCGATTAGTCGTCGGACTTGATCAGGATGCTTGATAACATCGACCCCGGCAACCATTGCACCACCGGAGTCTGGCTTAAGCAGCGTGCTCAAAACTCGAACGCAGGTGGTTTTGCCGGCACCGTTTGGACCCAAAACGCCCAGAACAGTGCCTTCATCGACAGTAAGCGATAGTCCGTCCAGGGCGCGGACTTTGCCCTTGGGATAGGTCTTAACTAATTCTGTTGCAGTGATTGCTTTGGTCACGGCTCTCCTCCGAAGAGCAAAACTTATCCCAATGCCTCATCCACTCCACAGTTAGACTCGAAAGAGTTGTGCTATCTCAAGGAGACAGCAAGTCTCTTTACCCCTTCAGCCAGCACCTCTGGGTATGTTGCAAAATTAAGTCGGATGAAATTGGGATAAGCCTTGCCAAAATCTTGTCCTGACACTATCGATACCTTGCCTCGCATCAGAATCTGATCATGCCAAGACGAATTACTTCCGTAGGCTGTCAGATCTAACCAGGCCAAATAACTAGATTCAGGTATCCGGTAACCAACATTTGGTAATTCCTGGTTAAGTAAATCATTCAAATACTTGCGATTGAAATCTAACTGTGAAAGTGTCTGATTTAGCCAAGCATCGC
>JBMTAF010000113.1:0-2209 GCA_049428425.1 Candidatus Nanopelagicales bacterium
GTATCAAGTCCTAGAGCGAGCGCAACGTATGCACCAGTAATTGCGGCAGTTCTAGTTCCGCCATCTGCTTGCAACACATCGCAATCAATCACAATGGTGTTTTCGCCCAGTGCTTTCATGTCAACAATAGATCGGATGCTGCGGCCGATTAATCTAGAAATTTCTTGCGTTCGGCCGCCAAGTTTTCCTTTTACGCTTTCGCGATCACTTCTGGTTGAAGTGGCTCTTGGCAGCATCGAATATTCGGCAGTGATCCAACCTTCTCCCGAATCCTTTTTGAACCTCGGCACACCGGGTGACACAGATGCGGTGCAAAGCACCCGAGTATTTCCCACATCAATTAAGCACGAGCCTTCTGGCGCAGAGGTCCAATTAATGTTGAAAGTCACCGGTCGTAGCTGGTTGGCACTTCGGCCGTCTGATCTAGTCATAATCTCTTTCGTTAGATGGAAACTTGCGTTGCGCCCTGCACGACGGGACCTAAGAAGCGCTTGGCCAATTCCTGGAATTGGGCAGCATTCTTAGTTGCGGCAAAAATATGTTGCGGTGGAGTGGAACCTGCGGGACGAAGTAAATTTTTTTCCAATAACGCCTGGAACAAATCTTGCGCGGTCTCTTCAGCGCTAGATACTAAAGTGATTTCTGGTCCAACCACGTAAGAAATAACCGCAGTTAATAGCGGATAGTGGGTGCAACCGAGAACCAACGTGTCTATCCCTTGGTTCACTAACTCGTCTAAATATTCATGCGCAGTCTGAATCACTTCCGAGCCGGCAGTTTCGCCACGTTCAACAAATTCCACAAACCTCGGGCAGGCCTTAGTAATCACTTCAATATTTGGTGCAGCAGCAAACGCATCTGGATATGCACCTGACTTGATAGTGGCAGCGGTGCCGATCACGCCAACTTTGCCGTTCTTGGTAACCGATACCGCACGTCTAACTGCAGGACGTACGACTTCTATTACTGGAATCTGATATCGCTCTCTGGCGTCATGCAGCACTGCAGCGCTGGCGGTATTGCAGGCAATCACAATTGCTTTTACCCCAGTTGCCACCAGATGATCCATTACGGCCAGCGCATATTCTCGAACCTCAGCCAGCGGCTTTGGGCCATACGGGCCGTGCTCGGTATCGCCAATGTAATAAATGGACTCTTGGGGCAGCTGGTCAATAATGGACCTGGCTACGGTGAGCCCTCCCACCCCAGAATCCAAGATGCCTATCGGCGCGTCTATCACGGCTTAAGCGTAGGGGCAGGGGGGTAATTCCCCCTAAGAGCGGGGCAGGGATCAAGAATTCATCTAAAAAACTTAGTCAAAACTTGCGCAACTTTGGGATTCTGTGAATGATTTGGTCTATGCCGTGGCCAAAAGCCGCGACTGGATGGGCACCTGCCCACCCCGACCTGCTGGAGGCAGAGTGGATTTTGCAACAATCAAAATCACGGGCGGACAGACATTCGGAATTTCTGAAGGTCAGTTCGATCTGATTTATAACGCGTTGTCACTTGGTTTAGCATCAATGTTGGCAACCACTGTATTTATGTTGGTAGCACAGCCACGTGTTTTGCCACAATATCGTTTGGCACTAATTGCATCTGCAATGGTGACATTCATTGCGGCTTATCACTACTGGCGCATCTTTGATTCATTCAAAGAAGCAGCTGCTGGCAACGAAGTATTCAATGAGGCCTATCGCTACGTCGACTGGTTGCTAACTGTGCCACTACTTCTAGTTGAAGTAGTTGCTGTTCTAGCACTACCAGCTGCACGTCGTTCCTCACTTCTAACCAAACTAGTTCCAGCTTCAGCGCTGATGATCATCTTGGGTTACCCAGGTGAAATCACCTCTGAGCTTGGACCAAAAGCCATCTGGGGCTTCCTCTCAACACTGCCATTCGTATACATCTTGTACGTATTGTTCGTTGAGCTAACCAAGTCACTAGAAGGTCAGCCAGCTGCCGTGAAGGCAACTATCGGACGTCTACGCCTATTGCTAATTGGCACCTGGGGCGTATATCCAATCTCCTATCTATTCCCAATGATTGGCGATTGGACCGGTTCCGAGTTCTTCACCGGTGCTGACGGCTTCGTAGCCCGACAGATCGGCTACACCGTTGCTGACATTTTGGCTAAGTGCCTATTTGGTCTAACCATCTTCAAGATTGCTCGACTAAAGAGCATGGAAGATGATCCAAGCTTCGCAAA
>JBMTAF010000114.1:0-2207 GCA_049428425.1 Candidatus Nanopelagicales bacterium
CTGGCTTATCAAATTGGGATTCTCTCTTCAGTTGTTGCTGGCATAATGTTTGTGATACTTCAGATCGCGGCCGGAGCGGTTGCTGGTCAATTGCACCGTGGCAAAAGAGGTGTCAGTGATGGAATTCTGATATCTGCCATTGGATTTGCCTTAGCGTTTATCGGCACCATAATGAGCTCGGTAATTTGGTCAGTCCTTACCAAGGGACTTGAAGCACTTAAATGGCAGTTCTTGATACAGAATAATGAGTACATCACCCCAACCTCACCGCTGGGCTATGGTGGTATTGGCCATGCAATTCTAGGAACGTTAATAATCGTTGGTATTGCAACCTTGATCTCGGTTCCAATCGGAATTGCAACTGCGGTGTATATAACTG
Source organism: Candidatus Nanopelagicales bacterium (assembly GCA_049428425.1). Classification (GTDB taxonomy): domain Bacteria; phylum Actinomycetota; class Actinomycetes; order S36-B12; family UBA5976; genus AcAMD-5. The sequence goes on from JBMTAF010000114.1 coordinate 380, forward strand.
AGGTCAGGGGGCGAAGCCGAGTACTAGTTCAGGGTCTTGTCCAAGCAATGAGCGGTGTACCTTCAGTTGTTGCCGGTTTGTTCATCTTTGCAACTTTGATTTTCACTGGCATATTTGAATTCAATGGTTTCATGGGCGCGCTGGCTTACACAATTTTAATGCTGCCAACTGTAGCTCGAACTGCAGAAGAAGTACTTAGATTAGTTCCAGAGGATCTCCGTTCAGCCGCACTAGCACTTGGGGCATCTCGAGCGCGAGTGGTAAGTATGGTGGTAATTCCAACCGCCAAATCGGGACTAGTTACGGCAATGTTGTTGGGAATTGCTCGGGTAGTCGGTGAAACAGCACCATTAGTTTTCACTATTTTCGGCTCAGCTAAGACAAACATAAACCCAATAGAAGGGCCAATGGCTGGTTTGCCGCTCTATATCTTCAATGGCGTTCGGCAGCCATTTGCCCCCGAGCAAGCTCGCGCCTATTCGGCGGCGCTGGTGCTGCTGGTAATCGTAATTGTTTTCTTCACACTCGCCCGCGTCTTAAGCGGCAATCGAAAGAAGGGTAAGAAATGACCAGTACAGTTGAGGCTATGCCATTTGTAGCTCCAAAGACCCAAGGCGCCGGAGTGCCGGATACTGACTTGGTGCTTGCTTCAAAGAACCTATATGTCTGGTTCGGCCCAAGAATGGTTTTGGCTGACGTGAATTTGAATTTTCCAAAGAATTCGGTAACTGCCCTAATTGGTCCATCTGGTTGTGGTAAGTCAACATACATCAGAACTCTAAATCGAATGCATGAGTTGATTCCTAGCGCCGCACTTGCTGGTGAAGTTGTTTTTGAAGGAAAAGACATTTACGACCCAAGCGTGAATCCAGTAGACGTTCGACTGCGAATCGGCATGGTATTTCAAAAACCAAATCCATTCCCAGCCATGACGATTCGGGAGAATGTTTTGTCAGGTTTAAAACTTGCAAAACTTAACAATGAGAATCAAGACGACTTGGTTGAAAAATCATTGATGCAAGCTGGGTTATGGAATGAAGTGAAGGATCGACTAGACAACACTGGTGGCTCACTTTCTGGTGGTCAGCAGCAGCGTCTTTGCATCGCACGATCACTTGCGGTTGACCCACATGTGCTACTGATGGATGAGCCATGCTCAGCGCTAGATCCAGGTTCAACCCTTCGAGTAGAGCAAACTATTCGTGAACTTAGTGAGTTTATGACTGTCGTAATTGTTACTCACAACATGCAGCAAGCGCAGCGTGTTGCTAACTACACTGCATTTTTCTTGTCCGAAGACAATAATCCTGGTTACGCGGTAGAGCACGGTCCAACGCAAGATATCTTTGGAAACCCAATCGACCAGCGAACCTCTGACTACGTAAACGGTCGATTCGGATAATCTCAACCCAGTTAACCGACTGTTCACTTTTCGGCTAACTGGAGTTGTCTGGGGCATCAAGTTCTGGTTGCTTACGAAACGTATTTTTCTCTCATCCCGTCCGGGAATACTCAAGAAGGAGAACGCATACATGCGTCGTGTAGTTAAATTATTTAGTGCGCTAGCTGTAGCTGCACTGTTGGCAGGCGGATTAACCCCAGCCGCTTCTGCAAATACCGAAATCAAAGGTGCTGGAGCTAGCTTCGCAAAGGGCTTCATGGACGAATGTATTTCCCAGTACAACGCTACTAATCCAGCAATTCGAGTTGCTCAGTACGGATCGGTTGGATCAGGCTCAGGCCGATCTCAGTTACTTGCCGGCACTACTCAGTTCGCGATGAGCGATGGCTATTGGTCGGGCACTCAAGTAGCTCGAGCAAAGGACTT
>JBMTAF010000115.1:0-2202 GCA_049428425.1 Candidatus Nanopelagicales bacterium
GCACTGCCATATTTTTAGCAGCACCACCAATAAGAAGAACTCGAGAGTACTTAACTCCTAGTTTTTCTAAGGCCTGGGTGGCATAAACCATGCCAGCGATAACACCCTCAATCGCAGCGCGAGCGATGTTGGCCTTGGTGAAGTTGTTGTGAGTGATGCCGGTGAATAAACCTTTTGCCTGCGGGCGATTTGGGGTGCGTTCGCCATCAAAATGGGTAATGATTCTTAAGCCCTCTGCGCCAACTTTGGCGTCAAGTGCTAATTCACTGAATTCTGAGAAGGAAATTCCGAGAGTTTGTGCGACGGTATCAAATATCTTCGCTGCATTTAAGGTGCAGGCAAGTGGCAAAAAGTTTCCTGTGGCATCAGCAAAGCCAGCCACTTCACCAGAAACATCATGGGTAGAGGTATCACTGACCGCAAAGGCAGTACCACTAGTGCCAAGGGAGATAATTAAATCTCCTACGCCAGCATCCAAGCCGAGAGCTGCAGCAGCATTGTCACCAGCACCGCAAGCAATTGGAATACCTGTGGTCGAAGTGCCACCAAAGCTGTTCGGTGCAATTATTTTTGGCAAAACTACTTGGCGATCATTTCTTAAGGCAGCGGCAAAGATATCTCTGCAATACTCATTACTTACCGGATCAAAGTAGCCGGTACCAGAGGCATCAGAGCGATCAGTAAATAAGTCATCCAAACTTTTCGCTCCAGTCAGCTGCCAGGAGAGCCAATCATGAGGCAGCGCAATCGCGGCGACCTGCTTGGCATTTTCCTTTTCATGATCTGCTAACCAGCGCACCTTGCTGGCGGTAAAAGAAGCGACTAACTGTGATCCGGTACGTAAATGAATATCGGTGATTTCTTGATTTAACTGTTGGGCAGCAACATCAGATCTGGTGTCATTCCAAAGCAACGCGTCACGGATTACCTCACCTTTTGAATTCAAGGCCACCATGCCATGTTGTTGTCCGCCAATAGAAATGGCTTGAATTTTGTGGTTACTTAGCTCAGATAAGGCGCTATCTAATGCTTTCTTCCACTCTAGAGGGTTTACCTCAGTGCCATCAGGATGAGGGCGTGAAGTTGAGGCAACCAACTCACCAGAGTCAGCATCACGCAACACAACTTTTACTGATTGGGTTGATGAATCAACTCCAGCAACAATCGGGCTCATTTAGTAAACGCCGATTAGGTATTCCAAAGCGAGCTGATCCAGCTCTTCATAGTGATAACCACGTTTGCCAGCGGCCTCAACATCAAAGCTTTCAGCGGCAATCTCTTTCCAGCCTTCGCCATTTGCAACAGTTGGTTGCATTAGCTCATTAACACCTGATTTATCTAAGGCGGCCTTGGTGCGCGGATCTGCACGGAAGGCTTTGGCGCGCTCCTGCAAAATCAAATAGGTACGCATATTTGCAGTAGCTGATGCCCAGACACCTTCATCACTCTCGGTGCGCATCGGCTTGTAATCAAAATGCTTTGGACCCTCGTAGTTGTAACGTTCTAGAAGATCAACCAAGAAGAAAGCTGATTTCAAATCTCCATGACCAAAAACTAAATCTTGGTCATATTTCGGACCATGTTGACCATTGAGATCGATATGGAAAAGTTTCTTGTGATAAAGAGCTTGGCCGATGCCATGCACAAAGTTAAGTCCAGCCATCTGCTCATGTCCAACCTCAGGGTTTAGCCCTACCAACTCAGGATGATCCAATGAGTTAATGAATGCCAGAGCGTGACCGATGGTTGGCAAGAAAATGTCACCGCGTGGTTCATTTGGCTTTGGCTCCATAGCAAATTTGATGTTGTAACCCTTATCAATTACAAACTGGCCCAAGATGTTGAATGCTTCACGCATTCTTTCTAGGGCTACTACCGGATCCTTTCCAATATCAGTCTCTGCACCTTCACGACCACCCCAACAAACATAGGTGTGGGCGCCAAGTTCGACCGCCAACTCGATATTGGTCATTACTTTTCTGATTGCATAACGACGAATATCACGGTTGTTAGAGGTGAAAGCACCATCTTTAAATACTGGATGGCTAAATAGATTGGTGGTTGCCATCGGCACCTTCATATTGTTTTCATCTAGTGCTTTCTTGAAGCGGGCAATATGAGCGGCGCGATCTGCGGTTGATGAACCAAAAGGAATCAAATCATCATCATGAAAGGTAACTCCATAGGCACCGCGCTGTGCTA
>JBMTAF010000116.1:0-2107 GCA_049428425.1 Candidatus Nanopelagicales bacterium
GTTGATTTTGCAGTCTGCAAAATCAACTAGCCCTTCAACTTGTTTTGCCTGTCTAAATTCCTTTACCAACTCGACAAGTTCGCCTCGTTCGATGGCAACTCTGATTGCCGTTCTAATATCTTCATTTGTCGCTAACAGATGTAGTTGTTCAACCCAGTTAGTATCAAAGCTGACGAGATCTTCTGCCGGTAACAGATGCTCCGCGAGTAAATCATCGAGGTTCAATATCAATTCCACTAATCGGCCGGCAGCATAATTCAAGTGGTTGATATCTAATTTGGTGTTGCGCAATACTTTTAACGCTAGTTGCGCTCTAGCCGAATCCGTTAGTGTTCGATGATCTGGCTCAATGCCTAGGGCGGCACCGTGATCGATTAACAATTGTCGAGCAAATGAATGATAAGTTGAAATTGTGGGTAACTGGTCTTGATATTTCTTTCCTAATTGCTTTGCAATTCGAGTGCGCAACTGACTTGCGGCCTTATTGGTAAAAGTAAGTCCAAGAATTGCTGCTGAATCCACTTCGCCTGACCGAATCAACGCTTCAACTCGCGCACTCATTACTGTGGTTTTGCCAGTTCCAGCACCAGCAATTATTGCTACCGGTTTTGCCGGATAACTAACCGCAAACTGCTGCTGTTCACTTAACTGGGTCAGATCGACTGGTTGATTCACGATGTCACCTGATCTCCCTCAGGTACCGCTGGGCAAACGGTTCTAACTCGACAATTTCTACATTGCTGACCAGGCTTTGCTGGCAAGTCTTCTGCCTCTAGTCTGGTTTTCGCCACCGTAATCTGATCGATCAACCACTGTGGTTCAGTAAATGGTGGCGCTTGTTGTTCAACAACTTGATCCTTGGAATTTCTCAATCTAATCTGAACTAGTTTGGCTGTGACGGGCAGTTGCTTTGGATTTATGGATTGATCTATCTCAGCTGCTAATTGGTAAATTCCCAACTGGGAATGCTTGGCAATTTCTGCTTGGGTTGGTTTAGCAGCTCCGGTCTTGAAGTCTGAGATCTCAAGTTCGCCAGAGTTATTTTCAGCCAATAAGTCGATCTTCCCAACCAGCACCACACCTAAATCAGCATGCAAAACTTTAAATGAGACTTCAGTACCAACCGCTGTTGCATCTGAATTAACCAGCCATCGATGAATCGCCGCAACCATTGCTCTAGCTTCACCAAATTGCAAACGTGACTGCCAGGGCGCTTCAAAAACCTGCTCCGGCCATAAATTTTCTAATTCATGATATGCGGTATCTAAATCCAATTTCTGATTGATTATTTTCTCCGCAACCGAGTGAATCGCAATACCAATTACGGTATTCGCAATTGGTTGATCTTTGATTCCTAAGCGACGTTCGAAAAACCATTGAGTTGGACATTTAGTAATGCTCTCTAGCATCGATCCACTAACTATTGGTGGCAGATCCGGGTTAATGATTGGTTTATCAGAATGAGTTCGCTCTGGCAGAAACCACCAGGAATCAGGTCTTGCCGGCGCAAATCTGGAATCGGTCAGGTTAGTTAAATAGCCCAACCGGCTTATTGCTGCCGCTTTTAATGCAGCGGTTGCATTTTCATCAGTAGTGATGGCTCTAAGTTGGGCGATCAATCCACGAGCGGTTAATACTGATGGTGGTGCGGCTGAAATAGCTGTTGGTAACTCAACTTCTGCCAATATTCCTGATGGCGCGCTCCCTTGATCCAGCTTGGAATCAACCACGGCAATTATTAGCTGCTGTTTTGCCGTAGCGACTGCTGCAGCTGCTAGTCGTCGCTCTTCTGCAAGTCGCGCTCGTTGCTGATCGCTGTCTCTTGGCGCGATTAAGGATTCCCTGACATTTGCTGCCGGCCAAACTCCTTCTTGCAGATCAACTAAGTAAACTTTCTCCCATTCGCGACCACGCGCTCGATGCGCGGTAAGCACCGCAACGCCTATCTTTGCTCGTTTGATTAACACCTCACTAGCAGCATCTTGCGCGCTTACTTCATCGATAAATTCTCGAACTGAAATTGATCCTTGATAATTTCGATCTGCTCGATCAGCCGCATCAAAGAAAGCGAGCACGGCATCTAGATCTCGATCGGCGTTACGTCCTA
>JBMTAF010000117.1:0-2095 GCA_049428425.1 Candidatus Nanopelagicales bacterium
TCACTGCTTGATGTGGACCGTGAACACCTAGAAACAAATCCTGATAAGACTCTCTTGGTGTTGTGATTGAGATCAACTGACCACCAACTGCAGTTGTTGTGGTTACAAAATAATCACGATCTTGCAATAACAAAGTTGCTTGCATTTGTTCTGCAGTTAACTCAATTACTTCTAATGCAGCCGGTAATTGTTTCTGCACCACACTAATTGCACCTGGCTTGATCACGCCGGCTTTATTGCCAGCGATTGATTCAATCGTGTCGCCTAACCACTTCTGATGATCCATATCAATTGTGGTGATTGCAGTAACAGCAGCATCGATCACGTTAACTGCATCCCAAGTGCCACCAATGCCAATTTCTAATGCCGCCATGTGCATTGGTGCTGCTGCAAATTCACTCAGCGCTAAGACAGTCATCAACTCAAAGCCAGTTAACTTCTCGCCCATCCGCTCTTCCATCATCAAGATGATCGGATAAATCTCATTGAGTGCTTCAACAAATCGATCTTCCGCAATCGGCTCACCATCGAGCAAAATGCGCTCAGTCATCGAGACTAGGTGCGGTGAGGTGTAGGCGCCGGAGCGGATGCCATGAGCCCGGGCCAGCTGATCAATCATTCGGGTGGTTGAGGACTTGCCATTTGTTCCTGCAATCACGATTGCCGGAAACATCCCTTGCGGGTCACCAAGTGCATCGAGCACCTTGCGGACCCGGTCTAATGAGGGGTTTATCCGATGTTCAGCTGCTCGCTGCGCAAAGGTGGCAGTGATATCGGCGAGGTCTTTCAGCACACGGCGCAGTCTAGAGCGGGATGCTCTTAGGATCTGACCCGTGACCGAACAATTAAAGTATCCGCTGCTGCCAGCCAAGCCAAGTCTTGATGGCCTGGAAGAGCGCTGGGACAAATCCTGGGAAGCTAACCAACTTTATAAATTTGATCCAAACCACACCCGAGACCAAATCTTCTCAATAGATACGCCGCCGCCAACTGCGAGCGGATCGCTGCATATCGGCCACGTCTTTTCCTACACCCACACTGACTGTGTTGCCAGATATAAGCGAATGGCAGGTTATGAAGTCTTTTATCCAATGGGTTGGGATGACAACGGCTTGCCGACTGAGCGACGCGTACAGAATTATTATGGAATTAAATGCGATCCAAGTTTGCCTTACGATCCAAATTTTGTGCCGCCAGCAGAACCTGGTAAAGATCAAATTCCCGTTTCTCGAAGAAACTTTGTTGAGCTTTGTTTAAAACTAACCACCGAAGATGAACGAGCATTTGAAGCCACTTGGCGATATCTCGGCTTATCCGTTGATTGGTCGCTTACCTACCAAACAATTGATGATAAATGCCGCGCCTTATCGCAGCGAGCGTTCCTAAAAAATCTAGAGCGCGGTGAGGCTTATCAAGCTGAGGCACCAACACTTTGGGATGTGACGTTCCAAACTGCAGTTGCTCAAGCAGAGTTGGAAGATCGCGAACGGCCTGGCGCATATCACCGGGTTTCGTTTAAAAAGCCAGATGGCAGCGATGTCTTCATTGAAACCACTCTGCCGGAATTGATTGTGGCTTGTGTGGCGTTAGTTGCTCACCCATCAGATGAGCGATATCAACCGCTGTTTGGCAGTGAAGTAATCAGTCCTATTTTCAACGTCAAAGTTCCAGTAGTGGCACATGAGTTGGCAGATCCAGAAAAAGGATCCGGTATTGCAATGGTATGTACGTTTGGTGACCTAACGGACGTTACTTGGTGGCGTGAACTGCAGTTGGCAACCAGACCAGTAATTGGTTGGGATGGCAGATATTCCCAAAGCACACCGAGTTGGCTAACGGAACCTGCCGCCATCAAAGCCTACGAAAGACTTGCTGGCAAAACTGTTCACACTGCGCGCGAGCAAACCGTTGAGTTATTGGTTGAAACCGGTAATTTACATGGTGAGCCAAGACCAATTACGCATCCAGTTAAATTCTTTGAAAAAGGTGACAAGCCGCTAGAGATTGTTACGACCAGGCAGTGGTACATCAAAAATGGTGGTCGCCAAGCTGAACTTCGAGATGAGTTAATCAAGCTTGGTGATGACATCAAGTG
>JBMTAF010000118.1:0-2090 GCA_049428425.1 Candidatus Nanopelagicales bacterium
CGGCGCAACCGCTACCGGCAGCAGTAATTGCTTGTCGATAGGTGTGATCCACTAAATCACCGCAGGCAAATACTCCAGGCAAATTAGTTGCCGTACTACCTGGTTTCACTAAAACATAACCCTCACTATCTAAATCAACCTGACCCTTAACTAATTCATTTCGCGGATCATGACCAATTGCAATAAACAAACCAGTTACATCAAGTGTGCCAGCATCCCCAGTAACGGTGTTTTTGGTTTTGATGTGATTTAGTTTGCCATCTTTGCCAACTGCTTCTGTTACTTCAGTGTTCCAAACAAACTCTAGTTTCGGATCTGTTTCAGCTCGGGTTTGCATGATCTTTGAAGCACGCAGCGAATCGCGGCGATGAATTAGATAAACCTTTTCGGCAAATCTGGTTAGGAAAGTAGCTTCCTCAACTGCTGAGTCGCCACCGCCAACGACCGCAATTACTTGATTGCGGAAAAAGAAACCATCGCATGTCGCACACCATGAAACACCATGTCCAGATAATTCTTTTTCACCAGGAATTCCCAGCTCTCGATAACCAGAGCCCATGGCAAGCACGACAGCTTTAGCCCAGTATTCATTGCCGCGATCATCCTTCAAATATTTAACTGGACCAGAGAGATCTGCTTGCACCACATCATCAGTAACAAATTGGGTGCCAAACCGTTCTGCTTGCGCACGCATCTGCTGCATTAACTGCGGTCCCATAATTCCAGTTTCAAATCCCGGAAAGTTCTCCACTTCAGTGGTGTTCATCAGCGCACCACCAGCAGTTACCGCACCTTCAAACAACAACGGATTAAGTTGGGCTCGAGCCGCATATATTCCGGCGGTGTAGCCGGCAGGACCAGAACCAATGATTGCTAATTGCGCAGGATTTTCTTTAGTCGACATAAGGCGTAGTCTAGTTAGGACGGCGTGCCATAAGCAGCCACTCGGCTAAATTGCACTGACTGGCCGCTTGGAATTTCCACCCAAATGGTGATGTATTCGCCAGTAATGAACCTAGGGCCAAACACAATCGCAGTTGTTGGCGCATCTGCCAGCTCGCCTAATTTGCCAGTGCTGGATTGCGAAGTAATTGCATCTGATGTTACTTGCGCAGTTAAGTTTGTGCCACCAACTGAGATATCTAACTCGATTCGCTGCACCGTGCGGCGCTCCCGAAGTTTTAGTTGAATCGCCTGACCGGAACTCACGCTGAAGTTTGTTGGATCTGCAACTGCGGATAATTCACTATCAGCCAATAATGAAACTGAAGCTACTGGCAGTATTTCATTTCGTAAGTCGGTGCCAGTCTGATTATCGCTAGGCAGATTTGTAGTTGGATTATTGCTAAGTGAAGTGAAGAACAACGCTGAGCCCGCAACTAACAGCACCGCAATTGTGGTTAGCGCACCAATTAAGCCACTTCTGGTAATTGTGGATGGCGGCAGATCAATATTTGGCAGGGATCCAAGTTTTGGTTTTTTAGTTGAAGTGAAGCAATCTTTTAGTTCGGCAACAGATCGACTTAAGTCTGCTGCTGGATTAATTGTTGGAATGCTTTCTTTCGCTAACTGATCCCACGCGGCAGAAATCTTTGGCGTGATCTGGGATGGCAGCGCCACCACTCCAGCATTACTTGGTGCTGGTGGCAGAGTGCAGTTAGCTAGCAGCGGCCAGTAACCAGTTACCGCGGCATAACCGATAGCACCAACGGCAGCAAAGTCAGATTGAGGTGTGATGCTGGCGCTTTCAGTTAAAACTGATGCGATACCAAATCCTCGAATTCGAATTCCCGCTTGCGTTAAAACAATCTCATCTGGCGTGAGCGCACCATGAATTACTTGTTGTGCTTCTGCTTGGGTTAAACATTCAATCAGATTGGCAACTATAACTTCGGCGTCCTTTAGCGGTGCTCGCCCAATTACTCGCTCTGCCAACGTAACCCCATGCACCCACTCACTTATTACCCCGAATAAATTTTCATCAGCAACTAGATCCAAGACCCGAAGCACTCTCGGGTCATGCAAATTTGCGGCAGCGGCAGCACTTTCTTTTAGCTTTAGAACTCGTGGATCTGCGATTGGTAGTGTCC
>JBMTAF010000119.1:0-2056 GCA_049428425.1 Candidatus Nanopelagicales bacterium
GATGGATTTCGCTTTGATTTAGCCACAGCTATTTCACGCAACAGCGAGGGAATAGATACCCACGGATTATTGATTTCATCTATCTGCTCAGACCCAATACTCCGAGAGCGAAAATTAATTGCAGAGCCTTGGGATGTCGCAGGATATGCGTTAGGCGAGTTCCCACATCCGTGGCGGGAATGGAACGATGCGTATCGAGATGCAACCCGGCAATTCTGGCTCGCCGATAGCGCCCGCGGACACAGCAATGGTGTATCGGATTTGGCATCAAGGGTCGCCGGTTCAAATGATGTCTTCTACTACCGCGGGCCAACCTCATCTATCAATTTTGTTACTGCGCATGATGGCTTCACGCTTCGTGATTTAGTTTCCTTTAACAACAAACACAATGGCCCAAACGCCGAAGATAATCGCGATGGTAGTGAGCAAAATAGATCATGGAATGTTGGATTCGAAGGTCCAACAGATGATCCAGACATAAATTCAAAACGTATCCAATTACAAAAATCTATCTTGGCAACCTTGCTACTCTCTTCCGGTGTCCCAATGCTAAATATGGGCGATGAGGTATCTAGATCTCAAAATGGATCCAACAATGCTTACTCTTTGTCGACCCAGGACCAGAGCGATAACTGGGAAAACTTTCTGGGTGGGTGGAAATTGAATTGGAATCCGAATCCTCAGCAAGAAGACTTGATTGAGACCGTTGCCGCTCTATCTCGAATTAGGACCAGCTACATGGTTGATGCTGCAGAGCAGTTTTATACCGGCGAAATCGATCAAGATACCAACCGCAAAGATGTTGCCTGGTTTGATCGGGATGGCAATGAGATGAGCCAACATAACTGGCAGGACAGCTCAATTCGTCATTTAGCATTCAGCGTTGACGCCACCCATAATCAAGGGTTATTCATCGTCTTAAATAGCGCAGACCAGGTTTATGAATTCACCTTGCCTAATCAGGATTGGGGCGATTCATTCCGCACCGTTTTTAATTCGGCAGAGTCTATAAATGAATTCAGTCCAACACTGAAAAAACCAAAAGATAAAATTACGGTAAGCGCATTAAGCGTTCAGGTTTGGCTAATTAATCGACATCAAACATCACCGTGACTGTTGAGGTGATGGTCTTTTCAATGGTTTGAGTGTCGTAATAACCGCCAGCTGAGGTATCAACGGAGTCTGGAGAAGTAACTTGGAATGGACCCGAGCGTACGCTCATCACATTGCCGACCTTGCCGCCAGTTGCTTTCACAATCGCTTCAGCACGAACCTTTGCATCCTCCATCGCCTGTTCTAAAAGCTGAGGTCGAAGTTCATTCAACTTAGAGACGTAGTACTGGGGACCGTAATTAGAAACGTTAACCCCTGATTGCAGCAATGCGCCTATGCCATTACTTAACTTTGAAACCAACTCCACGTCATCGGTGCGCACCGTAATGGTTCGAGAAGCGCGATAATTCAAAATTCGACCAGTGCTATTCCCATTTGAATACTCTTCTTGTGGATAAGCCGAGACGGATCCAAACTCAATTGCCGTCGTTGGAATTCCACCATCTGTTAAGTATTGAGTGACAGATTTTGTAGCAACTTCAACTTTGCGTACTGACTCTGACAATGTTGGTGCAATCTGCTCGGCATTCAAAGACCAGACAGCACGATCGGCTGTTGCATTTACTCTAGCTGAGCCGGTGACGGAGATTCCTTCATTAGAGCGAGCAGCAAAACCTGAACCCACTTGATTCAATCCAAGTCCCATTGCAACCGCAATAATCGCAGCAGCGACAATTAATGAAATAGACTTTTGCTTCTCATTTTCACTCATGCTTTAAGTTTACTCCCGACAACTTCTGGACATCTCACTTCTGTCTCCCGTTACTCCATTGAAACAGGCTCGAAAACCACCTCATTCACAGGGAAAAACCGCCGCTTTTTATCAGCTAGAAATCAGGGTAGGCTCAGCCCCAGTCCAACGCTTATCAGTACCCGCTTGATGGCTTTTGCTTGAATCGGTATCGCTGTAGAACGGAAAGACTGGCGAACGTGGAATTCACGT
>JBMTAF010000120.1:0-2011 GCA_049428425.1 Candidatus Nanopelagicales bacterium
ACCCCGCAGCGGAGCACTACCTCTTGCTTGCCACTATCCATGATGACTCCTAGTATGCAAATTAAAGTGGTGCGAAGCCAAGATGTGCTCGGCCAAAATCAAATCTTGGGCATATGTGACCTTAATATTCTGTGCACTTCCTGGGACACACATGATTTTGAGCTCTGGGGCGTATCTCTCCATGCACATCGCGGTATCTGAACCCTGGAAACCATCAATCTCAGCTTGGCGGTAACTGGTCAACAGCGGTTGGGCTTGAAACACCTGTGGCGTCTGAACTCGGATGATCTCACCGCGCTGATTGGCGTGACCGGTTAACACCGAAGTCGGCAAGGATGGCACTGCGCCGCCATGTTCTTCAGCAGCTTTCACAATCTCAGTAATTAACGCAGGTGAGGTAAGTGGTCTTGCGCCATCATGAATTAACACCACATCACATTCGCCAGATTCAATTGCCGGGGCTAAATACTCCAACGCATGTCGCTCAGAATCATGCCTGGTCACACCACCATCAACTAAATCAACGGGGGCATCAACATAAGCCCGCAGCACAGATCTGGCTTTTTCATGCTCCGATGGATGAACCACTAAGACATATCGATAAAAGAGTTTGGTATCAATCAACCACTTAAAACTCCAGGTGAGCAACTCTTGACCACCAAGTGGCAGCCAGACTTTGTTGATGCCAGCACCAATTCGATTTCCAGCACCAGCGGCCAGAATTACCGCGATTCGTTTTGGTGAATTACTCACCTTACAAACCTAGCGCATCCTGTTCCTGGCGCAGTTTGTAGATGGTCTGAGTGGTATCAAGTTCCACGTCATCATAAGTCACATACGCACCAACCGGGATCTCTCGTTTGGCGGTAGCGCCTTGCAGCAGACCAATTGGAACTAAGTTATCTTGCAGCGCATCTTCAACTCGGTCGGTAACACCTCGGGCGGAGAAGCCACCAATACCATCGAATTTCTCTCCCGCCTGGTGCACTTTTTTAGTTGCAGCAATCACTTCAGTCATTCGCTTACCGCTTACTAGTGATGATCGACCATCAACCAACATCTTGGCAACTGTTAATGGTGCTTCCACGCTGGCTAAGTGGTATGGCCGATACAGTGCGAAGTAAGGACCCTTGCCCATAGATAAGTAACTCATTTCTTCAGCTACATATGGTGAGTCGGTGCGAACCACAACAAAAACGCCCGGTGCGACATCGCCGGTGCAGTACTCAACTACGCCAGTTTCTTCTAGCACTCCGCCATCAGCTTTGAGCGAAAATACATCCTGCAATGTCTTAACAGTTGCCGCAGGTCCTATCATTCCGCGCTTACTTAATTTAAGTCCAGTGGCATTTGCTAGTGCTGCCATTTCAATCATGGTTTTTGAACCATCAGTGAAGCTAGCTAGCATCTTTGGATTCATATGCTTGGCTTTTGCTCGATCAGCAACTGTATCTGGATTTGAAAGTGGTTCGAACGGATTGTTCTTGCCTTTGCCAGCACAAACGATTTCAAACGACAGATCTAACGCAAAATCCACTAGTTCTTTTGCTTCAACTGGTTCATCGCCATGGCAGACCGAATACAGCACGCCATTATCTTCCGCTGTTTTTCGCAGAATTGGACCCACCGTGACGTCACACTCTACGTTCAATACTGCAACATGCTTTTTGTTGATTAGCGCGTTATAGGTAACTTTGGCACCGATCTCTGGCACACCAGTTGCTTCAACCACCACATCAACATTGAGTTGTGGAATTATTTCGGCGGCAGTTGTTCCAGCTGGCTTACCAGCTTCAATGGCTTGATTTAGTTCGGCAACATCAGATGAAATAACCGCTTCGCCAAGTTTGAGATCATGATATGCCTGTTGGATACGTGCTGGATCAATATCTGCAATTACTGCAACGCTAAGACCCATGCGATGGGATTGAGATGCAAAACCGCGACCCATTTGGCCAGCACCAACAAGTGCAATTCGAAAATCTCTTCCTTGTGCCTGGGCTAACTTCTT
>JBMTAF010000121.1:0-2009 GCA_049428425.1 Candidatus Nanopelagicales bacterium
ATAGCACTACCATCCAGGTTGATGATTTAAATGCTGTGAAATTGCGATTCAAAACCGATCGAGCGCGTCTGGCATAAAATTTTGAACCAATTCGATCTGCTCTACTATCAGCTATCTCTACTGCTGTGGCAATGATCATTTTGCCAGCCTCTTGGTATAAATCCGAAGTGCAAAAAATAGTCCAACAATCAGAATCACACTAAGGAACAAAATGTGGACAAGCACCATCTGGCTAGAGATCTCTCTGCCGTAAGTCAGAAATCTGCCAAGCTCGGTTGCGTGCCACAGCGGCGAAATCCAGCCAATCCACTGCAAGAAAATTGGCATTGAGCTCAACGGAAAGAAGGTGCCCGAGAACAAAAACAGCGGAACAATTACAAATCTGCTGATGAAAGTGAAAAAGAGATCTTCATTGACCATCTTGCCGGCAATTGCCAACATCATGGCAGCAAAGCAGGCACCCGCTAAAACTGCAGTGAGGATTGCTAGCCAAGAGTTTGGTGACTCTAACGCACCAAACAGATACAAGATCGCCCAATACACCGTAACCAAAAACACTACACGCGCCATAGCTGCCAGAAATACGCCAAGTGCTATTTGATTACCAGTTAGCGGCGTTGAGTTCATACCATAAAACAATTTACCCCAATTAAAACCTTGCATGGTAGGGAAAACTGTTTCATCCATGCCACCACCAATTGCCGCATTTGCCAGCAGTGCCGGTGCTAGAAAGGTTAGGTATGGGACGCCGTCAATTAAATTGTTGGCGTCAATTAACGCGCCGACTCCAACTCCAATAGACAACAAATAAAGAAATGGATTACCTACTGAAACCATGACGATAAGTGCTTTGAACTTCATCATGTTCCGAAGACGATACTCAGCAACATAAAGCGCACCAAATCGCTTTACTTCTCTTGGTTTGGTAGCCGTACTCATTACTCGACCAAACTCCGACCAGTTAGCCGTAAGAAAACATCTTCTAGTGAGCTTCGTCTTACCAATGAGGTAACTGGATGAATTCCTTGTTTGGTTAATGTTTCCAGAACATGTTCCGCATCATCGGCATATAGCAAAATTCGATCTGGCAAAACTTCTAGTCGCTCGCAAAGCGGTTTTAGTTTGTCGCTCATCTCGGCATTGCGATCTGAACCAAATCGCACTTCTAGAACTTCCTTAGTGGAATATGCCTTAATCAATCCCGCTGGCGAATCCTCCGCCATAATTTTGCCTTTATCCATAACAACTAGTCGATCACATAACTGCTCGGCTTCATCCATATAGTGAGTTGTAATTACTAATGTGACACCCTGCTCTTTTAATCTAAACAATCTATCCCAGAGAATGTGTCTGGCTTGTGGATCCAAACCGGTTGTGGGTTCGTCTAACATCAAGATATCTGGTTCACTCACTAATGCGCGGGCAATCGTTAGCCGACGTTTCATGCCACCGCTAAGCGCATCAACTTTCACATCTCGCTTCTCAGTTAATTGAGCAAACTCAAGTAATTCTTCAATCTTCCCGCGAATGAAACTTGGCGCCAAGCCAAAATATCTGCCATAAACAAACAAGTTTTCAGTAACGGTAAGTTCCGTGTCCAAATTATCTTGCTGTGGCACTACTCCAAGGTGTGCTCTGATTTGCGGTCCATGCAGATCCGGGTCTTTACCTAAAATTGTTATTTCACCAGAAGTGCGTTGTGAAGTAGCTGCGATTATTCGCATTGTTGACGATTTGCCAGCACCATTTGGTCCAAGCAAACCAAACGATTCGCCCTTACTTACCTGAAAATCAATCCCATCAACTGCAGTGAAATCACCATATTTTTTGGTGAGACCGCGAGCCTCGATCAAGTTAATTGCCATTTATCTTCCATTTTTAGTCAAGAGCACAATCTTAGATCCAGTGATCGTCGACCTTTGACACCCTGGCTATAGGGGACAAAAACAAACCCCAAGCAATTGCTTGGGGTTTGTTTTGGGAAGAGGATTACTGGGCTAGATAACCAC